>DAIDKV010000269.1 GCA_027449865.1 Planctomycetales bacterium
AACCCGACGCGTCAGCGAGGGTCTTTCTCCTACCGACGCGTCAGCGAGGGTCGTTCTCCTACCGACGCGTCAGCGAGGGTCTTCGTGTCGGAACCCTCGCTGGCGCGTCGGGTTGATATAAGGAGTCCGCTCCCACCGGCATCGTCCCTGCAACCGTTATGCGGTCTAACGCGACGTGGAATCGATCTCGCCGGGGGATGCCGCGACTTCGTCTCGGCATTCGAGGGCTGGATCGACACCGGCTTCTTGAAACTGGAGCGAGGCAGAGGTGCCCGACCCACTCTATCGAATCAAGGGATCGGCTTCCGCCTGCGATTCGCTCGTCCGAGATGGCCTCTTCCGGGTCGGGAGTGGTTACTCGCCCCCGGACGTGCGCGTCTGGTATTCGCGGAGATAGGCCCGGTACGCCGGATCCTCGGGACGCTTCACCTCGGGTCCGAACGGGAACGGCGGCATTCCACGCCAGGGGAGCGGGCCCACCGTCTCACTCCTCGCCGTGAATGGATCGGCGTCCTTGCAGTAGCCGTACGATCGCAGGACGTAGCTTCGCGTCCAGCCTTCCGGAAGCTTCGGCAGGCTCGTCGCGTCGAACTCGATCCGAATCTCATCACCCGGTCCAACCAGGCAAAGGCGGTCGTCGTCGGAGGTCAGCAGGTCGCGGACGTCGCCGTACCGCGTCATCTTCCCCGAGAACCAGGCGAGCGGAGCCGGGTCGACATAGTCGTAATCGTAGAGCAACGGCAGGCGGCCGTCGGGGGAGACCTCACGCGTGTAGCCGCGATGACCGAGCGTCGCCGAGGCGACGGGCAGAGTCTGAATTCGGAGCGATCTCTCCGCGCCGGTATCCCGAACGGCGACGAACGCCTGGTCGTAGTAGCATTCCATGTTCGTCCGGATCCGGATCACGCAGCGAGGGCCGGTCAACTTGCCGGTCAGGTCGGTCGTCATCAGCCGGGGCAAGCCGGCCGGGTATCCGGCGTGCGGCTCAATCACCTCCCACGTTCCGTCGTCGCGCCGGCGCTCGATCGTTGGGGGAGAGAGAACGACGCCGGCCGTCGCCGCCGCGTAGTTCGTCTGCGAGTACGGGTACTCGACCCATCCCGCGAGGCAGAGGACCAGACGATCCGCCGGCTTGAAAGGAGAAAGCCGATCGCCGAAGTCGAGGACGATCCCGTGCTCCTCGGTGTAGCCCGACCATTCACGGAGGCGCTGGAAGTGGTCGGCCGTCCGGCGGTCGAAGTCGCGGAGGGTCTCGGTGAGGTCGCGGCCTTCGAGGTCGACGGCGCGCACCGGGTCGATCCGCTTCCGCCAGGCGATCGGCTCGCCGGTCGGACGCGGACCCTCGGGGGCAAATCGCTCGTCGGGCGTGGTGCTCACGCCGGGCGGGCCGTCGTTCACTTCGAGCTTCAGGTGATCGACATAGGCGATCTCGTCCATCGGTTCGGTGACCGAGATCCGAAACCGGCCGCCGATGGGTCGAAGCTGATCGCTGGAGATCGCCATGGATTCGTCGCGGTCGGGCTGACCATAGACGCCCGGCGCCACCATGTAGCCGAGGCCGCCGCCGCCGAGGAAGTCGCCGAGGCAGACGTATCGCTCGCCGTTCCACGTGAAAAGTACCGGGCAACTTCCTGTCTTTCGGTTGTTCTCGCGGATCTCGACCAGGCTGTCCGCGGCGAGGTTCAGCTCGCACTGGATCACGCCGTCGGGCCATCGGAGGTGGACCAGATCCACCCTCGGACTTTTGCCCAGCCCGAGGACCACCGGCGCGATCGACTGGCCGAGGCCGGAGTCGGGGGTGGTCAGGTCGTACGAGGCCCGGACCCCCTGCCCTTCCAGCGCGATTCGGGTTCCGATCGCGTGCGAGTTCGTCCGCATGAGTTGCGGCTTGACCCGCCAGTGGCCGCCGAGCCGGAGGGCGAGCCAGTGCTGGCCGTTGCCGAGGTTCGCCGCGACCTGAGGAGGGCCGTCGGTCTGGATCGCGAGGAGATCGGGCAAGGCGTCGCCAACCAGGTCGATCACCTGCATAGCGGTCGACGTGCCGGGCGACTCCGGATTCCCGAGGGATTCGCCCGCGAACCGCTTCCCGTCGTTGCGGGCCCAGGCCGGGGTGGGAGTGCCCTGCCCCGGGATGGCCGGAGGTCCGACCAGGTCGGGCAGGCCGTCGAGGTCGAGGTCGATCGCCTGGGCCGTCCGCCATCGAGTCACGTTGATGGGCCACCGGGCGAACGCGATCTTCGAGGGATCGGGGGTCGTCCGCTCGGTCGTGTTTCGCCAGGCAAGGACGGAATCCTCGGCCCGAGGCGCGACGAGGTCGGTTCGACCGTCGGCGTCGATGTCGCTCGCGAGCAGGCCCGAGAAGCCGACGAGGTTCACATCCGACGGGGCCTCGATCGCCGACTCATGAAACCGACCGAGCCGGTCGTTGAGGAGCGCCACGGGAGGGCCGCCGTCGTGGGCGAGGACCAGGTCGAAATCGCGGTCGTTCTCCAGGTCGAGCCAGGCCACTCCGACGTGCGGACGAGCCCCGCCCGAGAGCGGCGAGCCCTCCGGCCAGGCGGTGAACGCGAGTGTCAGCCCGCGCTTCGACGAGATGACATCGAAGGCCGTCGCGATCGGGGCCTGGCCCTGGATCGTTTGTGCCGACTTCGGATCGGGGCGGCCGTCGTTCCGGTAGGCGACGTTCGCGAGGCCGGGCGGCGGACTGGCACCCGGGCGGAACGCCTCGGCCGCCTTCGACGCCTCGCAGTGGTTCAAGACGTAGAGGTCGAGGTCGCCGTCCTGGTCGATATCCAGCCATCGGGCCGTCAGTGAGAGAGCCTTCGAGCCGGCGGACTGGAGCGAGGCAGAGACGTCCTCGAAAGCCTTGCCGTCCTTGTTGCGAAGCAGTCGGTTGTCGCCGATTCCGGTGAGGAAGAGGTCGATGTGGCTGTCGGCGTCGAAATCCGCCGCGGCCACGCCGACGCTCGGGCGATCGACCGGGATGCCGTACGCGAGAGAGACGTCCTCGAACTTGCCGTCGCCGAGGTTGCGCAGGAGGACGTCGCGCGGGCCCTTTGGTCCGACCACCGCCGAGGCGAGGTAGAGGTCAAGGCGGCCGTCGCCGTCGACGTCGAACGCCGAAACCGAGGCGCCGAAGCGGGTACGGATGCGACCGATCACGGCGAGGCCGCCCTGGAAATCCTCGTCCTTCACCCAGCGCTGGTAGCTGGGCTTCGCGACCTGGATCGGAGCCCAGGGGCCAAAGCGAGGCGAGGGAGCGGCGGCGCGTTTGTCGATGGTCATGCGGAAGGGGTCGATGGCGGAGGCGTATCGGCCCATCTCGCCGTAGGATTTCTCAACGACGTTGCCGGTTCCGGGCGCGGCGCCCGGCTGGTCGATCAGGAGCGACCGCCAGCGATCCATGGTCGACCTGGCCTTCGCCGGATCGCCCGAGAGTCGGTAAGCCTGCTGGAGCTTGTAGAGAGCCTGGACGAGATAGGGGTCGAGCTTCAGGGCCTTTTCGAGGGGTTCGATCTGCTGGCGGGCCTGCTTCCGGGCGTCGCCGAGGCCGGGGCTCTCTGAGTCGGTGACGGTCGTGGCGACCCAGTACCAGGCGGCGGCGTCGAGCGGATCCTTCTCGACGACCTTGCGGAAGTGGGCGTTGGCCTCGGCCAGCCGGCCGATCTGTTCGAGGATGATTCCGCGGCAATAGTGCGCGTGGAGGTTCTCGGGATCGCGTTTCAGGATGTCGTCGAGCAGGCCAAGAGCCTCCTGGAAGTTGGAGGAGATCCCCTGCCCTTCGCCGCCGTGCTTCTTCCTGGCCGCCTCGTCCTCGCCCGACTTGTTCAGGAGCGCGATCGCCAGGTTGATCGATCCGGCGATCCAGCCCGGGGCCTTTGCGTGGACCTCGCGAAACGCGGCGATCGCTTTCTGGTACTCGTACTGCTCCAGGAAGCCGATCCCCTCGACGTGGGCCTTCATCACATCGGCGAGGGCGGCGGCGGGGATTTCGTCCCGGAGCGGGCCGGACGGGGCCGGCTCGGGTTGGCTCGTCGTTGGGACGGGCACCGGCGCGGTGAGGTTGGGCTCGGGCTCGGATTGACAGGCGGACGCGGCGATCAGGGCCGACGCCGCGACGCAGGCGAGGGCCAGTCGACGAAGGGGACGCGGAAACATTCGGCACGCTCCCGGATGACGAATCGAGGACAGATGAGGAACCGCGCCGGTCCATCGAGATTGATAGAAGAATGGGCGTCGGCGCCGGCTCATGAGGGACGGACACCGGGGCGATGGATGGTCCGGGCGTAGAGGTCAGTATAGGCTTCGGTCCGGAGGTGGGAAAGGAGATGATGGCCGGTCCGCCGGCCGCGCTCGTCGCGGAGGGCGGCCAGGTCGATCGGCCCGACGACGATCTTCTCGCCGGGTCCCGGATCGGCCTGGGCGAGGATCCGGCCGTCGAAATCCACGATCATGCTGCCGCCCGGCCAGGAAAACGGCGGATAATTCGAGGCGCTGGCGCCCTGGTTGGCGGCGACGACGTAGGCGAAATTCTCGGCGGCTCGGGCGCGATTGAAGAGGGTCCACCAGTCCATCGGCGGCGTGGCGCCCCAGGGGTCCATGTAGGCCGAGACGCGAATGAGCACCTCCGCTCCGTTGATCGCGAGGGCGCGGATCGCCTCGGGAAAGAGCCAGTCGTAGCAGATGGCGGCGCCCAGGCGGCCGATCTCGGTCTCGGCGACCGGGAACATCGGCTCGTCGTATCCGGTGAGGTCGTGCGGGCTGGCGTGAAGCTCCCAGGGGAGCCAGGGATTGACCTTCCGGTATCGAGTCAGTATCCCGTCGGGGCCGATCAGGCAGGTCGTGTTGAAGACCACGCCCGGCCATCGCTCGTCGACTTCCAGGAACGTTCCGGTCTGGATGTAAACGCCCCGCTCGCGTGCTTTTTCGATGTAGCGGTCGGTGTGTTCGTTGGGGATCGGGACGGCAAGGCGGTCGATCAGTTCGTCGACGGTCTCGTAGATCGGCGCGACGTGGGCGAACTCGGGGAACACGACCAGCTTGATGTCGAAGAACGGACCGTAACCAATCACGGCGCGGTCGATCATTCCGAGCAGGTATCCGACTCGTTCCGGGATCGCCCGACGATCGCGGGGGCAAGGCAGATCGGTCTGACAGGCGGCGGCGTAATAGCGATTCGGGGCGGACATGGGACCTCGTTGAACGGATCAAGGAGGGTGATCATTTCGGAGGGCCGGGTCGTTTTAGTGGACCTCGGCCGGGGGTTTCTCGGGACCATCCCCCTGCCCTTCCCCTGGCTTTTTCGGCGGCGAGTGGTTGCTGGCGAAGAGGAACGCGGAAAGAGCCACGTCGGGCTTCCGGTTCGGGTCGTCGAGCCGGAGGAAGACGTCGGCGGCGCGGGCGGTCCGGCCCGAGAGGAACCAGTGGGCACCCAGGAGGAGCCAGGCGTCGCGATCGTCGGGGTGGGCCTGGACGTAGGATTCCAGGCGAGAGAGCTGCTGGTGGAACTTCTCGGGCTCGCCATAGATCGATTCGATGTCGGGGGCGGTCGCGAGCCAGCCGGGCTCGGCGGTCTCGGCGTCGCGGAGGCGAGCGGCGGCCTCGGCGTATCGGCCGCGGACCATCGCCAGCTCGGCCATCCGAAGGTGGGGCGCGGCGCGGTTGGGCGCGGCGGCCAGTGCCTGCTGATAGCGTTCCTCGGCCTTCTTGAGATTTCCACCGCGGAAGAGGCGATCGCCGAAGGTCAGCAGGTGGGCGGCTCGGTCGGGATCGGCGGGCTTGCGGGTCGCCGGCGCCGGCGCGGGCGCGGGAAGGGCCCGAGCCGGAGGCGGCGGCAGGAGCGGACCCTGGACCGCCATCGGCGGCGGCAATGGGACCCCAAATTCCGAGTAGTAACCGAACGGACTCATGACCGCGCCCGGATACGGCGGGGAATAGTACAGAGCCGGTCCCATCGCGTACTCGTACGGCCAGAAGTACCCGAAGGCTCCGTATCCGCCACCGACCGCGGCCAGCCCCGGAACTCCACCAGGATGGCGAGGCCCGCCCAGGGAAGGCCCTCCGCCGAGAGTCGGCCCGGGGTGCATCGGGAAGCCGCCGAGTTGGACGTGTCCCCCTCCGCCGCCGCCCATGTGTCCGCCGCCATGCCGGGCAAGGGCCGCGGCGGGAATCAGAAGGAGGAAGCAGAGTACGAGGCCGGGCATCGTGCGCCGCAGCATGGGAGAACCCCCTCGCGGTCCTGGAGCGGGTGTGAAGATGCATTAATTATGGGAAAGTCCCACGGGCCGCGACAATGGGTGTGACCCGGATTGGACGGGCCGGCCGGCCAGGGCGACCGTTTCCGAGAGGCGCCCGAGGGGCTGCTACGTCCGGTCTCACGCACGATCACAGGTGCGGGATGGTCGTGGCTCTGGGGAACGGTCGGGAGGTCGGCCCGCCTGGTCCGGGCTGGCCCTCGATCCCGCCGAGGACGGCGCCCCGTCCACCGGCCGTGGTCGGATCGAGCGCCAGGTCGGTCGGCAGGATGCGGCCAGGGACCGGGCGCTGACGGAACTTCGGGGCGACGAGCCGGGGCCCGATCACGTTCCGCATCGCATGGTTCGACGGCCAGAAGAGCTTGCTCCATTGCTCCTCGATCTCTTCGCGCTGGAGGCCCGGCAGGACACCCTCGGCCGTGGAGAGGACGCGTCCCAGGTCGAACGCATCATCCTGGGCCTGCCAGAAAAGGAGGTCGCCGGCGAAGGTGTTGGCGTCGAACCGGAGCAAGGTTCCTTCGCGGGCCTTGCCCTCCTGGATCGTGAAGAAGGCGGAATGGCGCGAGTGAACCAGCCAGGGCCGATCCGGTCCGGCGGGAAGCCCCGCCCAGGGGCCAAGCTCGACGAGCGATCGTCCGGCGGCGACCGTGCAATGGTCCAGGCAGAGGTCGGCGTCGAAGGCCGAGCGACGGACGCGTCCGGGATCGAGGGCAAACGCGGTTCGGTCGGAGGCGATCTCACAGTTTGTCAGCGTGATCAGCCCTCGGCCCAGCTCGGCTCGGATCGCCGCCTGGTCACCGATCAGAATGGAGTCGATCAGCCGGCAAACCGGCCGGTCGATCGGCGATTGGAAGGCCAGGCCGGAAGCCAGCTCGGGCATTGGACGTGTCGTCGGAGCCCGGAAGACGATCAGGTCGCCGGCCGGAGTCGAGAGGCCGGGCGGCACGATCAACCGGCATCGCGAAAGGATCAGGTGCGCATCGCGGAGCGAGAGCAGGCCGCCGAGCCGGGCCTGCGGATCGTGGCGGAGCACCAGCCCTCGAAGCGAGAGACTTCCGCCCTGAAGCTCGATCAATCCTGGACCGGCCGAGCCGGGTGCCGGCGACCAGCTCGGCGGCTCGTCTCCGCTTCGGGGGTCCATCTCGACCACAATCTCGAGCGCCAGCCCATCGGGTAGTCGAACGCGGGTCATCGTGTGCGAGCCCGATCCGATCATGCGAACCCGAACATGCCGGTCGCCTGGTCGGATCCGATCGCGGAGGAAGGCGCCGAGGTCGCCGCCCCACGTCGAATCGTCGGTTCGCATCACGAGCGATTCCGGACCGAACGCGAAAAGTTGCGGCGCGGGCTGGGGGATCTTCGGGTCGTTGTACGCGCCGATGGTTTTTGGAACGAGACCGGCCGAGGGGTAGGCCGGCTGGCTCACCAGCGCGGGACGATCCACCAGAAACGTGGTGAGATCGTCGGCGACCAGCCAGGTCTGATCGCGGGAAAGCGACCAGTCGAGTGCGAGCCATCGGCTGGCCTCCTCCGAGGCGTTCCACGTGGAACGGGCCGACGGGAAGCCGTTGTCGGTGAGGTTGGGGACGGGTCCGCGCGCGAGCATCCCCTTCCAGCCGGCGAACAGATTGTCGTGGCCCGACCAGGCGACGAGCCGATCGGGAGGGGTTCGGTTGTCCTCGGTGACGAGAACAGCGGCGATCCCGGTGGAAGCCAGCCGCCCGATCGCCGAGCCATCGGCGCGGATCAGGAGCGGGCGAGTGGGGATCGTGGTCGAGCCGTCTCGATCGAGCCGGATCATCGGGCCGGGCGACGCCAGGATCGCGTTGGCGAGGAAGATCCTTGGCTCCGCGCGGCCCAGCCGCCGCTTCACGCGGATCAGCGGGACGTTGCCCGCCGAGACGAGAGCGGAGCCGTCGATCGCGAGGTCCACCGGGCCGCCGCTCAGTTCCACGGCGGTCATGGAGGCCCCGCGCACGAGCGTACGCTCCAGAAGGATACGCGCCGGGTGGTCGGTCGGCCTTGGTGGCGAGGGTGGGGGGTCCTGCCGGATCAAGGTGAACGGAAGCGGCTTCCGGTTGATCACGGTGATCGTGCAGTCTCGGATCGTCAACTGCGAGCCCGAGCAGGCGAAGAGAACCTTCTGCTCGCCGAGCAGGTCGCTCGCATCGACGAGGATGTCGAGTCCTTCGAGGACCAGGTGCTTGTTCTTCAGGACGATGTACGCGGAGCGATCCTGGGGCGGACGATTCCGCGAGGGGAGAATCCGGACGATGGGACGAAAGCCCAGCCGGGCGCGCACGACGCGCACCTCACCGGAGACGTGAACATCGTCGATCGTGAGCGGTCCGGCGTCGGCGATCTCGACCACTCCGGCCCGGTGGCGGTCGAGTGCATAAAGGAGGTTCGGCTCGGTCACGCCGTCGCCTGGTCCAGCGACCCGACGCACGACGACCTTCGGGTCGTCCGGACGGATCGGCGATGGAGCCCGGGTCCAGTCGGGAAGGTGGACGCGATGGGCCGCAATCCCGAGCGGATCTGGAACGGGCTCGCCCGAGATCCGGTCGAGGTCGGCCGGTTCGGTCCAGGGGGGAATCGGAGCCGGGACAGGTGGCTGGGGTGGTCGGCGATCTGGGTGGGGGCGAACGATCGTCGGCACGGCTGGGGGAGGGTCGCGATGCCCGACGGCGGGAGCCGGCGGCGGAACCACCTCGGCCTGCTCTGGATTGGGCGAGGGCTTCGGCGAGGCCGGACCGCCCAGGATCGCGGTGAACCCCACCACGAAAAGCACCGCGAGCAGAGCGACTCCGCCCGTCTGGAGAATCCATCGAGGAAATGGCTCGGAGTCCGCGGCCGGGATCGTCTCGTCGATCGGCTCGTCGTCGTCGAAGCGGTCGTCGAACTCGTCGGATTCCTCCACGACCGGAGCGGATGTCCCCTGCCCCGCGAGGTCCGGCATTGGCCGGGCCTCGGCCGATCGAGAACCGAAGCGAGGGCGGGGCTCGTCGAGAGCCGAGGCCAGGCCCTCCAGCGCATCGAGCAGGATGGGCGCCTCGTCGTCATCGGGTTGGGAGACGTCCGGACGGGGCGTTCGTGCGGTTCGCAGCGTCGGCCAGTCTTCCGAGGGATCATCGTCGACGATCGCGTCGAGGACGACCGTCTCGCCTCGGTCGGGATCGTTTGGACGAGCCGCGTCCTCGATCGCGTCGATCAACTGGTCGTAATCGGCGTAGCGGTCCTCGGGCTGCTTCGCCATCATTCGGCGGAGGATCGTCGAGATCGCCCCCGGGATCTCCGGGCGGAGGTCGCGGATCTCCGGCGCGGGGGTTCGGGCGTGCCGGGTCAGTTTTTCCGTGATGTCGCCGCCCGGAAACGGTGGGACGCCAGCCAGCAGGTAGTAGAAGGTGCATCCCAGCGAGTACATGTCGCTCTGAATGCTGGTTGCCCGGCTGTCGCGTGCCTGCTCGGGCGCCATGTAATCGACGGTGCCGACGGTGGTTCCCTCTCGGGTGACCCGCTCGTCCTCCGTCTGCGATTGAAGCGCTAGACCCAGGTCGATGATCTTGGGCTGGCCGTTTGGAGTTCGCAGAATGTTCGAGGGCTTGATGTCGCGGTGGATCAGGCCACGTCGGGCGGCATAGCGAAGGCCGCCGCAGACGCCCCGGATCACCGTGAGCGTTTCCTGGACACTGAGCGGCCCGTTTCGCTGGACGTAATCGTGGAAGTCGCCGCCGCCGACGTATTCCAGGACGAGGTAGTGCCGGCCCTGGTCGACGCCCCGGTCGTAGATGGTGGCGATGTTTCCGTGTTCGAGCGTCTCCGCCGACCGGGCCTCGCGGAGGAATCGCTGAAGGAGCGTCGAACTTCGGGCGAGTGATCCGGAGAGGACTTTCAGAGCGACGATCAGGCCGGTGTCGACATGCCGGGCCTTGAAGACGATACTCATCCCGCCGCTACCGATCGCGTCGAGGACGAGGTAGCTCCCGATCCGCCGGCCGACCAGCGGATGACTCGATGGCCCGGGTGGCGAAGGTGATTCTTCCATCGCGCTGACCGAAACTTTCTCGATGGGCCGCCAGATCGAGTGCGGCGCCGACACGCGGACGTGGCGAACGGGCCGCGGGCCCATCTCGGCGACAGGCGGTTCGGTGCCCGGCCTGGCGGATCGGCCGACATTCCGAACAACCCAAAGTCATCTTACCCGGCGGCCAGACTCTCGTGACAGGCCCCCCTGCCCTCGCCGATCGCGCTTCACTCCGTCTACTTCTTCCTACTAAAGGATACGCAAACCGAGTCCGCCGTCGAGATCCAGGACGGCGCCCGTCGCGTAGCGGAACGATCCGTCGGCGATCGCGGCGACGGCGTGTCCGACGTCCTCGGGCGTTCCCCAGCGGTTCATGGGGACCAGTCCCGCGGCGATCCGCTCGTCATACGAGGCACGGACACCCCGAGTCATGTCGGTCTCGATCAGGCCGGGACGGATCTCGTAGACGCGAATCCCGGCCCCGGCCAGCCGCGCGGCGAAGAGCTGGGCGACCATGCTCAGCCCGGCCTTGGCGATGCAGTATTCCCCCCGATTCACGCTGGCGAACCGGGCGGAGATCGAGGTAATGAAGACGATTTGCGGTTCCTCAACCGTCCCGGCCGCGAGCTGATCGATCATCGCCCTGGCGACGGTCTGCGTGAGAAAGAAGGGACCGCGGAGGTTTGTCCCGACGACGTGATCCCAGCTCTCCGGGGTTGTCTCCAGCAAATCGACCCGGCGCTCGGGGGCGATGCCGGCATTGTTCACCCAGAGATCGATCCGGCCGGCGAGGGCCGAGACCTGCTCGACAAGCCGGGCGCTGCTCTCTGGATCGGCGACGTCGGCGCGAAGCGCCCGTGCGTCGGGGGCGCCCAGCTCGAGGGCCTCGCGACAGGCGGCGTCGGCCGAGCTGGCGTCGGCCCGGAAGTTGACGACGACCGAAAAGCCCCGACGCGCCAGCGCGTGGACAATTCCGCGCCCGATTCCCCGGCTCCCGCCCGTGACCACCGCCCATCGCACATCACTCATGGAGATACCTCTTCCCTGGGTTGAGAGACGATCGCCTCCAGCCAATAATCCCTACGATCCGGACGGTCGGCGCCAGCGATCGAGGAATTCGGGCGAACCCCAGGCGTGTCTCGTCCAACAAGTTGACAGACCCCCACGGATCGCGGACAATCCCTCTGTGAGGGGATGTCGCGCTCGTAGCTCAGTAGGATAGAGCGGCGGTTTCCTAAACCGCAGGCCGCAGGTTCGAATCCTGCCGGGCGCACCTCGCTGGGTGGTGGACTAGCTCCGGGTTCCGGTCGCCGCCAGAGGCCGCGCCGGTACTGTGGCGCCCGTAGCTCAGGAGGATAGAGCAACGGTTTTCTAAACCGTCGGTCGCAGGTTCGAATCCTGCCGGGCGTATCGGGATCGCTTCCCACGAGGGAGGGCTCCGGTTGGAAACCAGGAACGAGCGGACGCCTCGCCGCCGGGCGAGGATGGGGCCGGTTCGATGGGTCGGGCGGGGCGGCGTTGCCCACTTCCACCCGACTCGGTGATGAGTCATTCAGGGCTTCGCGCCGAGGATCTGTCCGGTAGCCGAAGGGTCGAACGAAATTAGCGGGGAACGTTTGGTCGGTTCCACGTGGAACGCCGGTCCTGAAACAGTGGCCTGTGTTCACCCGATCGCGGGCCCGGAGCCCGGCCTCTGCTTTTCGCGTCTCCCCTTCTCGGATTAAAGCGATGAGCGATGAGCGGCTGACCGATATTTCCACCATCTGGACCACCATCAGCAGCGCCCATACCCCCGGGCCGAAGAGCCAGGCCGCGATGGAGGAGCTCGTGGGCCGATACCACGACGCGGTCACTCGCTACATCCATTTGAAGGTCCGAGACAAGCACCTCGCCGATGAGGTTCTGCAGGAATTCTGGACCAAGCTTCTGACCGGGAAGCTCTCCGGCGCGGACAAGAGCAAGGGGCGATTCCGCGATTACCTCCGGACCGTGCTGCATCGGCTCATCATCGACCACTTCCGTGCGAAGAAGGTGCAATCTCTTCCGCCCGGAGACCTGCTCGACGCTAGCCGGCGAGACGAGGATTTCGACCGGGTCTGGCGCGAGGCGGTGATCAATCGGGTCTGGACGCGACTGGATACCTACCAGGCGACCACCCCCAAGAACCGATATGCCACCGTCTTGCAGTTGCGTCGCGATTTTCCCGACGCTCCGATCGAGGATCTCGCGGAGAAGCTCGGCCAGATCCTCAAGAGTCCGGTCCGTCCCGAAGCCTTTCGCAAGACCCTCCAGCGGGCCCGGGCGAAGTTCATCGAACTACTCATCCTCGAACTCCGCGAGACCATCCATTCGGGCCGAGACGAGGATATCGAGGCCGAAATCTACGATCTCGGCCTGGGCCCCCTGTACCGCCGATATTGCTCGGCCACGCACGACGAGTGACCCGGCCCTCGCGTTGGTGATTTCCCGCCGCCGTCGAGCCATCCACGCCGGGAACGCATCTCCTTGCGATGTCCGGGATTTTTTGCACGAATTTCTTGGGATTCATCGTGCGGGAGCCGATGAAAATCCGCCCATCCCCTTGACCGGGTCGTTTCAGCATGTACAGTTGAATGAAGGCGGTCTGCGCAACGCCGGGTATTCACCGGCGAGAACGGCATCCCGCCCCTCCCCGGTCGCCTGTTGGCTCACAGCAATGGATGTACGCGCCGAGCGCAAAGCCCCAGAGGGGAACGGCAATGCTGGTTCTCTCGCGCAAGAAGAATGAGAGCATCATCATCAACGACAACGTCACGGTGACCGTGATCGAGATCCGGGGGGACAAGGTGCGAATCGGCATCGAGGCCCCCAAGGACGTGACGGTGCATCGTCGCGAGGTGTACGAAGCGATTCAGAACCAGGCCCGGTCGGCCGATCAGGGCACGAAGGTTGGACGGTCTGAGGACTGACCGACCTGGGGTTCGCTTGAAGGTCGCTTCCATGCAGGGAAATGCCCAGGATCGTGAAAACCCGCCTTCCCGAGCGCGGTCGTGAGAGGCCGCGCCCGGATGGAAGGGAAGGGCGTTATCCCTTGCGGTTTCGCATCATCCGAACGAATTCCCGCATCCAGGGGCCGTTATCGGGCCATCCTCGGACGGAGACGAGATTTCCGTCGACGACGACCTCCCTGTTGACGAACTCGGCGCCGTGGACGCGGACATCGGGTTCGAGCTCGGGGTAGGAGGTCATGGTCCGTCCCGGCCCGCCGCCGGCGGCCAGGACGAGCAGGGGACCGTGGCAGTTCGCCGCGATCGGCTTGCCCGTCTCGACGAAGTGGCGAACGATCGCGACGGCCTTCGGGCGGTTGCGCAGGTATTCCGGAGCGCGGCCGCCGGGAAGGACGAGGCCGTCGTACTCCGAAGGGTTGACGTCGTTCAGACCGAGGTCGGCTTCCACCCGGTATCCGGGGCGCTCGACGTAGGTATCGTAACCGGGCTCGAAGTCGTGCACCACCGAAAGGAAAGCGCGTTTCTCGGGGGCGGCAATGTGAACCTGCCACCCTTCTTCCTCGAGCCGATACTTGGCGTAATAGATTTCCTGCGACTCGCCGGCATCACCGGTGATGATCAGGATGCGGGTCATCGGTCTGACTCTCGAAGGCGACGACGTGGCGGGTTTGGTCCATCAACTGGGAATACCCTAACGTTCTCGCCCCCGTCACGCAACCGGCAACCCTTCTCGAAGAATCGAAGGCTCGGGATCCCTTGACCGCCCGGGGATTCGGCGTTTACATTCATTTCACCAGAGAGGACACGGCCCCGTCGTCTAGCCTGGTCCAGGACACATGCCTTTCACGCATGCAACACGGGTTCGAATCCCGTCGGGGTCATTGACGAGCGGCTGGTGGCGGATGCCACCCGCCGTTTTTTTTGCGGAAGCGGTTTCATATCCGCCCGCGTTCCGCTCCGAGGGCGTCCAGGTGGGCGTCGACGCTTCCGGCCAGGATCGGGACGTTGTAGCCGCCCTCCAGGACGCTGACGATCCGGCCTTCCGCGTGGGTCTCGGCGACCGAGACGATTTCTCGGGTGAGCGTTTCGAAGTCCTCGATCTCGAGGCCCAGGTCGCCGACAGGATCCTCGGCGTGGGCGTCGAAGCCGGCGCTGATCAGGACCAGCTCGGGCCGGATCCGATCGGCGAGCACCTCCAGGCCGGCTCGAAACGCGGCGTGGTAGGCGGGGCGAGCCGTTCCATGGGGCAGGGGGATGTTCTTGACATGGCCGAGGCCCGGCCCGGTCCCGGTTTCCTCCCGAGCGCCGGTGCCTGGGTAGAACGGGTATCGATGGATCGAGAGAAAGCCAACCCGAGGCGAGTCGTAGAAGATTTCCTGGGTTCCGTTGCCGTGATGGACGTCGAAGTCGACGATCAGGATTCGATTCAGGTCGAACCGTGCGAGGGCATGGGCCGCGGCGAGGGCGATGTTCGCGTAGATGCAGAAGCCCATCCCCGAGGCGGGCCGGGCGTGGTGACCGGGCGGACGGACCAGGCAGAGGGCGCGGCGGTCGGGACCAGCCATCACGTGCGAGACGGCGTCGATCGCCGCGCCCGCGGCCAGGCGAGCGGCGGTCAGGCTCCCGGAGAGGAGCCAGGTATCGGGATCGAGCATTCCGCCTCCGCTCGCGTCGAGGTCAATCACCTTTGAGAGGTACTCGGGGGCATGGACCCGTAGCAGCTCCTCGACGGTCGCCTCGTGGACGGGAAAGCTCGGGCAGGTGTTGTGATAGCCGGCCCGCTCGATCTGCCGCAAAACGGCCTGTAACCGCTCGGGCCGCTCGGGGTGCGGGGTCGGCGTTCGATGCTCGATCATCCGACGATCCGTGAAGAGTGCGACGCCCATGGATGATTCCCCTCGCCACGATTCCCGATCCGTCCCCGCGAAGTGGTTGCCTCGACCGGCTGATTCTACCAGAAGGCCGAGCCGGGGGGCGTTCCACGTGGAACGGGTAAATCGGGGCAGGGGAGGGGATCGTGGAAGGTCGGGCGGACCGGATTTACCCGGGGCCGCGCCGGCCGTTAGAATCGTCGGCCATGAGCACCGATCCCTCCCCCATGCCTCCGATTCCCCGGCGTGAGACACTCGCGATCGCCGCGTTCACGGTTTTCGGCGGTTTGTTGAGAGTGTGGTCGATCGGACATCTGGGTCTCGTCCACTTCGACGAGGGAATCTACGCGATGGCGGGGACCTGGATCCTCTCGCCGAGAGGACTCGCCGGGATCGATCCGACGCTGATCTCCTACGCGCCGCCCGGTTTTCCCTCTCTGGTCGGGCTCGCGTATGGGCTCTTCGGAATCGGGGATATCGCGGCCATCCTGGTTTCGATCGCGATGGGAACGCTGACAATCCCCGTCGTCGGCTGGCTCGCCCGAAGAACGTTTGGCCCGGGAGCGGGGGCGGTGGCGGCGGCAATGGCGGCGATGTCGGGTCCGCACATCGGCTTCTCCCGGATGGCCCTGACGGATGCGTCGTTCCTGTTCTTCTGGCTGGTCGCGATCGGGATGGGGCAGCGGTTTCTGGAGCGGCCTGGGGCGCTCCGGGCGGTCTTGCTCGGGATCGCCGTCGGGCTGGCCCAGCTTTTCAAGTACAACGGATGGCTCGCGGGGGTGATTGTCGCGCTCTCGGCGTCGGCCTGGATCGCGACCCATCCCGAGGCGCGAAACCCTCGCGAGCAGGCTCGAATCTGGGGATGGGGGGCGCTGGCGGCGGTCGTCGCGGCGGTGGTGTACCTGCCCTGGTTCAGGTTCGTCGAAACGCACGGAGGATACTCAGCTCTTCTGGCGCACCATCGAAGCTACATGGGCGGACCATCCACCTGGATCGGGCATCTTCGGATTCAGATCCGAGAGGATGCTCTCCTGATGCGAGGTCGGCAGTGGATGGGGCTGGTGGGCGTTGGGACGATGATCGGGGTGCTGGCGTCGTTCCGATGGATGGGCGGCTCTCGACGCCTCTCGGCGAGCCGGTTTCTGGAAGCCCTCGGGCTCGCGGGGTTTCTCCTGTTCGCCATCGAGGCTTTTGTCGGCGGGGCGGCGGCCCTGGTGGTTCTGGCGATCCGGTTTGGTTGGAACGTCTCGCGGGGGGTGGCTCTGGTTGCGGTGGGCTGGGGCCTGATGGCTCTGCTCACGCCTTTCTATCATCCCTACGCACGGCTGACGCTGCCGCTCCTGGGGCTCACCTGGGTTCTCGTGGGCGGCGCGGCGGCCATCCTGTTTGCGTATGCCGTGGAACGTGTCGGCGTGGGGCGTCTTACCTTCTTTTTCGGGGGCCAGACGATTCTCGTCCTGGCGCTCTTGCCTGAATTTGGCAACTGGCAGGGGGCGTCCTGGACCCATCCGCTGCTCGAATCGTCGGACTCGCTTCGGCTGGCCTGCCGATCGGTCGCGGCCGAGCTGCCGAGAGACGTCCCGACGCTCCGGATCCACGCCCGCCCGCCCGTGACGTTCTATCTTTCGGGAGTCGTCCCGGTCGCGCTCCAGGCGACACCCGAGGGGCTTGTGAGCCGGTCGGATCGGAGATCCTGGGTCCTTCTCGACTCGGCGATGCTGGGGCCCGGTGGCGCGGAGCGTGCCCGGCAACTGGCCCGTTCCCCGAGCTTCGAGCTGGTCCGTGAGATCCCGACGAGGATGAACCTGCCGACTCTTCTCGATGTCGATCCGTCGACGCCGATCCAGTCGCCGATCGACGTTTCGGCTCCGTTGTTCCTGCTTCGACCGAAGCGACCGGGAGTTGCCCGATGAGCCACGAACCGCCCGTCTCCCTCTGGCCCGATCCCCAGGCGCTCGGGCCGGTGACCGACCTCTACGAGCTGACGATGATGGTGGGCTATCTCGCCTCGGGGATGTCGGGCAAATCGGCGACTTTCGAGCTTTTCGTTCGCAAGATGCCGACGAACCGCGCATACCTGGTGTTTGCCGGACTGGAGCAGGCGATCGGCGATCTTCTTCGGCTGGCGTTCTCGACCGAGCAGATCGAGGCGATGCGGCGCTGGCCGATGTTTCGTGGGATCGATCCGGCGATCCTCGACGAGCTGGGCCGGATGCGGTTTGAGGGCGACGTCTGGGCGGTTCCCGAGGGAACCGTCGTGTTCCCGGGCGAGACGTTGCTTCGGGTCGAGGCGCCGCTTCCGCAGGCTCAGTGGGTCGAGACGTATCTGGTCGCCTCGCTCGCGTATCCGACGCTGGTGGCCTCGAAGGCGGCTCGGGTGGTCTCGGTCGCGGGCGGTCGGCCGTTACAGGAATTCGGAGCCCGGCGCGGCCACGGGCCGCACACCGGCTTCCTCGCCGCGAGAGCCGCCTACATCGCCGGGTTCGCCGGGACCAGCCACGCCGAGGCCGCCCGGCTCCTCGGCATCCCGGCGACCGGCACGATGGCTCACTCGTGGGTCCAGTCGTTTCCCGACGAGGGCTCGGCCTTCGCGGCCTTCGCGCGAGTGTTCGGTGCGTCGTCGACGCTGCTCGTGGACACCTATGACACGCTCGAAGGCGTTCGCCGGGCCGCCGCGATCGAGCCGCCGATCCCGGCGATCCGGATCGACAGCGGCGACCTCGTCGAACTGAGCCGGCAGGCCCGGGCGATCCTCGACCAGCACGGCCGCGCCGGGACGAAGATCATGGCCTCGGGCGACCTCGACGAGCAGAAGGTCGCGAGGATCGTGGAGTCGGGGGCGCCGGTCGATGGCTTCGGGATCGGGACCGAGCTGATCACCTCGCGCGACGCTCCGGCCATGTCGATGGTATACAAACTGGTGGAGCTTGACGGCCAGGGGCGGTACAAGCTGAGCCCGAGCAAGAAAACGTATCCGATGGCGAAGCAGGTCTACCGGCGCCGGGATGCCAGGGGACGATTCGCCGGAGACCACGTGACCCGCGCCGATGAATCGGCGGAGGGGGAGCCGATGCTGGTTCCGGTCGTTCGAGGCGGCCGGTTGGCCGGTCCCTTGCCAGGGCTGGAGGAGATTCGCGCCCGATGTCGCGAGCAGCTTGAGTCGCTCCCGGATCGACTTCGGGGCCTCGACGCGGTTCCCGATTATCCGCTGACCTACAGCGAGGCGCTCGAGGAAGACGCTCGCCGGCTGATGGCCCGCGGCGACCATCCGGAGAACTGAACTTTACACCTCGCGCGGGCGCCGATACCATCCCGGCCGACCCGGAGCGGGCCGCGATCGGGGCGGGGCAGGGGCCTCGATCCGTGGCGCGAGGCCCGGGGTTCCACCGGTCTCGTCATGGAGGACATCGACCGTGAGCAACGTGAAGGGACGTCGACTCGGGCGCGGGCTGGAAGCCCTGCTCGGGCGTGAGGAGGGGGGCTTTGAGCCGTCTTCATATGAAGGAGCCGAGCTGATCCAGGTCTCCGTCGACCAGGTCGATGCGAACCCGTTCCAGCCCCGCCGTCAGTTCGATCCGGCCGAGATCGCCGCACTCGCCGAATCACTTCGCCAGCACGGGATGATTCAGCCGATCATTGTCCGGGCGGTCGGACTTCGGTATCAGCTCATTGCCGGCGAGCGCCGGCTTCGGGCGAGCATCGAGGCCCAGCTTCATGAGATCCCGGCGCGCGTTCTCGACCTCGACGATCAGCGCGTCTTCGAGCTGGCGATGGTCGAGAACCTTCAGCGCGAGGATCTCAACGCGGTCGACAAGGCGACGGCGTTCAAGGATTACCTCGGGCGGTACGGCGGGACGCAGGAAGAACTGGCCGGACGTCTTGGCCTCGACCGATCGACGGTCTCGAACCTGATCCGGCTGCTCGAGCTTCCGGAGGAGGTTCTGGGCGCGGTGCGAGCGAACCAGATCACGCAGGGGCACGCCCGGGCCCTGCTGGGACTTGCGGAGACGGAGACGCGGATCGTCGCCTATCGACGAGTTGTGACCGAGCACCTTTCCGTGCGTCAGACCGAGGCGCTGGTGACCACGGGCGTCCCGACCCCGAGCCGGCCCCGCGTCCGCAAGGATCCGGCGCACACCGCCGAGGCTCGCGCGCCGCACTTTCACCACTTCGAGCAGGCGCTGAACGAGCGTCTCGGGGCGACCGTGGCCGTTCGAGGCCGAACGCCCGATCGTGGGCAGATTGTCATCGACTTCCACTCGCGCGACGAGCTCGACCGGATCGGCCGGGCGATTGGGCTGGAACTTCCCGCTGCGGAGAGCCAGCCGGCGCTCCCGGCTCCCGAGGATCTCTGAGGACCGATCGACCGAGGACGGCCGGGCCGCCGAGGATCGCTCGGCCCCGCGCCGACCGACCGTCGAAGGTTCGGCCGGTGCTCGGAGTCCATGACGCGAGACTCCGGGCCAACCGCGCTTCCCATTTTCGGTGGTGGTGCCCTCGCAAGAGAACGCGCGTTCCCGGTATCGGCCTCGGGCTCTCGACGGAGATGGGAAAGGTTTCACTCTACCTGCCGTCTGGACGAAGGCTTAGGAGATTTGAGCGGAGCTGGCTCAGCCCGGCACCGTCTTTGCTTTAGGGATACCACCCAGCTTGAGCTAACATGGCACGTGCAGCCGCCCTGGCCCCGAACGCCTGGGTTTCGGCGAAGATCGCCCCATCGATCCGGATGTCTCGAACCATGAGTCCACGACCGCACGACGGAACGGCGGAGGAGGGACTATCCTCTTCAATGCTCGCCATCGTCCACGATGCCCAGCGGGTGGAGCATCTCCGGGAAGTGCTGAGCGGCTTTTGCCACCGATGCCGGAACTCGCTCAACGGGATCAAGTTGAGTCTTTACCTCTTCCGGCGAGAGGCGCGGGGAACGGTCCCGCACTGCCTGGGTGAGATCGAGGGGATGTACCAGCAGGTGGAGCATTTTTTCGATCGACTTCAGGCGATTTACCGGCCGATGGAGGTGCGAAAGCTGGAGGGCACGATCGATGAGTTGATTCGAACGCAGGCGCCTCGATGGCGGTCGTGGTACGAATCGCGGGGCCAGACACTTAGGCTGGAGCCGCCCGAGGCGGCCGTTCTCGCGGAATTTGATCCGAATCTGCTCGGCCAGGGCCTCGACGCGATCGCTTCATGGCGGTCGGAACTGGGCGCGGCGTCGACGGTTTCGCGAGTCGCCTGGCGCGTTCGCGACGACTGGGTCGAGATCGACTGGCGAGAGGAAGTGGGGACGGGTTCGCCCGACCTGATCGAGCATTCTGGCGGGCTAATCCGACGCGACCCGGGAATGTGTCGGGCGCGGGTTGACCCCCTGGCGATCCCGCTTCTGGCCCGAATTGCCGCCAGCCACGAGGGAATTCTCGAACGCGTTTCGGACGAGAGCTTCGCCATCCGGATTCGATGGCCGAGGAAGTCGCGAGTCGAGGAGTCGAACGGGCTCGCTTGACGACAGACCCGATGCCGGAATAACATGCGTGTCGGCGATAAAGAGCGGGGCGTAGCGCAGCCTGGTTAGCGCGCCTGCCTTGGGAGCAGGAGGTCACCAGTTCGAATCTGGTCGCCCCGATTCAAAGGCCCGGCCATTGGCCTGGGCCGATTCTCGACGAGCCGGCTGGCGAAGTGAGGCGCCCGGCTTGCGTCGATCGTTCTTTTCCTTGAGCACGCGGGGAGCCGTCTTCGTGACCAGGAACACCGATTCCTCGAAGGATCGCGTTGCCCGAGCCGGTGCGGGCCTGGTCCGGGATGGGATGATCGTTGGTCTCGGTTCGGGATCGACCTCGGCGTTGATGGTTCGGCACCTGGCCGATCGTCTGGCCTCGGAGCGGATCGCGATCGTCGGCGTGGCGACGAGTTCCTCCACGGCCGCGCTGGCTCGTGAGCTGGGCATCCCGCTCCGCGAACTGGACGAGGTGGACCGGCTCGATATCAGCCTCGACGGTGCTGACGAGATCGACGAACGCTTCCGGATGATCAAGGGCAGGGGAGGGGCCTTGCTCCGCGAGAAGATCGTGGCGGCGTCGTCGGCGCATCGTGTCACGCTGTTGACGGCCGAGAAGCGGGTCGGGCGGCTGGGCGTCGGCATGCCGGTCCCCGTGGAGGTCAGCACGTTTGGCCTGCTCCACACCGAGCGAAGGATTCGGGCGATCGGGGGCGAGACGACGATTCGACGGGATCGCGAGGGCCGGGTGGTTCTCACCGACGGCGGCAACGCGATCATCGACTGTCATTTCGAGGCGCTCGACGATCCTGACGCCCTCGACGAGCGTCTGCAATGCCAGGCCGGAGTGCTCGACACCGGCCTGTTTATCGGCCTCTGCGACACGCTGATCGTCGGCGATGGCGAGGGGATCGAGGTGATCGAGTCGGGCGAGCCTCGGCTCCCGAGTTGACCGCCGCGGGGTGGCTCAGTAGTTCGACCCCGGTCCCCGGCCCGTCGGCGCCGGTTCCACGTGGAACGGCTCCAGGCCAAGGCGTTTTCGAAGCTCGTCGAGGACCTCGGCCGTTCTCGAGGCGCCGATGCGGTCGCAGCCGGCCTCGACGCACCGGATCATGTCGTCAAGGGTCCGGATGCCGCCGGCCGCCTTCAGCTTGACCGTCGAGGGGGACGAAGCCCGCATCAGGCGCAAATCGTCCCAGGTTGAGCCGCCCGAGCCGTAGCCGGTCGAGGTTTTCACGTAGTCGGCCCCGACCTCGCCGCAAATCGCGCAGAGGCGAGCCTTGTGTTCGTCGTCGAGGTAGCAGTTCTCGAAGATCACCTTCACGATCGCCCCGGCCTCGTGAGCGACCCTGGTCACGGCGCCGATTTCTGTCGACACGGCATCCCACTCGGCGGAGAGAACCTGGCCGATGTTTACGACCATGTCGAGCTCGGTCGCTCCATCCTCGAGGGCCTGGCGCGACTCGAAGACCTTCACCGATGTCGAGTGGCCGCCGTGCGGGAAGCCGATCGTCGTGCCGACGGCCACCTGGCTTCCCCTGAGGATCTCCGAGGCTCGCTTCACGGCGTAGGGCTTGATGCAGACGCTCGCCACACCATAACGGGCGGCCAGCCGGCACCCGGCCTCCAGCTCGGCGGTGGTCAGTGTCGGGCCGAGCAGCGAGTGGTCAATCCGGCGCGCGATGGAATCGTACGTCAGGTCGAAACTCATGATGCGATCTCTCGTGGGTTCAGGGGGAGGGGTGGAGCGTCGAGCTCGTAATTCGACGACGAAGGGCTGCCCGGGAGGGCCGGCGCGTGGCGAGCGTGGGGCGGAACATCATCGCGATGGCGAGGGGAAGGTAGAGCATCACCAGCGCACCACCCTTGTCGAGATACCAGAACTGGCTGGCGACCAGAAGGGCGCCCGACATCGAGATCAGCTCGGCCAGACTCTTTTCCGCCGGCCAGAACATCGTTCCGAGAGCTAGCAAGAGGTAGGCCGTGAGAACCGGGAGGCGGAAGCTGGAATCGATGCTCGACCAGAAGCTCCCGTTGCGGATCGGCTCGAAATGCGGGAGCAGGCCGACCTCGACGATACTTCGGGCGCCGAGCGCCCGGGCCCAGGTCGCAACGCCGGGAATCCATCGACCGAGCAGGGCACAGACGGTGACCACCGAGGCGGCGACGATCGTGAATCGCGCGGCGCCCCGGCCCCGGTAGAAACCGCACCAGGTCGCGATCAGGCCGAGGCAGGCCGGGATCCATCCCGCGGCCAGACCGATCAAAACCCCGGCCACCGCTGGCCTCGCGTACCAGAAGACCGCGGCGACGATCAGGGCCGAGGAGATGAGCTGGCCGCTGTCGACAAGCTCCATTCGCGTGTAGGGGAGGACGAGGTAACACGTCGCCATCGCCACTCCAGTGATCGGCCGCTCGAAAAGCCGCCATCCGATCCCCAGCAGCCCGACCACGAGCGTCAAATGTGCCAGAACCGCGAGCACGCGAGAGGCGATCACCTGAGGTAGCTGGCGTTTCAGCGAGGTCGGTAGCGGGGCCATGGAGATCATCGTCTGGACCGTCGCGTTGTTTGCCCCGGGAGCCACGGCCGGACGTTCCTCGCGTTCGGACCTCTCGGCGGGGTTTCTCGCGGCGCCGTCCTCAACGGGCAGGAGCACGGTCTCCGTCAGAAGCAGGCCCAGCACGCCCACCGAGAGGCAGAGCAGGCCCGAGGCGTTCAAGTTGGGTTCGAGCAATGGGCGACGCGAGAGCCCGAGGTCGAGCAGGCAGCGCAGGAGCCAGAGACCCGATCCGGAGAAGAGCCAGATGTAAGCCGATAGCGGCGGGTCGATGGGTCGGCCGAGGATCATCAGCATCCCCGGCGCCATCACGAAGAGCAGGAGAAGGTCGAGGTTGCGGACGCTCCAGAACCGGCCGAACTTGAAGAAGAGCGTCAGCAGGGTCAAGATCGAGAGGTAAAGCCAGACCTCCCAGCCGAGGCCCAGCGCGGAATCTAGCGAGCCTTCCACGGCAGCCTCGTCCGTTCAATCCGACTCATAGGGGAGGGGTTCGCCCGCGATCTGGCAGAGCGCGTTCAACGCGGCGTTCTGCTCGGCGTCCTTCTTGTTGCGCCCCCAGGCCGGGGCGTAGCAGGCTCCGCCGATTCGGGCCGCGATCTTGAAGCACTTCGAATGATCCGGGCCCTTCTCGTCGAGCAACTGGTAGATCGGCGTCTCTCCGAACTGCCGCTGCGAGACCTGCTGCAAATGACTCTTGTGATTGACACCGCCCTGGCCGCCCGCCACGGCGTCGATCTCGGGACCGATGTGCCGAAGAATGAAGGGCCGGACCGCCTCCATCCCCCCGTCGAGATAAATCGCCCCGATCAGGCTCTCGAAGACATCGGCCATCATCGAGGAGGGGGTCTGAAGGTGCGAGCCCATCCCCTTGCCGATCAGAAGGAATTCATCGATGCCCAGCCGCTCCGAGATCTTGGCACAGGTCCGGCGCGAGACGACAATCGACTTGATCCGCGTCATTTCCCCTTCAAGGAAGTCGGGGAAGCGGCGATAGAGCAGGTCGCAGACGACGGCTCCCAGGATGGAGTCGCCCAGGAATTCCATGCGCTCGTTCGAGACCAACCGGTGGTTGGCTCCCGATGCGTGCGTGAGCGCCTCGCGAAGCAAGGTCGGATTCTGGAAGCGGTAGCCGAGTACGTCCTCGCAATCGGCCAGAGCTTCCTCATCGTCGTGCTGAGTCGTCCGGGGCATGATCGCACCAACAAGGCACCCAACGAGTTGCGTTGCGACCCCTAGACTAAGCCCGGCGCCGGGCCGTTGTCAACGGTGGCCTCACGACTCCGCGGTGGCGTCTGTGACACTCATACCGATCGGACCGCGCGGACCAGGGCGGCGACCGCCTCCAGGTCTTTCCGGCCGGGACTCGACTCGACACCACTGGCGACGTCGACCATCCAGGGTCGAACCCAGGTGACTCGTTCGGCGACGTTCTCGGGTGTCAGTCCGCCCGCGAGGATCATCCGGGGCAGGGGAGGCGCGGCGTCGAGCAGAGTCCGGTCGATCGCCAGCCCGGTCCCTCCCGGGAGACCCGGAACGTAGGCGTCGACCAGAACCCCCGCGAGTGGATGCCCAATCGCCTCGGCCCTCTCGACAAAGTGGGCGACCGACGACCAGTCCTCGACGGATCGGATTCGGAAGGCGCGAACGACGGGCCAATCCCGGAGCGCCGAGAGATCCTCGATCGGCTCTCGGCCGTGCAATTGCACGACGCGAAGGCCGATCCGATCGGCGATGGCGGCGACCTCGGCCGGTGGGCGGTCGACGAAAACCCCCACCGGCGTCGCCCTAACTGGGAGCGCCGCGATGATCTCCGCGGCGAGTTCCGGGAGGATCGATCGCGGCGAGGGAGGGTGAAAGTTCAGGCCGATCCAGTCGGCCCCGAGTTGGACGCACCCGACGGCCTCGTCGATGCGCGTCAGGCCGCAGATTTTCACGAGAACGGAAGAGGAGACCACGTCGGACACCGGCGAGAGAAGAGGGGCGACCCCGATCCGATCAGGAGGAGGAGAGCTTATCGAGATTGGCCCGGAACTTGTTTTCGGGGTTCACTCCGACGAGGCGCAGCTCCTTGACCTCTTGCCCGTTGTGAAAGAAGAGGACTGTGGGGATCGCCGTGATCCGAAGACTGCCCGGCGTCTCCATGTTCTCGTCTGTGTTCATCTTGCCGATCTTGACGCGACCCTCGTACTCACCGGCGAGTTTTTCGATCGTTGGGCCGAGGGTTCGGCAAGGTCCGCACCAGGGGGCCCAGAAGTCGACGAGGACAGGGATGGTCGAGTCGAGCACCTCGGACTTCCAGTTGGAGTCCGTAAACTCCTTGACGTTGCCGGCCATTGGCATGCCTCACAGATGGACCAAAGTCCCGGGACGGACCCTCGTGATCGAACGGGGCGCCCCGCCGATGGAGCCCAGATATCCAGGCATTATAAGTGGGGTGGAAAACGAGTCAACTTCCGGGGAGAGTCGCTCGAGGCGCTCAGCGAGCCTTCGCGGTGCGTTTGGTTGCCGAGGGTTCGGGGGCGACGTAGTAGAGGAGACGTCCGCAGCTCATGCAGAAGGTCAGGCCGCTGTTGTTGATCAGCTCGTTCTTCATCTGGGGAGTGATCGAGGTGTAGCAGCCGTGGCAGGAGTCGTCCTCGCAGGCGGCCAGGGCATCGGCGCCGTATCGGGCGACGATGCGTCGGTAGTGGTCGCGGTGTTCTTCGGGGATGGCGGTCTCGGCCTCGGTGATGGCGACCTCGAGTTCGGCAAGCTGAGACTTCTGAGCGGCGGCCTGGTCGTCGATCATTTTGCGGAGCGCCTCGACCTCGTCGGCGAACTTGCGGGCGTCGGCGTCGAGCCGGGCGACCTCGGCCGTGTGGGTTTCGACGCCATCGAGGGAGGTGAGGATGTCTTCCTCGACCTTACCCTTGGCGTTCTGGTCGTGCGCGATCTGGTTCTGGAGGGCCTTGTATTCCTCGTTCTTCTTGACCTGGTTGAGCTTGACGGTCAGCTCGTCGATCTTGGATTCAATGCCCTTGAGGGTATGCTCGTGCTTCTTGACGTGCAGCTTGGCGTCCTGAAGGGCTTTCTTGGCCGCCTCGACCTCGGCCTGCCGCGTCGCCAGGGCGGCCTGCCGGGCCGCGAGCGTTCGGGGGCCTGAGCTGAGCCGGTCGCGCAAGGCCTTGGCACGCTGGTGGAGCGAGTGCAGGTCGCGGAGGCTCTCGGCGGTCGTGGACATCGATCAGGCTCCTTCTTCGGATCGGGGGGTCATTGGATCGTCTCCCCGGCCGGCTCGATTTCCGGCGGTCCATCCCCGGTCGGGCCGACCCACAAAAAAAGCCCCGGACGCCTGGCGTCCGGGGCTTGAAGGGCTTTTCAGCCCGTACTCTCAAGGAAGCCCTCAAGCTGCCGGCTTCGGACGGGGTGCTGAAGTTTCCGAACCGCCTTGGCCTCAATCTGCCGGACGCGTTCCCGGGTGACCTTGAAGATCCGGCCGACCTCTTCGAGCGTGTAGGTGTAGCCGTCGCCGAGGCCGTATCGGAGCTTGATGATCTCGCGTTCGCGGTAGGTGAGAGTCTTGAGGACCTGGTCGATTTTTTCCTTGAGCATCTCCTGGGTCGCGGCGTTGATGGGGCTCTCGGCGGCCTCGTCCTCGATGAAGTCGCCGAAGTAGCTGTCCTCGCTCTCGCCGACCGGGCGGTCGAGCGAGATGGGATGGCGAGAGATTTTCATCACGCGCCGGGTTTCCTCTACCGAGATATTCGCGGCGCGGGCGGTTTCCTCGATCGTCGGCTCGCGGCCCTTTTCCTGGAGGAGTTTCTTCGAGACGTTCCGCAGCTTCGACATGGTCTCGATCATGTGGACCGGGATGCGGATGGTTCGGGCCTGATCGGCGATTGCCCGGGTGATCGCCTGGCGGATCCACCATGTCGCGTAGGTGCTGAACTTGTAGCCGCGGCGATACTCGTACTTATCGACGGCCCGCATCAGCCCGGTGTTTCCCTCCTGGATCAGGTCGAGGAAGGAGAGGCCGCGGTTGCGGTACTTCTTGGCGATGGAGACGACCAGCCGGAGGTTGCCGCCGGAGAGTTCGCGCTTGGCCTGCTCGTAGCGGCGGAACCGAACGTTCATCTGCTCGACTCGCTTTGTGAGCGAGGTGGGGGTTTCGAGCGTGATGCGCATCAGGTCCTTGAGTTCCTTGACCAGGTTGGCCCGGTCTTCCTTGCCGCCCCGGCCGGCCCGGTATTCGCGAAGCTGGTGGACCAGCTCGGTCATCCGGCCGGCGACCTGCTCGAGGCGCTTCATGAGGGGCTGGACCTTCTGGGTCCGGATCGAGAGCTCCTCGACCAGGTTGACCGCCTTTCGGCGGCGGCGTCTCAGGTCGGAGAGGAGCTGGAGGCGGAGCGGCTGGTCTCGTTCGCGGACGAACGACTTGAAGTCGCGGACGTTGCAGTCCATCAGGTGGCCGAGCGTGGCGAGGTTATGCGGCATTCGGCCGAGGATCTGGTCTTTTTCGAGGTTCTCGGTGACCGAGACCTTGACCGTTCGATCGAAGGGGAGCTCGCCGTCGTTGACCTTTTTCAGGACGTCGACCACCAGGGCCAGGGCGAAGTGGCACTCCAGGACCTTCCGGCGGAACTTCTTCCGGGTGATCTCGATTCGCTTGGCGAGGTTGATTTCCTGGTCGCGAGTCAGCAGAGGGATCTCGCCCATCTGGGTGAGATACATGCGGACGGGGTCGTCGATCCGACGAGAGATTTCGTCGAGGTCTTCCGGAGTGAGCTCACCGTCGTCGTCGTCGCTGGGCTCGTCGACAATCTCGTCTTCGGGCTCGTCGTCGATGTCGCCGGAAGCCAGCAGGCGGCTCTCGGCCTCGTCCTCATGGATGAGCTCGATACCCATCTCATCGAGGGTCTCCAGCAGGCCGTGCAGCCGTTCCGGGCTCGTGGTCGCCTCGTCGGGCAAGGAGTCGTTGACCTGCTCGAATGTCAGGAAGCCCCGACGTTTGCCCAGCTCGAGGAGCGTCTTGAGGCCCTCATCCAGCTTGTCCATCCAACTTTCCTCCCACGCACACGGAACGACAAAACGGGTCGCTAGAATCAGTTTTTCCGAGACTGGCCGCTGGTTAGCAGCCTTCGATATTCCAACTGTATGGCACGTCGGGCCTCGGGTTCGGTTTGGGGATCGGCGGCATCGAGGGCTCGTTTGAGCTCTTCGAGCCGGGCCTGGCGAGCCCGGGCGTCGAGGCGTGCGACGAGTCCATCGAGCCGATCGCGCCAGGAGCCGGGTCGAACGCCTTCGGAGAGCGGTGCCGGTTCGGGGATGCTGAGCGCTGTTGTGGCGACGAGGTCGGTCGCCAGGCCGCGAAGAATCGGGTCTTCGAGGCGAAGCATCAGGCGATCGTAGGTGGCGGGCACTCCCTCGGAATGCAGATCGTAGCAGGCTTCAAGCAGGGAACGAAGCGGGCCCTCGAGCAGGCTCGATGGTGAAACGCGGGTCGAGAGCCACTCGACGGCCTCGGGCTCCTCGAGGACCACCTGAAGCAGTTCGCGATCGGATCGGTCGAGATCGCCCAGCCGGACCGGGGCAGGGGCGAGCGCCGGAGTCTCGAACGGGGGGTTCGCGACCGGAGCGGTCGACGCCCGGACACGCGGGGCCGGTTTCTGGAGAGTTCGCCGCATACGGGTGAGTGACTCGATCGGGACGCGGAGCCGTCGGGCCAGTTCGTCGAGAATTTTCCCTTCCTTCACTTCGAGTCCGAGGCGATGCGTTGGCGTGGCCGCATTCATGATTCCGAGGACCCATTCGGCGGCGCGGCGAGTTCCCTCGGCGCCGGCGAGGTCGAAGCGGACACTGGCCCGGTCGACCAGGTAGGCCAGCGGCTCGGGTGCTCGTTCGACACGCTCGCGGAAGTCGGCCGCGCCCTGGCGGAGCAGGTAATCGCAGGGGTCCTCGCCGGCCGGCAGGGTGAGCACGCGAAGGTCAAGGTCGGAGCCGAGAAAAAGCTCGAGGGAACGGTCGGCGGCCGACATTCCCGCCTCATCACCGTCGAAGACCAGGGCGACGCGGTCGGCCAGGCGCTTCAGCCCGACGAGGTGGTCGGGCCCGAGCGCCGTGCCGAGCGTTCCCACCACGTTTTCCAGGCCGGTTTGATGCGCGGCGATCACGTCGGTGTAGCCCTCGACCACGGCCACCCACCCTTCGCGACGCGCCGCGGCCCTGGCCAGGTCGGCGCCGTAAAGGAGGGTTCGCTTGCGGAACAGTGCCGTCTCTGGGGTATTGAGATATTTGGCGACATTCCGCCCCTGTTCGGCCATCGCGCGTTCGACGCGGGGGAGGATTCGCCCGCCGAAGCCCACGGCACGACCGTTCGCATCCCGGATGGGGAAGATCAACCGGCCCCGAAATCGTTCGCGAGCCGGACCACCTTCCTCAGGCCGAACGACCAGCCCTGCTTGCTCCAGCAGTTCGGGGGCATACCCCTCGCGGCGAGCAAGACCCAGGAGCCAGCCGCGAGCCTCGGGTGCATACCCAAGGGCGAATCGCTCCACGCTCGACCCCGACAACCCCCTACGTTCCAAGTATGCCAGCGCCTCGGGCGATCCACGCAAGGCGTCGGCAAAAATCCTCGCGGCCCATTCGTTGACGGCAAACAGGTCGGACTTTGACGGTCCCCGAGGACCGTCGCCGGTCGTCGGCTGTCGCTCCAGGACGACTCCCGCCCGGTCCGCCAGCATGCGCAATGCCTCGGGAAACTCCACTCGCTCGATGTTCTTGACAAAGTCGAAGATGTCGCCCCCCGCGCCGCAGCTCCAGCACTTGTAGGACTGGCGCTCCGGATTCAATTCGAGCGACGGATTGTGGTCGTCGTGAAACGGACAGAGGGCCTTGTACTTGCTACCCACGCGGCGCAGGCTCGGCAGGTAGTCGCCAGCCAGGGCGACGATATCAACCGCGTTCTTGATGGCGCTCAGCGAGGTATCGGGATGGCGGGGCACCGGGTCCTCCTGCCACAAGGGGGCTCAGGCCCGGATCCATGGTCCGCGGTTAGCCGACCCCGGACGGGTTGCCCGAAAAGCGGTCGGATGCCCGCTCACCGTGCCCAACAGTTTTCTCGGCGGCGTCAGTCGAATTATAGCCCGACCCCAAAATGCGTCAAGTTTGTCCAACGTCGGGCCGACACGGCTCTGCTCGGCCTAAGCCCCATCCATAAAAAGACTTATGCCGGACTTTCTCGCCCGTCGAGGCGGCTCCGGCCGTGGGCCGCCGAGACTCTCTAGCCCCTTGACTTTGCCGAATCTCTCGTTCCTACCCCCTCCAGAGGGCCTTCCTGACCCCCTGGCTGCCCGTTTTGTTGTCCCGTAAACCAGGTGTCCAAGTCAAGAGGTCGCCAGTAAATTTCTGGTTTGGGCGGGGGTGGTCGGGGAACTGACGATCAGGGTTGGCCGTTCCCTGGCTGGGGAGAACCGCCGACAAGGACCATGGCGATCCGGCCGTCGGGTGCCTGGACCTTGAGAGGGAGGCCCTTGCTCAGGTCGAGCCGGGAAGCCGCGGCCTCGAATTCGGGGGCGGTGGAGACGTCGGCCGGGCCGACGCCGAGGATGCGCATGCCTGGGCGGAGGCCCGCCTTGAACGCGGGGCTGCCGGTGACCACCTGATCGATCTCCAGACCGCCTGGACTTCGGGTACCTGGGGAAACGGGGCGAATGCGGAAGCCGAACGAGGCGACGACCTCGGGTGCGGGAGGGAGTTCGGCGATGGTGACGGGGAGGGATTGTTTCTCGCCCCGTCGGTAGAACGTGACAGGAATGTTGGCACCAACCTCGGTGCCGGCGGTGAGGTTTCGGAGGCTGGCGGCGTCGTTGACCTCGCGATCGCCCAGCTTGACGATCACGTCGCCGGCCTGGAGTCCGGCGAGTGCGGCGGGGCCACCGCTCTGGACGTCGAGCACGACGGCGCCCCGGTTGCTGGGAAGGCCCAACCTGCGGGCCACCTCGGCGTTGAGGGTTCCGAGCCGGACACCCAGGTAGCCGCGGACGACTTTCCCGTGTCGGATCAGGTCTTCGACGACCCTGCGCGCCAGCGCGGAGGGGATGGCCAGGCCGATTCCCTCGTACCCGCCGCTCTGGGTGATGATCGCGGTGTTGATGCCGACGACCTTTCCGGCCAGGTCGATCAGGGGGCCGCCGGAGTTTCCCGGGTTGATGGCGGCGTCGGTCTGGATGAACGACTCGTAGTCGGTGATCCGGACGTCGTTCCGCTCGGTGGCCGAGACGATGCCGGCCGTGACAGAGTGATCGAAGCCGAGCGGGCTCCCGATCGCGAGGACCCAGTCGCCGTTATCGATCTTGTCGGAATCGCCCCACTCGGCCTGCACGTCGAGTGCCCGACGGACCTGGAGCACGGCCAGATCCGACTTCGGATCGGCACCAACCAGGCGGGCCGGAACGTCGTCTCCGGGCCCGAGCCGGACGAGGATCTCGTCGGCGTCCTTGATCACGTGGCTATTTGTGACGATGTAGCCTCGCTTCTTGTCGATGATGACGCCGGAGCCCAGCTCGGCTCCTCGGAGCGAGGGGATCATGGGATTGCCACCGATCCCAGGCGCGGCAAGCCCCTCTCGCCCGCGCCGGAAGTGGAACGACTGGACGTTCACCACGGCGGGCGAGACGGCCGTCGAGGCCAATCGAAAAAGCTCGGAGGCGGCCACGATTCCCTGCTTGTCCAGTCGGGAAAGGGTTTCCGAGGCGGCCCGCGACCGCCCGGCCTCCCAGGCGTATCCGGTTCGATAAGCGACGTACGGTACTCCGTAGACGAGGATCGCGAGCAGGCCCAGCACGATCAGCACCAGCAGAAACCCCCGACGGACCGGCGGCGTCGTCGGCCGGGGCGGCGGCTCTCCGAAATCGAACTCTTGCTCCGGTCCCATCGGTTCGTCGTACGGTGCGGAGGCCATCTTTTCTAGGTCCCTGGGTGCTAGAGTCCGACTCGGAGAGCTTGACATAAGGAGTTTATGCGGCCGGATGCTGGCTTCGATAGGGGAGTATGCCAGACGGCTTGTCGCGGATCGCGGCCCGAGTCGATGATGGAGGACGAAGAACGCAAGGGCGACGGATCCAGGGACCGGGCGGACGAGAAGGGCGAGAACGTCGATGTGTGGAATCGCGGGGTTCGTCGCGGGCGACGGGGCCGATCGCGGGATTGTGGAGCGGATGACCGGGGCGCTGGCGCATCGGGGCCCCGACGGCGAGGGCTTCCACGTTGGGGGGCCGGTCGCGCTCGGGCATCGCCGGCTCTCGATCATCGACGTCGAGGGGGGCGCCCAGCCGATGGCGAACGAGGACGGGACCATCTGGGTGACCTACAACGGCGAACTCTACAACGAAGTCGAGCTGCGCCGCGAACTGGAAGCCAGGGGACATCGATATCGGACCTCGTCCGACACCGAGAGCCTTGTCCACCTTTATGAAGAAGAAGGCCCCGAGTTCGTCCGGCGACTCAACGGGATGTTTGCCCTGGCGCTCTGGGATTCACGACGGAGCCGGCTGGTGCTCGCGCGTGACCGGATGGGCCAGAAGCCGCTCTTTTACGCGGAGTTGCCTGGTGGCGGGCTCGCGTTTGGGTCGGAGCCGAAGGCGGTTCTGGCACATCCCGAGGTTGGACGGTCGCTCGACCGGGGTGGGCTGGCCCAGTACCTCTTTTACGAGTATGTCCCGGCGCCTGGCTCGATCTGGCGGTCCTTGCGGAAGCTGCCGAGGGCCCATCGGCTTGTCTGGGAGGGCGGGACGCTCCGGATCGATCGATACTGGGAGCCGCCTCGGGCCCTCGCGTTGACGGAGGTTCCCGATTTTGAGACGGCGTCCGAACGGTTCTGGGAGGAGTTTCGCGCCTCGGTGGCGCGACACCGGCGTTCCGACGTCCCACTGGGCGTCTTCCTTTCGGGAGGCGTTGATTCGTCGAGCGTCGCGGCGGCGCTCTGCCAGGTTGAGCCGGCTCGGGGCATTCAGACATTCTCGATAGGGTTCGAGGATCCGAGCTTTGACGAGAGCGGGCACGCGCGAGTTGTTGCCGAGCACCTCGGCACCAACCATCACGAGAAGACATTCTCGATTGCGACCGCGATGGAGTTGCTTCCCGAGGTGGCCGGCTGGCTCGACGAGCCGTTCGGCGACGCCTCGATCCTGCCGACCCACCTTCTGAGCCGGTTCGCGAGGGAATCGGTGAAGGTCGTCCTCGGCGGCGACGGCGCCGATGAGTTGCTCGCCGGCTACCCGACTTTTGCCGCCGAGCGCGTGGCCGGGATCTTCCGGCGACTTCCCGGCCGGGTCCGGGCGCTGGCCGGCGCGGCGGTGAGCAGGCTTCCGGTCGATCATCGTAACATTAGCCTCGACTTTCAGTTGAAGCAGTTTCTCCGCGGAGCCGCCGAGCCGCTTCCGCTGGCCCACCAGCGCTGGATCGGCTCGTTTTCGGGCGACGAGGTCGGCGAGATCCTCGTCGACGGCGATCCGATCGGTGTGGAGTCTGAGCACCTCCGCCGGGCCTCCGGGGTTGCCGCCGGGCCCGATCCGCTCGCGGATTCGCTGGCTCTCTACCAGGAAACCTATTTGCCCGAGGACATTCTGACGAAGGTCGATCGGGCGAGCATGGCCTGCGGGCTGGAAGTTCGGGCGCCGTTTCTCGACGCCCGGCTGGTCGATTTCGTCCAGGTGCTTCCCTCGTCGTACAAGTATGGGCGGCGGACCACCAAACGCCTCCTGAAATCCGCGGCGGCCCGGCATCTGCCGGCCTCGATTCTGGCCAGGCCCAAGAAGGGATTTGGCATCCCGGTCGCTCGATGGCTTCTCGGGCCGCTCGCGCCAATGGTCGACCAGCTTCTCGGGCGGGAGCATCTCCATCGGCAGGGGATCTTCCGGCCCGATGTGGTCGCCCGACTCATCGAGCAGCACCGCGCGGGAGTTCGAGACAACCGGAAGCCGCTCTGGACCCTTCTGATGTTCCAGCTCTGGTGCGATCGGTGGCTCACCTGAGCCGGTCGGTGTTGCGTCCGACGATCAATTCCGCGAAACTATCGCCCGCTCCCAATGTCCCGCGAGCCCATAACCGATGCGGATCCTGGTCGTCTCCGATATCCACGCAAACTGGCACGCCCTTCGCGCGGTTGACCAGCCGTTCGACATCTGCGTCTGCCTCGGCGACCTGGTCGACTACGGTCCCGACCCGGCCCCCTGTGTGCGCTGGGTGATGAAGAACGCGACGTTCGCCATCCGGGGCAACCACGATCACGGCGTCGCGCAGAGCATTCCCGTCAACGGCGAGACCGGGTTCCGCTACCTGACGAAGGCGTCGCGACCCTCGATGTGGGAGGCCCTTGGCCCCGAGGAGCGACGATACCTGCTGCAGCTTCCGGTCACCCAGCGCTGCACGATAGGGGGCAAACGGTTCCTGCTGGTCCATGCAACGCCCCGCGACCCGCTCGACGAGTATCTTCTAAAAGACCCTGCGACCTGGGCCAAGCGGCTTCAGAACGTGGAGGCCGATATTGTCTGTGTTGGCCACACACACATGCAATTCAATCTGGAGGTCAACGGGACGATTGTCTTGAACCCGGGGAGCGTGGGACTTCCGCGGGACGGTGATCCCCGAGCCGCCTTCGCGATCATCGACGACGGCAAGATTGAGCTGAGGCGGGTGGGATACCCGATCGAGGCGACCATTGCGCAGGTGGAGGCGATGCCCTGGCCGCAGCGGGCCAAGGACATGATGGCGCATGTCCTGCGCGTTGGTCGTCTGCCGACCCATGACGGTCCCGGTATGGCGACGGCGTCGGAAGCCTCTGGAACGCCCGACGTCTCCCGGGACGCCGAGTGAACGGCCCGGCGAGGCGTTTACAGACCGCCGTCGAGCAGGTGTCGGATGGTCGGGAGGTATTTCTCGGCCGAGGCGGTGTTCACCAGGACGACGCGATCGCCCGGGCCGATCAGGCCGCGGTCGGCCAGTATCGGGAGAGCGGCGAGGGTAGCGGCGCCCTCGGGGGACCAGGCGAAGCGGCGGTCGCGCCACTCATCGTGAATGGTGGTCGCGATGGTTTCCTCGGGGATGGTCAGGGCGCATCCGCCCGACTTTCGGATGATTTTCAGCACGTTGACGTGGCCGACGTTCTGCGCGACGTTGAGTCCGGTGGCGATCGTCTTGCCGGGGGGCAGGGGCTCGATGTCGGGAGCACCCGAGTCGAAGGCGCGCACGATCGGGGTACTGGCCGGACTCTGCACGCAGACCATCCGGGGACGGTCGGACCCGATCAGACCGAGCGACTCCAGTTCGTCGAACGCCTTCGCCATCCCGACGACGCCGGTTCCGCCGCCGGTTGGGTAGACGATCACGTCGGGGAGTTCCCACTTTCGATGGGCGAGGCGGTCGCCGGCCGGCTCGGCCATCTCCAGCCCGAGCGTCTTCTTCCCCTCGGTTCGCCAGCCTGGTTCCTGGAAAGTCGCCACGCTGAAATAGCCACGGGGCAGGTACTCTTCCCGGATCCTTCGGGCACAATCGACGATTGTTCCCGCGACCAGTTCGAGCTTGACGTTCTCGGGGTGAAGCTTGGCGAAGGCCGCGACCTTGCCGAGGACGGGCAGGTCTGTATCCGGCGACATCGCAATGATCGCCTCGATACCCGCGGCGACGGCGTACTCGGCGAGTGAGTCACCGGCGTTCCCCTGAGTCGGAACGGCCAGGCGATGGAGACCGAGCGCCCGGGCCATCGCCACGGTCATCACCATCCCACGATCCTTGAAGGAGAGCGTGGGATTCCCGCCAAATCCGGCATGGTGCTTCCCCTCATCCTTGACCTCGAGCCGGCAACCGATTTGATCGGCGATCGGGTGAGTGTAGGGAAGGGCGGGGGTGTGGCCCTCGCCGAGCGTTGGGATCCATTTCCGGTCTTCGGGATCGTCGAAGTCGAGCGGAAGGAGACCGCCGAATCGCCAGAGGCTCGGACGATTGGGATTCCACCAGCCGTCGGCCCCCCGCTCGGCCCGGAGGCGTTCCAGATCCATGACAATCTGCACAGGCCGGTTGTCCCGCTCGCAGAGGTTCATGATCCGGTCGGCCGGATACTGGGCCCCGCAGACCGAGCAGGAGAGGTGCGAAACATATCTCATGGGATGTTCCCTGTTTACGTCGAGCGGCGGCGACTGGGCCGGCGACGACTTCGGAATCCTTACAAAAAATCCGGGGCGACCGAATGCGGAGGCGTTGGGTTGCGTCTAGAACGGGGAAGCCTTCGAGGCGGAGTGAGAATCAGGCTGCCCCCAGCCCGTCCGGGACTGTTTCGCCGAGGTTCCGGCCCATCTCCTCGCTAGGCTCTCGGCTTCCCTCGGAGCCCGGCAACGATCGTTCTGGACAGAGTGCGTGGTCTCACGTTCTCCGTTTCGATCGGTCCGGCAAGGCCCGTCCGGGAAACACCCGTCCCGGCCGCCGGATGGCCGTGCTACCTCGTCCTCTCGATCTCCACGTTCTCGCAGTCGGCTCGAAAGGTCAACACCATGCAAGTAATCCGGTCGTTCCGCTCCCTCCTGGCCGGTGCCTTGTTTCTGTCGGCACCCGCGCTGCTTCCCGCCCAGGAGGCCGCGAAGAATCCCTCGAACACGACGAAATCCACGACCCCGTCCGAGGTCCCGACCTATAACCTGATCGACGCCGCCCGCAAGGGACTGGTGGACGTCAAGGCCCGAGGGACCGGAGACGGCCGCGTGACGATCTCCGTCACGAACCGATCCAAGAAGAACCTCCGCGTCGTCCTTCCTCCGGGCCTCGTCGCCCAGTCCGCCACCGGCCAGATGGGCGGCATGATGGGCGGCATGGGCGGTGGTATGGGCGGCATGGGCGGTGGTATGGGTGGCATGGGCGGTGGTATGGGCGGCATGGGCGGTGGTATGGGCGGCGGCATGATGGGCGGTGGTATGGGTGGCGGCATGATGGGCGGTGGCACCATGCCTCCCATGATGGGCATGATGACCCTCGCCCGAATGATCATGTACTTCTGCGGCGACTACGATAGCTGGGATCAGCGCAGCCTCATGATGGGCATGGGCGGCGGCATGATGGGTGGTATGGGTGGCATGGGCGGCATGGGTGGCATGGGCGGCGGCATGATGGGCGGCATGGGTGGTGGGATGCGTTCCGTGCCTCCCTCGACGCTTTCGGCCGCCGATTTGAAGCCTCGCCAGACGCGGAACCTGCCGACGCGGATGGTGAGTCTTTCGGGTCCGAATCCCGAGACGGGGCTGACGCTGCCGCAGGAGGGGGAGCCGGTGCAGTTGCTCGGCGACGCGGCGGATGCGAACGTGAATCCGTTGGTCCAGAAGGCGCTCCGGCGGTTGGCGACGGAGAAGGTGCCGACCTCGGTCTCGCAACTGGTGATGTGGCGGCTGACCTCGAATCTGGAGTGGGATCAGATCGCTGGTCTGGCCGCGTGGGCGAATCCTTACGAGTTGACGCTGGCCCGTGAGTTTGTGGCTGGGATCGAGGCGGAGCAGGCGGATGAGCGGGGCTCGCTGCTCTTCCAGGTCGAGGCGGCTGATGAGTCGAGCCGGACGATGGCCGACTCGCTGACGAAGGCGCTCGACGGCCAGACGGTGCTGGGTCTTCGGGCGAAGATGGGGGTTCCTGCTCAGCCGATGGGTCCGGCGGTGGCCTGCCGGGTCCGGATCAAGGCGGGTGAGGCGACCGTTCAGGTGGCGACCAGCGACGGACCGGCCCGGAAGTGGGTGGCGTTCGGGAAGTTCTCGGTCAAGGCCGATGACGCGGCGAAGCTCGCCGATGGCGTTGCCGAGGGGATTATTGGCCGGCTCGTCCGGGCTCAGATGTCGAAGGGCCACCACGAGAAGGGCAAGATGGTCTACCTGGTCCGGATCGACAACGCGTCGCCGATGATCCTCAGCGGCCTGGCCCTTCAGGGCGCCGGCAGCAAGCCGACCGATCCCTCCCGGCCGATGACCAGCCTGGGCATCCCGCCGAGGAAGTATCTGACGATCCCCGCCAGCGAGGACGTCGTCAAGGCTCTTGGCCTGAAGCAGGGCATCCGCGTCACGGCGCTGGACCTCAGCGGCCTTTGATCGCGGGCGGAAGAATCTTCTTCGGCAACAGAAGAATTCGGACCGGGTGGGAAGGCGGATGGCCTTCCTGTCCGGTCCCTTTGCTTTCATCGATCGATGGTTTCAGGCGGGAGGCTGGATCTCGGTGGTCGGGCCGACCGAGACGATTGTCATGGGCCAGAGGGGCCATTCGCCGAGCAGGCGGCGGATGTCGTCGGAGGTCACTCGGCCGAAGGCCTCCAGCTCCTGTTCGACCGAAATGTACGCCCGGTGGTACATCCAGTGGAACCCCAGCGAGGCCAGCCGTCCCATCGGCCGTTCGCTCCGAAGGACGGAGCGGGCCAGCACCTTGTTCTTCGCCTGGACGAGCTCTTCTTCGGTCGGGCCCTCGCTCATGAGGCCTCGATAGACGTCGGCGACCCGTTCGAGGTTCACTCGGGTTGAGTCGGGTTCGCAGCTCAGGAAGGTGAAGAAGGCGCCGGACTGGTTGTAGTCCTGGTACGAGAGTTCCGCACCATCGGCGTGGCCGGGATCGATCAGGGCCCAGTAGAGCCGAGAGCCGGTGTGGTCGCCGAGGATGGTGGCGAGGAGGTGGGCGGCGTATCGGTCGGGGGATTCGAGCGGCGGGCCGTCGGCGACGCCGACAACCGTCTGCTGCTGGTCCTCGGCCCGGAGGATGGCGCGAAACGCGCCCGAGCCATGCGCGGGGACGGCCTGGCGTGAGGCGGGTCCTCCCTTCCAGTGCCCGCAATGCTTCTCGGCGAGGTCGAGCAGCGGCTGCCACTGGCCCTTGCCGGCGAAGGCCAGGACGATGTTCGCGGGGCTATAGCGGCGGTCGAAATAGTCGCGCATCTGGGGCGCCGACATCGCGGTGATCGATTCGACGGTTCCGAGGATGCTGTTTCCGAGCGGATGTCCGCCGTAATGGGCGGTCTTGGCCGCCTCGTAGGCGACCGACATTGGGTTGTCGAGGTACATCCGGATTTCCTCGACGATCACCTGTTTCTCGGTCTCGAAGTCCTCGTCGCGGAGCGAGGGTCGAAGGATATCGGAGAGGACGTCGAACGAGGCGGGAAGGTATTCCGGCAGGCAGGTCACGTGATAGAAGGTGTCTTCCTCGGAGGTCTGGGCGTTGTGCTTGGCGCCGACGCGGTCGAAGTCGCGGTTGACGGCGAGGGCGTCGCGGCGATCGGTTCCCTTGAAGGTCATGTGTTCGAGGAAGTGCGAGACGCCGGCGACCTCACTCGACTCGTCGCGGCTACCGGCCTTGACGAAGAATCCGGCCGCGACCGAGTGCGCCCGATCGTTCAGCTCGGCGATCACCTGCAATCCGTTCGGAAGAGTCGTCTGGTGGAACGGCATCGTGGGTCGTGGTCCGTGTACGGGGATGGGATTTCAGGGCCGGGGCGGCTGACGGTCGCCCCGGAACCAGTACCAGGTTTGTCTGTCGGAACGAAGATGGCCTCCGTCTCCGCCGACTTCATCGAGCGGGATGGCCATCCCGCCTGCGTGGTCAAGCGGAAGTGGTTCGCAAAGCGTTTGGCCCGAGGGTGACAATTGTGAGTCCCTCGGGACCGGTGAGCGAGGCGGCGTATCGCGAGACCTCCTCGGGGGTGAGGGCATCGAGGGCCTCGGCGATCTCGTCGAGCGATCGGACCCGGCCGAGGAAGTACCAGTCGGAGGCCAGGGCGCCCGACCGGCTCATGCTCGATTCCTGGGCCATGATGAGCGACGATTTGAGGCCCGCCCGCATGGTTTGCAATTCTTCCAGATCGACGCCATCGCGGCCGAGGCGGTCGATCTCGGCGAGCATGACGTCGAGGGTTTGCTGGGCGCGGTCGGCGGAGGTTCCGGCGTAGCAGAGCAGGGCTCCGCGCTCGCGGTGCCCCTCGTAGCTCGCGTAGACCGAGTAACACAGCCCGCGTTTCTCGCGGACCTCGGTGAAGAGCCGCGCGGAGGAATAGCCGCCGAGGATCGCCACGGCGGCGCGGGCGGCGTAATAATCGGGACTGTCGACCGTCGCGGCCGGTCGAGCCAGGGCGATCTGGATCTGCTGGGTCTCGCGGAGGATGTGATCGCGAGTCGGACCAGCCGGTCGTTCCTGAATCCTCGGGTCTGGCCGGGGAGACCACTCGCCGAAGAGCCGGCCGACGGCGTCGCGAAGCCTGGGCCAGTCGATCGCGCCGGCGACCCCGAGGATCGCGCCGTTGGGCCGGTAGGTCGTCTCCCAGAACCGCTGCAAATCGGCCGGCGTCAGCGAGGCGACGCCCTCCGGCGAGCCGGGCGAGGGCCGGCCCCAGGGGTCTGGAAAATGGCGGCGCCTGAGTTCGTAGATGACCTTCGAGCCGGGGTCGTCCTCAAGGCTCCGAAGGTTCTGGGCGCAAAGGGCCCGGATCGGTTCGACCTCTTCCTCGTCGAGGTGAGGACGGAGGACCATGTCGGCGAAAAGCTCGAGCGCTGGCTCGAGGTTGCGACCGAGGGTTGCCGCGGCGATGGAGGTATGCAGAGTCTGAGCGCTCTCGGCGTGGCTGACGCCGAGGTTATCCAGGGCGGTGAGCAGTTCGCGGCTATCTCGATCGCCGGCTCCCCGGGTGATCCACTCGGCGGTCATGGTGGCGGCACCGCCGGGGAGGTTCAGTCCGTCGGCGGCCTCGTAGGCGGCTCCGGCGGGCATCAACATCGTGAAGGCGGCCGACTGCACGCCCGGCATCGCCTCGGCGAGCAGCACCAGACCGTTCGGAAAGACGTGCTGCTGGATGGTCGTCGGGGGAGAATGCGCTTCGGTCACGGACACCTCTGGATTGCCGGTCGGACCCCTCTGGGCCCCGGCCGATTGGGGCGGGGAATCCGCAGTCTGGGAACTTCACCGTAGCGACCCGCCGCCTCCGCCGCAATCTCTTTCCGGGCGAGACGGAAGGGCAACCTTCGGACCGAACCGGCAGCCCGCCCCGAGCGATCAACAATCCACCGCCTTGTAGAGGGTCTTGACCCGGCGAAAGCCGACCTCGCGGTACAACTGGACAGCCGAGGCATTCTCGGCGGTGACCTCAAGATAGGCCCTGCGCAGCCCGGCCTGGTAGAAACCGGCGAGGGCCCGGCGGACCAGGGCCTTGCCGAGACCGAGTCCACGACACCCCGGAATCACGCCGACATTCTGGATCGCCCCGACCCCGCTCGGATCGCGAACGCCCTGAACCGTCCCGACGTAGCCCTCGGTACCAGCGATCAGCCAGGTGGCTTCGGGGAGGAATCCTCCCTTGCGCCGGATCTCGCTCATCAGCCGGCGACAGCCATGGCGGTCGCCCAGGCAGGGGAAGACGTAGGCATCGACCTCGCCGACGAAGCAGCGGTACTTCACCTCGGCGTGATGCTCCAGTAGCGAGTCCTCCCAGGGAACCCACACGAACGGCTCGGGCAAGACCGACGATGTGATGGCCCGATCGAGGTCGATCTCCATCCGAAACCGTTTATAGTACGTGATCGCCATCACCACGCGAGAATCCCGATCGCCGCCCGTTGCCGTTACCGGTCCGCCGGGATAAGCCCGGTCGCCGGAAGGGATTATAAGGAGGTCCGCGACGGTCGGTCAAACGCCGAACCTGTCCGAGAAGGTTGGCCCGGAGAAGTCGGCTGGATGACCCGGTCTGGATGCCCGGGCGATCCACGAGGGATCAACCCAGATTGTGGTGAGCGGGCGAGGTTGGGGCGCCTCCAGCTTCACGTCCCGGCCGGGCGATCAGCATCGGAACGTCCACCTGATGCCGGACGCGGTCCACCGTTTGACCCAGCAGCAGGTCGCGGACCATCCCGTGGCCGTGCGAACCGACGACCAGCAGGTCGACCGGGTCGCGTTTCAGGTGCGAGACCAGTTCACCCGCCGGGTCGGGGCCGTAGAGCAGGGTGGCTCTGGCCCGATAGCCGCGGTCTCGGAGCGAGTGGACCAGGCCGTCGAGGTATCGCTGGTCCGACTCCGTCTCGCGGTCCGCGGTCTCCGGACCGAGGACCCGCGCCATCGCCGTATCCACGACGTGCAAGAGCACCAGCTCGGGCGAGCCGGCCTGTGACTGCGCGAGCCCAAGCGCCCGGTTGAGGATCTCGGCATCGCCCCGGCCGTGCTCCAGCGCCACGCCGATGCGCTCCATGGGCCGGGTCCGAAACGCGTCGGCCCAGTCGAGCTCGACCGGGGCCTTCGCCCCCCACTCAGGCGAGCGCTGGACCATCGGCTTGATCGTCACCCAGACGAGCAGCACCAGGGCCCCACCCGCCACGCCGTAGAGCGATCCGCCGGCGAGCCATGCCATCGGGATCGGCCCGATCGAGATCCCCGAGGCCGAGGCCATCCCGACCCACTCGCCGATCTGGTCCCAGACCAGTTTGGCATTCAGCGCCACGATGATCCCCGCCGTGATCCAGGCCAGGATCTGACCCCACCAGGGCGTCGCGAACGTCCCCATGTTCCGCCGGTTCGACGTGAAATGGATCAAGGGGATCACCGCGAACGAAAGTTGAAGGCTCAGGATCACCTGACTCAGAACGAGCAGGCCCTGCGTTGACCGCTCTCCGGCGATCGCGATGGTCGCGACCGCGGGCACCAGGGCGAGCATTCGCGTGATCAGCCGGCGCAGCCAGGGGGCCATTCTGAGATGGAGATAACCCTCCATCACAATTTGACCGGCGAGCGTTCCAGTGAGCGTGGAACTCTGGCCGGCGCAGAGCAGAGCCACACCGAAGAGGATGGGGGCCATCCCGCCCAGGAATCCCGGCAGCAGCCGGTGTGCCTCCTCGATACTATCCACGGCAATCCCGTGCCGGTGGAAAACCGCCGCGCTCAGCACCAGGATCGCCGCGTTCACGAAGAAAGCCGCGTTCAGAGCGATGGTCGAGTCGACCAGGTAGTACCGGCAGGCCGTGGACTTGCTTTGGATGTCGGAGCCAATCCGACGCGTCTGCACCAGCGCGGAGTGCAGATAAAGATTGTGCGGCATGACCGTGGCACCCAGGATTCCGATCGCCACGTAAAGCGCTCCTTCGCCTGGCAGGCTCGGTTTCAATCCGGCGACCACCCCGCTCCAGTCGGGACCGGCGAGGAAGATCTGCACCAGGAAGCACGCCGCGATGGTTCCCACCAGAGCCAGGATCACCGCCTCCACCTGCCGCATCCCCCACCGCTGGAGATACAACAGCAGAAACGTGTCGAAGGCGGTGACGACGCATCCCCAGAGCAGCGGCAAGCCGAAGAGAAGCTTCAACGCGATGATCGTTCCAAGGATCTCGGCCAGGTCGCAGGCCGCGATCGCGATCTCGGCGAGCAGCCAGAGAATCGCGTTCACACCGGGCGAATACTCCGCACGGCACGCCTGCGCCAGGTCGTGGCCCGTGACCACTCCCAGCCTCGCTGAGAGCGTTTGCAGGAGAACCGCCATCAGGTTCGACATCAGCAGGACCCAGATCAGCGCATAGCCGAACATCGCCCCGCCAGCCAGGTCGGTCGCCCAGTTTCCCGGGTCCATGTACCCCACACTCACCAGGTACGCCGGACCCAGAAACGCCAGGAACTGCCGCCATCGCCGCGAGCCGCCACGACCCGATGGCACCGCCACCGAACCATGCACCTCGTCTAGCGACCGTCGATCCGGAGAGATCCCTTCCGCCATCACCATATCATGCCTCGCCCATCCGCTCTCAGAAACCTGGCTTGACTCTTCTGTTATAGCTCCTCACGCCGATTCGTCCAAGTCTGGATTCCGAGCAGCGTAAATTGGTTTTTTGGAAGACCAAAAACCGAGCGAGCCAGGGCGTACCCTCCAGGCAATGGCGATGCCGGGGGATGGACCGTGCGGATAACAGCGAGAAACGGGCCGGAAAATCTGGGTAGAGGCGTCCTTTTTCCGGCTGGCCAGCGTAACAGGTCTTAGAATTGCAACATTGACTTCCTGGATGCGCAGCCGAGAACGACACCGAGCAAGGAGACAGCCATGATTCGGATCACGGGCCTGGCCCTTGGGGTAATGCTGTTGACGGCAGGGCAGGCGGCGCGGGCTCAGATGCCGACGTACCATGGTGGCTTCGGGATGCAGTACACCCAGCCGATCCCGGCCAATACAGCGGTTCCGGATCGCTGGTGGACGATGCAGGCGACGCCGACGGTTGGCGCGACGATGCCGTATCCATCGGTGGTCTATAATCCCTACACGCAGACGCCCTCCGCCCCTCGACGGGTCGTTCGGGGCCGGCGGAACAATCGGATGATGCGGGGTGTCTCGCGGTATCCGGCGGCTCCGACGGCGGAGACCTACGCGTTGCCGACCGGTTCGCTTTACTGGCCGGCCCAGCCGGGGATGCCGATCTACTCGCCCGCACAGCGGTACGCGGCTTATGGGCAGGGATATGCCCTCAGCCCGTATGGCACCACCGACTACGGCTCGATGTACAAGGGGTACGCCTGGGGCCGCTGAGTCGAACGTTCGCCGTCGTTTTCCTGGGTGGAACCGGCTGGACCTCGGATTCCGAGGCGCGCGCCCGGTCGGGGCGTTCCCGGGGTATAATTGGGACGACGATCGTTTGAAACACGGGTGATTCGATTCGAGACGGCAACGGGATGCGGGGAGGGCCGCGCGATGCGAGCTTCCAGGTGGAGGGGTCGGCTGGCCGTTGGGGTCCTGGCCGTCGCGCTGACGGTCGGTGCCGGAGCACCCCGGGCTCTGGCTCAGGTGGGCGTCGGCACGCCTTACATGTCCTCGTACCGAGTGAGCGACTACTTCGCCGCGCCCGGATGGTACGGAACAAGTTACGGGTTTGCCAGTTACGGCTTCCCGCAAACCTATTCCACGTTCACCGCGTTTCCGTCGTCATCCTACGCCGCGAATTATCCGCCCTACGGCCTCTTGCCGGGGCGATATGGGGTGGGGCTCTGGCGGCCGGGGTATGTGGCGCCTGGGTATGTGTATGGGGCCTCGTATTATCCCTCGTCGGGGATGTCGTACCGAACCTATCCGGTGATGTACGGCGCCTCGGGGCGGTCGATGGACCCCGCGCCTCCGATGGGCTACTACGCCCCCTCGCTTGGGCCTGGTCCGATCGCTCCGAGCCGGCCGTCGCCCTACTGGGGCTATTGATCGGGACGTCCCGGTTGGCGATCCGGCCGATCGGCGGCTAGATTGGGAGATCGGCGGTTCGAGCGAGGCTCGCCGCCGTCGATCCCCTTTCACCCCGATCCAGGACCGAACGCCGATGACCTTCCCGCCCCTGGCCCGAGTTCGCCAGTCGATCCCCCAGCCCCGCGTCGACGACGTCCGCGGGACGGTTCGGGATCGGATTCTCTCCAGCCGGTTGCGCGAACGGGTGAAGCCGGGTGGGACGATCGCCGTGGGAATCGGGAGCCGGGGCATCCACGGAATCGACGTGGTCGCCCGGTCGATCGTCGACACTCTCAAGGAGCTCGATTACCGACCGTTCATCGTCGCCGCGATGGGGAGCCACGGTGGAGCGACGGCGGACGGCCAGCGTGAGCTTCTCGCCGGGTACGGCGTGACGTCCGAGGCCATGGGCGTCCCCGTGAAGACCGAGATGGAGACGGTCGAGCTGGGAACGAACCCGGTTGGGCTTCCGATCTACTTCGACCGCAACGCCTACCAGGCCGACGGGATTGTCCTGGCGAACCGGGTGAAGCCGCACACGGATTTTCGCGGGGTTCATGAGTCGGGCATCCTGAAGATGCTCACGATTGGCCTGGGCAAGCGCCAGGGTGCCAGCCAGGTCCACAAGCTGGGCATTCGAGGGCTCTGCGAGGTCTTGCCCGCTGTTGGTCGAACGCTCGTGGAGAAGACTCCGTTCGCGCTGGGCCTCGCTCTCCTCGAAAATGCCGAGGACACCACCGCCGAGATCGTCGCCATCGAGCCCGAGGCGATCTTCGACGAGGAGCCGAAACTGCTGGAGCGGGCCCGAGGGCTGATGGGCCGGCTCCCGTTCGACCAGATCGACGTCCTGATCGTCGGCGAGCTGGGGAAGAACTACTCGGGCGCTGGGATGGACCCGAACGTGATCGGCCGGCTTTACGTCGAGACCCAGCCCGATTTCGACCGGCCGAAGGTCACGAGGCTTGCCGTGCTCGATGTCTCCGATGAGAGTCATGGCAACATTGTCGGAGTCGGTTTCGCTGATCTGACGACCGAGCGCCTGGTCTCCCGGATGGACGAGGCTCCGTTCCGGATCAACACGCTGACCTCGTGCTGCCTGGAGCGGTCCCGGATCCCGATCACGTTGCCGACGGATCGCGACGTGATCCGAACGTCGATCGAGACCTGCTGGCGAATCGATCCGGCCGAGGCCCGGATCGTGGTGATCCCAAACACGCTCGAGCTGAAGGATCTCTGGGTTTCCCGGCCGTTCGAGGCCGAGGTTTCCGAGCATCCCCATCTGGCGCGCGAAACCGATTATCAGCCCATGCCGATTGGCGAGGATGGCTCGCTCGACCTCGTCGGGATGTTCCCGGAAAGCGTTCGTGCCCGTCGGCGGTCTTGATGAGCCGGGGCTCTCACCTTCTGAGTTGGGCGGGAATCGAGGATTGCAAGTTCGATGGCCAGGGGATACGGCGAAGGGGGACAGGCCCCGGTCTTTTTCGACCGGAGCCTGTCCCCCTTCGACCCGTCTCGTTTGAGCGGGAAGCGGAGGCGGCTCGGGGATGGGGCCTGGTGTCGGCCGTGGGAGCGTCCCGGATCAGTTCGCCCGGGGGTTCAGGGCCGGCGAGCCGGGAAGGGGCGGAAGCGAGGCGGTGTCCTCCGTCGTCGGCCTGGTCTGGGCGACCAGCTTTCCGGCGGCCTTGCGAACGGCCTCGGAGGCGTCGGTGCGGGCCATTTCGGTCAGCCGGCGCTTCACCGAGTTCGACTTCAGTGGCGACATCGCCTCGATCGCGCTGAGCCGGACGACCTCTTCAGGGTCGCGCGAGAGCTGAATCAGCCAGATGGCCGGATCGACGTCGCTTCGGTCCTTGAGCATCGGGATGACGGCCATCCGCTGCTGAGGATCCGGGCTGAAGATCAGACTGCCGAGGGTGATCTGCTCGTTGCTAAGCTTTCGGTCGCCCTTGAGGATTGCGTGGGCGGCGGCCCGGATCAGGGCGTCGGGATCGTGCAGGCGGGAGAGCAGGACGTCGTCGGTCAGCAGAAGGTTCCGCTTGGCGAAGGAGACGAGGATCTGCTTGCGGACCTCGGGGATATCCTTTTCGAGGTAGGCCAGGGCAGGGGCGGCGGCGCTATCGATCGGCAGGGCGCCTAGGCAGGCGACGGCGGCCACGAGAGTACGGGCGTCGTTGTATCCAAGGCACCGGATGACCGGCTGATAGAGGCCCTCCTTCCACTTCACGAGGGCCGTCTCCTCGGCCTCGGTGAGCGGACGAGAGGGAAGCCAGACCCAGAGCCGGGCGATGGCGTCGAGGCCCGCGGCGCGGAGGTTGGGGTCGGAGTCGCCCAGGCTCGCGGTGAGCAGGTCGTGCATGGGCGGGAGCGACTCCGCCCATCGGGTGTGGGCCGGTTCGATGGCGAAGCCGTCGAGGATCAGTGCGGCCGCGCCCACCGAAGCGATCCGTCCAGCGGCCTTGTAACCGAGGAAGCCGGTCCGGAGTCCCGAGAGAACGCCCAGCCATCCGACCGCCTCCTCGTCCGAATACGGCTTGCGGAGTCCATCCTTGGGCGGAGTGAGCCGGCGATGGATCTCGGCGACGGCCTTCGGATCGCTGATCTTCACGGCGGCGGCCAGATCGGCCAGAGTGCTCGACTCGCCGATGGCCGACGCGGCCGAGTGTCCCGCGTCGGGTCGGGCACCCGAGAGCCCGTACCTGATGCCGACGACCGCCACGGCCACGATGGCGACGCACCCCAGGATGCCCGCGACTCTCCGCCCCGCACCCCGTCGATCCGGCATGGCTGCCTCCCTGCGAAATCCCTGGGACGCCCCGAATGCCCGCCACCCTGCGGGCGCGGCCTCCCTTCGCGACGACAACTTAGCAGGACGCCCAAACCCGGCAAGGGCATTTTCCCTCAAGTCGGATGGCTCGCCGACCGAACCCCGACCCAGAGACCGAATGGATGGACAGTGTCCGGATTTCCGCTAGACTGTCACGACCGGTCGCATCGATCCATGGTTCGTCGGCCGACTGGAAGTCGGCGTCCCATCCGGAGGGTAGGGGCATGATGATCGTCCTCAATTGTCCCGGCTGCAAGAAGCGGTATGAGCTTGACAGCGCGCTGGCTGGCAAGAAGTCGCGTTGCAAGCAATGCGGCGAGGTTTTTCGGATTCCGGTTCCGACCGCCCGAATGATCGAATCGTCGGGGCCGTCGCCATCAGCTGCGCCCGCGCTGGGCAAGTTACCTCCGTTGCGCGAGACCGCACCGCTGACCGGCCTGCTCGAGGGCGAGCCGCTCCCTTCGCGACCGGTTCGCCCCGCGTCCCGACCGATCGCTGCCGCGCCAGCGTCCGTGATCCCGCCAAGGGCCCGGCCGTCGGTGATCGACGACTCCGACGACGAGATTCCCCGCCCGATCCGGACGTCGTATCGCCGTGCCCGGCGATCGTTGGCCGACGAAGGCGATTCCGAGATCGGCGTCACGGCGTTCGGTTGGTACACGCTGTTCAGCGGCGTGGCGCTGTTACTGTATTACGCCTTCATTGGGATCTTCGAGCCCGACATCCGACTTGCGTACATGGTTTTCGGCGGCGGGGTGATCGTCCTGTTCGGGATTGGTCTGCTCCTCTGCGCCTGGGGGAACATCTGGCTGGTCGTCGTTTCGTTCCGGGACGATGTTCTTCAGGGCTTGCTCTGCCTCTTCGTGCCGCTGTATGCGCTGATTTTTATCCTGAATCGGTGGAGTGAGCGGCGAGGAGTATTCGCGCTGATGTCGGCCCCGGCTGTTGCGTTGCTGATGAATATCCTGATGATGCTGGTGGTCTCGTTCACGACCGGCGGTCGGCTCTCGGGATACCCAGGAATTATTAGCTCCAGCGATACCCCCGTTCCCGATGCTTCTCGGGTGGAGGTTCCGCCGCGGTTTAGCCCGAACATGTTCCCGACCCCCGCGCCGGCCCCTTTTCCGGCGCCAGGACCTGGGTTCCCGAGGATCGCGCCGAGAGGTGGATTCGCGCCCGCTCCTCAGGTCTCGCCACCTTCGGCCCCCATCCCAACGCCCCGGAAGCCGTCGCCTCCGGATCCGGACGTCCCGGCCGGCGCCGACGCGATCACGCGATCGCTGATCGAGCTGAAATCGAACGACGGGTGGAAGCGAGGCCGGGCGCTGGAGCGGCTCCAGCGATCGACGCCCGACGGGCGAGTCGACCAGGTGGTGGCGATGGTCCTGCCGATGCTCGAAGACGACGAAATGTTCCGGGTGGTCGAGGCGGAGAAGACGCTGGCGGTCTGGCGGTCCCCGGAGGCGAGGCGTGGCCTGATCGGCCGGCTGATCGACACTCGTCCGTTCGTCCGGAGCGAGGCGATCAAGGCGCTCGGGCACTACCGCGACACAACCGCCGCCGAGGCGATTGTGCGTGTGATGAAGGAAGACATCTTCGCCACCGACGAGGCCCTGAAGGCAATGGGTGAGGTGGCAGAGCCGGCGTTGATCCCGGTCCTCCGAAGCGGCGACCCGGACCTGCGCACGCGTGCCTGCCGGATTCTGGCGCAGGTCGGAGGGCAGGCGACGCTCCTGGAAATGCGATCGCTGCCAACCGATCCCGACCTGGGCGTCCGGATGGCCGCGCAGGACGCCTGGAAGCGAATCGTCGCCCGGGTCGGCCTGCCTCCCCGTCCGGCACGCGGCACCAGGTAAGACCAGGAGGAACCACGAAAGACACGAAGGAGACACGAAAGAAGGTCGATCCAGCCGCGAGTCAGGCATCTTCTCGCTGTGAATGGCCTTCAGCACATCCAGGCTACTCCTTCTTCTTTCGTGTGCTTCGTGTTTTTCGTGGTTCCTCCTCGTCTGCTCACGGCAGGCGAGTGAGGGCAGCGCGGGCGACGTCGGCGGCGATCGAGCCGGGCGCTCCGTGGTCGCGGGCGAATTCGAGGTGCGGCCGGGCGGCGGCGGGGTTGCGCGTCCGGATGGCTTCGAGCCCGAGGAACGCGTGGACCTCCGCGAGATGCCGCTGGCTCCGCGCCGAGGCGAGCAGGGCATTGGCGTCGATATCGCCGTGGAAGTAGCGGAGGATCGGGTCGGGCCACTGGCCGCGCGGGGTGTTCACCACGGCCTCGTCGAGGAGGCGACGCGCCTCGGCCTCGCGTGGAGTCCCTCGGGCCCCAAGGATCGCCAGCAGGCCCATGTACGGGCTAAACGGGTCGTGCCAGCCCTTGAGCATCAGGTAGGCACGAGCATCATTGTCGGCCCATTCCGCTCCCGACCCGAGCCGCGCCCAGCCCCGGGCGATGTAGAGTTCGGCCCGTCGCGGGTCCAGGGCGATCGCCCTGTCATAATCGGAGAGGGCGCCGGCCCAGTCGCCCCCCTCGCGGCGGACATTCCCTCGATCCTGGTACACGGCGACGCCGGCCCCCTTTGGATCGAGGCGGAGGGCCATGTCGAAATCGCGAATCGCCTCGTCGCGGTGGCCAAGCTGCGCCTGAATCCGCCCGATCGCCGCATAGGCCGGGGCCATCCTCGGAGCGATCTCGACGGTCGCCGAGTAATCCTCGAGCGCCCGCTCGTTCATCCCGAGGCGGAGGAAGACCTCGGCCCGATTGAACCGGGTGATCGGATTTTTGGGTTCGAGCTGGATGGCCTCGCTGAGGTCGGCGATGGCCTGATCGTAATGGCCGATCGCGAAGTGGGCCCGACCGCGGTTGGTGAAGGCCCCGGCATTCTTGTCATCCAGTTCGAGAGCGCGGTCATAATCGGCGATCGCGCGTTCGTATTGCCCCAGCGCGGTCTGAACGGCGCCCCGGTTCTGATAGGCCTTTCCCTTCCTGGGGTCGAGCTGGATGGCCCTGTCGAGGTCGCGCAGGGCGCTGTCATACCGGCCAAGACGGTAGAGGACGCCGCCCCGGTCCTTGTATCCTCCAGCGAATTCGGGCATCAGCCGGATGACCGCGTCATAATCCTTCAGCGCCAGTTCGTTTTGCCCGAGACGGGCGTGGGCTGCGCCCCGGTAGCTGTAGGCCTTCTCGTAGTTCGGATCGATCGCGATGGCCTGGTCGAGGTCGGCGACGGCCTTCTCGTTCTCCCCCTGGAGGTAATGCGCGATACCCCGGCTGGCGTATCCTCGTGAGTGCCTGGGATCCATCTGGATGGCGCGGTCGTAGTCGGCGAATGCCTCGGCGAGCAGGTTCCGGTCGAGCAGGATATCGCCCCGGCCGACGTAGGAATTGGCGTCAGTCGGGTAGATCGAGATGGCCATGTTGTACGCTTCGATGGCGGCGGGGGCCTGGCCGAGCCGGTGATACGCCTGGCCGAGGCCCTGATAGGCGGCGGCGCGTCCGTGTCGCATCTCTCCGGAACGGTTCGGAGGCCAACCGCCTGCCACACCGCTCAGGTTGAAGTGGGGGATGTTATCCCAACGGTTCCAAAGGACCACCGCCTGCTGGAAGCTCTCAAGCGCTTCCTGGTCGCGGCCCAGCATCAAAAGCGCGATGCCGCGGTTACCGAAGGCTTCCGGATACCAGGGATCGGGGCTAGGAAGGATGATTCCGGCCGTTGTCTCATTGAAGGCGCCCTGGAATACTCCCGCGACGTGGGCACTATAGCCGTTGACCCAATCGAAGTCCGCAATCGCTTTTTCGGGCTGATTGGTCGCGACAAAGCAAGCGCCTCGCTTGAGCCGGACCTCCATGTCGCGACGGTGTCTTTCGAGCACCCGGTCAAAGTAGGGGATGGCCTCGGCGTATCGGTGGGCCCTGTACAGTTCAAGCCCCTGGTTGCGATCGGCGTGGGTCGGATCCGCGAGCGCGGGTTGGCCAAGAAGTATGGTTGCCGCCGTCGTCAGGACGATCCATCGCGCGATCCCTGGCGTCCTCATGATCGTCCCTCTCCCCGCGTCCTTCGGGATCTCGTCCCTCAGATAGGTCGTCAGGCGAGGGGGGGGTCGATGGGCCGGATGCGAGCCCGGGCGCGGGGGACTTATCAATCGTGAGAGCCGTGTTTGGGAGTCACGAAAACCGGGGAAAGCCGGGCGGACGGGTCGTGTCGGGCGCGACGAATACAAGGGGGATTCTCGGACCATGATGGCCCCGACCGATGGTCAGGGCGTGCCGTCGAATGGCATGCCGCTGCGTGAAGTGGGGGAGATGCCGCACGATCCGGTGGAATTTCCCGTGGTTTTGGACATGACGGCCGTGGCTCGCAACGGTTGGGTTGCCGCTGGTTGTTCCCAGGAACGACCCGGTGCCCGAACCGCCGCCACCGACGCCCGCTCCCCCGGTCGATGCCTGGACGGTTTCATTGACCACCGCGGTCGCGTTGATCGCGACGGTTTTGCCGTCGCTCAGGTGAGTCACCAGCACGCGAACTTCGTACACGCCAGGTGCCGCGTACAGGTTCGCTCCCTGCACTCCGAACGTCCCGTTCGCGTTCGGGGTCAACATGGCAAACGAGGTGTTTCCGTTGCCCCAGTCGATCTTCGCGCTGTAGCTGGAAGCAGTGTCACCGGCCGACATCGCCGAGAAGGTGCCGAGTGTCCCGTCGGCGACGCCCGAAGGCCCGGCCACCAGTGTGGCGCCGTTGGGATTCGTATCGAAGTTCAGCAGGACGTTGCTGTTTCCGACGTCGACCGTCCGGGCGATCGGCGAGGCGAGCCCGCCGCCGCTCGCGGTGACGGTGTAGGTTCCGGGCGCCAGAGGGATCGAGTAGCCACCGGCGTCCATGGTGGTTGTTGTCCCGACGCCCGCCACGCTGATCGTCACCCCGCCCAGTCCCTCACCGGGTTGATATTCGCCATTGCCCGCGAGGTCGTTGAAGACGACGCCCGTCAGGTAGGCTCCCGTGTAGCTCGACCCGGCCAGGTCGATCGTGGTGTCGGTCTGCTGGTAGGCGAAGGGGATGTTATAGCCCTGGGTCACCTGCGATGCGATCCCGATGCCCACCTGCCGCATCAGCGCGTCTTGCCCACCGATGTCGAGCAGCATGATCCGGTGCCCGAGGTCGGAAACGCCCTGGTCGACAATCAGGTTCGAGAGACTGTAGGCGGCGTCGGTCGCGGCATAATTGGCCGGAAACCCACCGCCGTAGGCCGAGGGCTGGGTATTGGTTTCGATGCTCTCCGCCCAGCCGTTGGCGACGAAACCGGTCTGAGCGATCCGACCGCCCGGGTCGACGCCCAACGGAGTCACGTGCGCGAAGTAGTTCTGCGCGATCATGTCCTGCGAGTGCAGCCGGGCCGATTCGACGAGCAAGGGATTCATCGCCAGCGGCTGCGAGGCCGCGACGGTCGACAGGTCGATCCCCAGCGAGACGCCATAGGCGCCCGGGTTGAACCGGGCGTCGTTGAGAAGCGTCAGATAGTATTGCTCGACGGCCGTCGGTGTGAAGCCCGAGAGCATCGACCGTTCCTCGAGCGGCTCGGTCAAGGGCCGTCGGGCGCGCCGGCGTGGCGAGAGGCGCGTCGGGTTGCGGGGCAAGGGAAGCCTCGGAGCCGGTTCGCTCGGGTCGGGCCGATCCCGCTCCATCCGATTGGGGGAGGATCGTGCGGCCTCGCGGATCGAGCGTCCACGCTCGCGGTCGTCAGGACTCGGACAAAACAACTTTAGGCCATCTCCCGCCCGACCGCCAGACCCTACCTGTTGCAAATAATCGACACATTAGACTCAGGAATTACGATCGAGGAATCAGGAGCTAGAATACGCCCTCGCGATCCGGCGCCCGCCACTGGCCCTTCCGATCAACTCACATCTGGCCGCCCCGATCGAATCGTTCGCCCGGCTGCACGCGATGACCGCGGAGGAACTCGGCGGCGGAAACTGGTTTCTTGCCCACGAGCTGGACGACCCTCAGTTGCACGGCGCCCTCGCCGGCCGCGACGATCAGGCGGTCCCCATCCGCTTCGAGGACCTCACCGGGTTGGCCAGCCCCGTCGACAACAGTCGTCTTGTAGATAATCAGTCGGGTCGGCTCGCGCGACGAGTCGGGGCGGGGGTGCCAGGTGGTCGAGGCGATCGGCCAGGGCTGCATCGCCCGGACGTGGTTGTGGACGGCCCGAGCGGGGCGGGACCAGTCGATCAGGCCATCCTCCTTGCGGAGCTTGGGAGCCCGTGTGACTTTCGACTTGTCTTGCGGAATGATCGGCACCTCGCCCGCCGCCAGCCGGGCGATGGTATCGGCGACGAGCGGGGCGCCGAGCCGGGCGAGGCGTGCCTCCAGCTCGCCGGCCGTCTCGTCGGGATCGATCGGAGTCTCGGCGACGGCGATCATGCCACCGGCGTCGATCCGGGGTGTCATCCGGATCACGGTGACGCCGCTGGTGGCGTCGCCGTTCTGGATCGCCCGGGCCACCGGCGAGGCGCCCCGGTAGGCCGGCAGGACCGAACCGTGCAGGTTGATCCCGCCGAGGCGAGGGATCGTCAGCAGGTCAGCCGAGAGGATCTGCCCGTAAGCCGCGGTGACGAGCAGGTCGGGCGCGAGGGCACGGATGTGGTCGAGGCTCTCGGACGCATTGACGTCCTCGGGCTGAAAGACGGGGACGCCGCGGGCCTGGGCGGCTTTCTTGATTGCGGCCGGGATGATCTCCTGCTTGCGACCCTGCGGCCGATCGGGCTGGGTCACCAGGGCCGCGACCTGGTGGCCCGAGTCGACCAGGTGCTCGAAGGCCGGCAGAGCGAAGTCGCCCGTGCCGAGGAAGATCAGCCGGATCGGGGGCGTCATGGGTCGGTCGCCTTCTCAATCGGTGGGGGCGGGAGATTCCTCGACGGACGGCTCGTTCTCGACGACGGGCGGCCTCGGCAGGTCGACCATCGGCGGATGAGGCATCTCCTCCAGCCGACGCTTCAGCTCGTCGTCGGGCGGGATGGTTCCCTCTCGCTGTCCTAGCAGGTAGATTCGTTCGAACTCGCGAATCTTCTCCTCGGCGTTGCGCAGGGCCGGGGCCTCCAGGTAGTCGATGAAGAGCTTGCCTTCGAGGTGATCGGTCTCGTGCTGGATCGCCCGGCCGAAGAGCTCGTCGGCGTCGACCTCGAAGGCGTTCCCCGAGAGGTCGTACGCCCGAACGCGAATCCGCTTAGGCCGGCGCACCTTCGAGTAAAGCCCCGGCAGACTGAGGCAACCTTCCTCACCCTCGTGCGCCGAGTGCCGCTTGACGATCTCGGGGTTGATGAAGACCTGCTCCTGATCCTTCTCCGCGGGATCGGCGGTGAGGTTCAGCACGAAGAACCGGAACGGCAGTGCCACCTGATTGGCGGCCAGACCGATCCCGTTCGCCTCGTACATCAGCTCGAACATCGCCCGAACGTTCGACCGCAGCGCATCGTCGATCCGCTCGACCGGGCGCGAGACATACCGGAGCGCAGGATGGGGATACTTGACAATTTCCAGCACGAACCCAGCTCCCACCGAATCGAAAGGAAGACGGCCCCGGAGCCCTTGCGTCGCGGTCGCGGGGACGCTCGCATGAAGTCCATCTTCATCTTAGGATTCCTGCCGCGAAATCGCCACGGCGCTCGGAAGACCTACGCGTGGAACGAGCGGCATCATCTGCCAGAATGGCAGCCTGTACCTGGATTCGCAGAGACTACCCCATCACAAATATCTTACAAAAAAGGACTTACAGAAATCATCTCAAACAGGCACGCTAGTTGCATTTCCACTATGACCCATCCTCCTAGCAACCCGTATCGACCCGATCCAGGGGCCAAACGAGATGTCAACCGGGACCGTGGCCGGCGAACGGCAGGAATTCACCTTCCAGGCCGAGATCAAGCAGCTCTTGCACCTGCTCTCGCACTCGCTCTACCAGAGCCGCGACATCGCGGTGCGCGAGCTGATCTCCAACGCGTCGGACGCCCTCGACAAGATGCGGTATGTCTCCCTCACCGAGGACTCCCAGCGCGACGCCGGGGCGCTCGAGATCGTCATCGAGGGGAACGAAACCGAAAAGACGCTCATCATCCGAGACGCCGGCATCGGGATGACTCAGGATGAGCTGGTGCAGAATCTCGGCACGATCGCCCGGAGCGGTTCGGCCGAGTTCCTCAAGGCGATGACCGCGAGCGCGGGGACGTCGAAGCCGGACGTCTCGCTGATCGGTCAGTTCGGCGTCGGGTTCTACTCGGCGTTCATGATCGCGGATCGGGTCCGTGTCCGAACGCGGAGCTATCGCGAGGGATCGGGCTGGGAGTGGGAATCCGATGGCAGCGGAAGCTTCTCCATCACGCCCGCCGAGGGCGACCTCCCGCGCGGGACCGAGGTGATCCTTCACCTCAAGGACGACGCGACCGACTACGCCTCGACCTGGCGCGCCCGCGAGATCGTCCGGCGCTATTCCAGCTTCGTCCCGTACCCGATCCGGCTGGGGCAGGGGGGCGAAGTCCTCAACGATCAGAAGCCGATCTGGGTTGAGCCGAAGAACCAGGTCACCGAGGAGCAGTACACCCGGTTCTACCAGCACCTGACCCACCACCCCGACGAGACGCCGCTCTGGCATCTGCACCTCGCGGCCGACTCGCCGATCCAGTATCGGGCCATTCTTTACTGTCCGCCGACCAACCTCGAACGCTTCGGCTTCACCAAGCTCGACCACGGGCTGCATCTCTGCGCCCGCCGCGTGCTGGTGCAGTCCGAGTGCCGCGACCTGATTCCCGAGTACCTGCGGTTCCTCTTCGGGCTGGTGGATTCCGAGGATCTGCCGCTGAACGTCTCGCGCGAGACGCTCCAGGACAACACCGTCATCCGCCGCATCCGGACGGCGATCATCAAGGGTGTGCTCGACCGCCTCGACCGCCTCGCCGAGGAAGACCCCGAGAAGTACCGCGCCTTCTACGAGCCGTTCGGGATCATGCTCAAGCAGGGCGTCGTCGAAGACCCGGCCAATCGCGAGCGGGTCGCGAAGCTCCTGCGGTTCTCGTCGTCGCGCGGCGAGGAAGGGGCGTCGGTCTCGCTCGACGCCTACATCGCTCGGATGCCCGAGGGGCAGAAGCCGATCTACTACCTCGGCGGGCCTGACCTCGCCTCGGTCGCCAAGAGCCCGAATCTCGAAATCTTCCGGCGCAGGGGGCTGGAAGTCCTCTTCCTCACCGATCCGATCGACGAGTTCGCCATCACCGCCCTGACGACCTACCAGGGGAAGAAGCTCGTCTCGATCGATTCGGCCGACCTCGAACTGCCGGAAGTCCCCGAGTCCGAGAAGGACGAGCCGAAGCCCGACGAATCGCCCGAGGCGAAGGAGTCAGGATTCCCTCGGGTTCTGGACCTCTTCCGAGCGGCGCTGGGGAACCGGGTGAAGGATGTGCGAGAGTCGAAGCGACTGACTGATAGCCCCTGCTGCCTCGTCAACGTCGAGGGCGGTCCCAGCACCCAGATGCAGCGTATTTTACGGATGGCGAATCGCGACTTCCCAGAGACGTCGCGCATCCTGGAAATCAACCCGTCGTCGCCGCTGATCCGGCGCCTCGGGCAGCTCTCGGCGAATGCCGATCACGAGGCGTTCATCAAGCAGTGTGCCCTGCAACTCTGGACCAACGCGATGATCCTCGAAGGCGTCACTCCCGATCCCGAGGACCTCGTCTCCCGCGTCCAGACCTTCATGACCGAGGCCGCCGAGAAGCGATCGCCGCTGATCCTTTAAGTGGAGTGACATGCCGATTTCCGTTTTCGGTTCTCGGCGATGAGGGAGAAGGTCGCTCGCTCGATTTGCGAGCTGATTCTCCACAGAGCACGGAAAACCGAAAACGGAAAATCGAAAACTCTCAGCCGCCATGATCCCAGTTGAAGTGGAACGGATTGGGATAGGGGCCGGGTCCGGGTGCGACCGGGTCAAGGTCATAGACGGGGACGTAGCTACCCATTTGATAGTACATGCCGACCGGCCGGTAGGGGTCAACCAGTCCCTGCACGAACCGGAGCGGCCGGGGCCAGGGACGCGACGAGGCGTCGATGGTGCTTCGGCCGGGCGATCCGTAGAAGTACGGATAGACGCTCTCCGTGTGCGAGGCCTTCCAGCCGAGGCCGTACATCCCCTGGCTGCGGAACCAGTTGATGTGGCGAAGCGTTCCGCGGTCGCCGTAGCGGGTCAGGTAGAAATTGTCGCGGCGAGCGTCGGGGGGCAGGAACATCGGCGTCGCGGCGAACCGCATCAGCAGGCCGCTGCGTTCCTCGGTCTGGGGCACCTGCGGAATCGGCGGCTGAGCCGAGGCCCGGACGCCCAGCCAGGCCGAGAGCCCCATCGCCAGGAGCCCGGCCCGCGCGGCGGCCGACATCGTTCCTCTCGATCGGTTCATGGCGGGATCTCCATTCCTCGAGTGACTTCCCCATCCTGGGGACGATCGGAACACAACAGACAGAAGACGCCTTCAACGAACGGAGGGCCCGGCGAGGTCATCGCCGGGCCCCGATCCCATCCGGTCCCACCTTCCCGATCAGGGGGAGTAGGGATTCATCGGCGGGAACGAGAAGAAGTCGCGGGGCGACCGGAGCGGGTTGATGTACGGGACATAACCCGGAGTCAGCGGGACCGGCCCGCCTGCTCCAACGAAGTACTCAATCTTGTTCCCGCGGTGGAACAGGCCGCCGAGCTTGCCCATACCGTGGCCACCACCGTGACCCAGACCATGGCCGCCGTGGCCTCCTCCGTTGCAGAGGCCGCAGCCGGGATCTCCGCAACCCGTCATGCCCGAGCCGCCGCACGAGCCGCAGCCCTTGCCGCGGCATCGGCCGCACTTCTTGCCGTGGTGCTTGTGCGAGCCCTTCATTCCGCAACCATTGACGCCGCAGGGTGACTGCGACGAGGGCGCCACCATCGCCTGACCGGCGGGCATCGCCTGGGTGCTGGCGACCGGGCCAATCGGGTCGAACAAACCGCCGCCAGCCGTCGCGGCGCAGGAGTCGCAGGGGGCGAACTTGCCGGCCTTGTGGTGATGGCCTAGCCCGCCACCATGGCCGAGGCCGTGGCCTCCCTTGCCGAATAATCCGCAGCCGGCCGGGTCGCCGTTGCAGTTATCGCCGTGGCAGCCGTGAGCCAGACCGTGCCCCTTGCCGTTGTGGCCGCAACCATGGCAGCCGAACAGTCCGTGCATCCGGCAGCCCGCACAATCGAACAGGCCATCCTTCGCATAGTGCCCGTACGGAATCGGCGGCGCCATCATCTGGCTGCCCGTCGAGTAATCGAAGGCCGCGACCTCCGGGGGGATCGTCTTGTGCAGGTGGTAGCCGTCGGCCCGCGCGGTGCTGACCCACGAAAGGGCCAGGCCGAAGGCGGCCGTCCCGAGGAAAAGCGAAATCCCTCGCCATCTTTCGAAACGCATGGTCTATCCCTTGCTTGTCATCCGTGAGTCCCTCCTGGGGTGTCTCGAATCCAGCGAGCGGCGGACGTGCCCGGCCCTCCTGCGCTCGGACGTCGCGATCGGTCTCATCTCGTCTCAGAGGATCGGTCCGATGGCGATGCCTCCTCGACCCAATTGCCCGTGGCCTCAAAAAAAGAAGACCGGTCCCCCTTAAACCCCGGGGGACCGGTCCATTCGCTTCACTCGTGCTCGATCGATGGCCCGTCGAGCGATCAGTGTCGGCTGTAAACCATCGAGGCTGGCAGGTCGTTGACCGGCTGCGAGGTCGTCCCGTACGCCTCGGCGGCGTGCTTCTCGCGACGGCGATCGATCGACTCGCGGTGGTGCATCAGGTACATGGACGGTCGGAGCATGTGCGAGATGATGTGCGGCCGGTTGTGGCCGACGCCCGGCATCGGCGCCGGCGGCGGCGGCACACTGGTCGCCATGACCGAGGGATCATACGACCCGGGGGTCCGCCTCGCCATCATCGCGGCCATCCGAGGATCGGCCGCCGGGGCGGCGCCCAGGCTGCTTCGGGCCATTCCGATCGGGGCCGGCTCGGAGGAGGGCATCATGCCGTCGGTCGTCGCGTAGCCAGGCTCGTTCGAACCGCCGACGACCGCATAGCCCGGCGCGCTCGGCCCGCTCATCACGACAGGTCCCTCAACCACCGTCGCGCCTGCCGCCATTGGCATCCCGGCCGGATAGCTCGGCGGCGGAGGGATGTCCACGCCGTCCATCTTCTTCACCCGGGCCCGCTGGCACTCCACGCAATGTCGGGCGCCGAAGAGCCCTCGATGATGGTGACCGGCCATCTCCGCGGCGGCCGCGTTCGCCGGCGCTGGTGCGGAAGGCAGCGACGTGGAGGCCGGCGGCATCTCGACCGGCTTCGAGCCCGGCGTGTAGGAGTGACCGGTCAGCGGACCGCCCCAGACGGGGGGCATTCCGGCCAGTCCGGGCGGCATCGAGGATTTTGACTCCTCCGCGGGCGACAGAGGGATGGCGGCCCCGGGGCCGGTGGCCGGGGCGGACGCGGCCGCGCTCGGCATCGGGGCGGTCGGCGTGGCGACCTGGGCCGTCGCCGTCGACCCGGCCGTCGCCGACATCGCCAGGCCGCAGACGCCCAGGACCCATCGAGATCGGACACGCATCTGGGAACTCCTTTCCCCGGTCCGCTCCGCGACCGGACAGGGGCATCCTCCCCCGAATCCCGGCTCGCCTCGGACCCTGTTCGTGAAGGACGGCCCGACCCCCTCGTTCTGAGGAATTCCGACGGGGGACCGGCACGCGGACCGCTCGCCGTCTGGCGGGCCTCATGGTACATCCCCTATCATCGGCACTACCGGGACAGTTCTTGATCCTTCTGTCGGCGTGGGTCTGTGTTCCGCAAGAGAAGAGGCAGGCGGCCTTGAAACCAGCGACCGTCTTCCACCTCGCGGCCACGGTCCGTAGCGAAGCTAAGATTCTGACCGACAACCGACAACACAACGGAACTGAGACGGCCTGAGTCCTGACCCCGAGGGCCCATGATGCTGCAAAATGACGTGCGGGAGAGGCGAATTCGACTCGGTTGGTCGCAGGAGGAGCTAGCGGGCCGTTCCGGCGTCTCGCGGGCTGGCATTAGCTCCATCGAGACCGGCCGACTGGTCCCCTCCACCGCGACGGCCCTGGCGCTCGCCTCGGCGATGGGTACGACGGTCGAGGCCCTTTTTCACCTCCCAGGCTCGCGGCCGGCCCTGGGAGCGGAATGGGCGTGGGCGCCCCCCTCGCTTCCGTGCCGCTTCTGGCGGGCCGAGGTGGGCGGGCGCCTGTATCTTTACCCGGTTGAGGTCTCGGCGACGGGCCTGGTCCCGCATGACGGTACGGCGCGCGTCGACGGGCGGGACGAGCGAGGCCGATCCGACCCCTCGCGGACCCTGGTCATCGCCTGTTGCGACCCGGCCGCCGGCCTGCTCGCCGCCGAGCTTGCCCGGCAGGAAGAGCTTCGCCTGATTGTTCTTCCGCGGTCGAGCGCCTCGGCGCTCGAGCTGCTCGATCGCGGCCTGGTCCACGCCGCCGGCCTGCACCTCGCCCGGGTCGACGAGCCCGAAGGGAACGCGCCGGCGATCCGATCGCGACTCGGCGGCGATCGATCGTGGGGCCTGCTTCACATGGCTGGATGGGATGAGGGTATCGCGATCGACCCCGGGCTGGACCTCGGGACGATCCAGGAAATCGTCGAGGCCCGTCTTCGATGGGTCGTCCGCGAGGCTGGTTCCGGGGCTCAGCAGTGCCTCGACGAGTTGCTCGGTTCCACGGGGAATCGATCCGGTCGCAAAGGGCCCCGCGCCTTCGATCACCGGGGCGTTGCCGACGCGATCCGCGGTCAGGGCGCCGATGCGGGGATCTGCCTGCGCCTCACCGGCGACGAGGCCGGGCTCCGGTTCCTTAGCGTCCGCCGAGAGGCTTACGACCTGTGCGTACCGGCCGGCTCGATCGACGAACCGCGCATCCGGGCTCTCCTGCGAGTCGTCCGCTCCGGCCCCTATCGCCAACTGCTCGGTGACCTCCCCGGCTACGAGACGGCCCGAACCGGCGAAATCCAGCCGGTCGACGCGACCCCTTGACTTCGACGCGGCCGGTCTCCACCATGTTCGGGATATCGGGCGCCGAAGCCCCGATTGCGAACTCATTGACACGACGAGGAAACACCGGATGCGATCGTTGATTTGTGCCGCCAGCGTGCTCGGAATCCTCACCGCCATGGTCCTGACCTCGCCCTCCGCCGGCGCCAGGGACGATGAGAAGCCCTCGGTCGAGCACATCATGAAGAAGCTCTACAAGGGCAAGAAGGCCACGTTTGCCGAGATCAAGGCCCAGTTGAAGGGCGAATCGCCCGACTGGAAAAAGGTTGAGGCCGATGCCAAGACCATGGAAAAGTACCTGGGCTTCCTTTCGAAGGGCAAGGCGCCCCGCGGCGACCAGGCTCATTTCGAGAAGCTGGCCGGGGCTCACCTCAACGACGTGACGGCCCTCGACCACGCGGCCGAGGCGAAGGATCTGGATCAGGCCCGCGCGGCAGTGAAGAAAATTGGCGGCTCGTGCAAGAGTTGCCACCAGGCCCATCGTCCGCAGTGAGTGATCGGTTTTCAGTTTTCAGTTTTCGGTTTTCAGTACTATGGTCGCTGCTCAGAGCCAACCCGAGAACTCCGTGATGCCGAAAATTGCGCAAGCGAGACGGGATCGATCGACATTGCCCTGGGCCCTCCACGTTGAGAACTCAGAACTGAAAACTGAAAACTGAAAACCAAAGATGCAATTCCCTCTGCTCTCCCACAAGGCGGCCCGGTTTACTGAGAGTGTCATCCGAGGGATGTCGATCGAGGCCCGGCGCCATGGGGCGGTCAACCTGGCGCAGGGGATGCCCGACTTTCCCGCGCCGGTCGAGGTCAAGGAAGCCGCCTGCCGGGCGATCTGCGATGATATCAATCAATATGCAATTACCTGGGGCGCGCATGAGCTGCGCCAGGCGATCGCCGAGCACGCCGCCTGGCACCTCGGCCTGACCGTCGACCCCGAGACCGAAATCACGGTCACCTGCGGCAGCACCGAGGCGATGCTGGTCGCACTGATCTCGGTCATCAACCCGGGCGACGAGGTGATCCTCACCCAGCCTTTCTACGAGAACTACTGGCCGGATTGCGTCCTGGCAGGCGCCGAGCCGCGGTTTGTTCCGATTCGTCCGCCGCACTGGCGGTTTGACCTCGGCGAACTGGCCGCCGCCTTCAACGATCGGACGAAGGCCATTGTACTTTGTAATCCGAACAACCCGACCGGGACAGTCTTCTCCCGCGAGGATCTGGAAGCGATCGCCGCGCTCTGCCGGAAGTGGGATGTCCTCGCGATCACGGATGAGATCTACGAGCACATCCTCTACGACGGACGACGCCACGTGGCGATGGCCTCGCTGGACGGGATGTGGGAGCGATCGGTGACGATCGGGGGGATGTCGAAGACATACTCGGTGACGGGCTGGCGAGTCGGGACGATCCTGGCGCCACCGAAGCTGACACACGCCTTCCGGCAGATTCATGATTACGTCTCAATTGGCGCCGCGGCACCGTTGCAGGAGGCGGGAGCGGTCGCTTATCGCCTGCCGCGCGAGTATTACGATCACCTCGCCGCCGATTACCAGGGACGTCGCGACCGGTTCTGCCGGGTGCTGACCGAGGTCGGCTTTGACCTCGAACCGCCCGAGGGAGCGTACTACGTGATGGCGGGTATCGAGCCATTTGGCGCGGTGGACGATGTCGAGTTCGCCCGCTATCTGGTTCGAGATGTGGGCGTGGCGACGGTCCCGGGCTCAAGCTTCTTCCGAGACAAGGACCTCGGCCGCGGGTTTGTCCGCTTTTGCTTCTGCAAGCGGGATGAGACACTCGACCAGGCCGCCGAGCGACTACGGAAGCTTCGGGTGATTGTCTGAGCGTAGGTTCTCGATTCCGATCGCATCCGCTACCGCCTTCAGGCGATCCCAGAGATCCGAGACACCCAGCCGACGCATTCAGTCTTCGAGATTGTTCATCTCCAGACTCGAGAACGGGACCTCATGGACGCGCAAGGTGACCCGCCTCAATCATTCCTGTTGTAAGAGTCCTGCTCCCGGATCATCGCCGTGCTGGCTCTCACCCGTCTCGGCCGCCGAACAATCGCTCTTCCATCTCGCCCTGGCCGGGCGGTTGAGGTGGCCGAGGATCAGGACGGGGCCCTCGTCGAGTCGGAGCGTGGTCGGGTTGTGCTCGGACGTGTGCGAGGCGACCCGGACGTTGAGAAGTCGCGACGACCTTGACCGTAGCGGGCGGTTATAATGTTTCCGAAGGGCTGCCCGGCAGTCGAGAGCGGCGCAGCGTTGCGGCGAGGCCTGTCTCCGAGGAGATCCCATCCGATGGCCGGAACCCGAGCCGACTCGGTCGGCGACCTGATGCCCCGTCTTGAGCGGGCCCTGGACTTCGCCGCCCATCAGCTACGCGGCACCATCGAGCGCCACCCGAATTTCTTCCCGATCTACACCGAAGGCGGGCGCTGGAAGCATCGGGGCGAACTCTGGACCGACTGGTGCGGCGGTTTCCATGCCGGAATGATGTGGATTCTCGCCGAGCGGACCGGCGAGAACTTCTGGCGATGGATGGCCGAGCATTACTCTCGACTACTGGAAAATCGCCAGCACGATCGAGAGGTCCACGATCTCGGCTTCATTTTCCTCAACACGTATCTTCCCTGGTATCGACATACCGGCGATGAGCGAATTCGGCAGGTTCTCATCACCGCTGGCCGAACCCTCGCGATGCGGTTCAACCCGCGAGGCCAGTACCTCCGATCGTTTCTCGCGCCCGAGAGCCTGTTCATCGATATCATGATGAACGTGCCGATCGTTTTCCTGGCGGCGCGTGAGACGGACGACGAGGCCCTGCACGAGCTGGCCGCCGCCCACTGCCGGACGACCGAACGCACGATCGTTCGTCCCGACGGCTCGACCGCTCACGAGGGAATTTTTGATCCCGAGACCGGCCAATTCCTCCGCGAGTCGACGCAGCAGGGACTTCGGGCCGACTCCACCTGGTCGCGGGGTCTGGCGTGGTCACTCTACGGATTCACGACCGTCTACTCGTACACGAACGATCCGGTGGACCTCGCGGTCGCTCAGCGGAATGCCGACGCCTTCCTGGCGGGGTGCCAGGACGATCCTGTCCCGCCCTGGGACTTCGATGTACCCGAGGGGCCCGACCGGATTCCGGATAGTTCGGCCGGGGCAATCGCCGCGTCGGGCCTCTGGGACCTCGCCGCTCATTGCGCAGCCGAAGATCCCAGCGCGGCTTCCCGCTATCGGCGCGGGGCGCGTGCCATCCTCGACGCCCTCTGCTCCGACCGATTCATGGGCTGGTCGACGCCCGGCTGGGAGGGAATCCTCCGGCGTGGGGTGTATCACTTCCACAAAAAGCTCGGCGTGGACGAATCAGTCATGTGGGGCGAGTTTTTCTTCTTGCAGGCGATCGACAAGGTGCTTCGTGCCTCGGGCGAGACCGCCGAGTATCCCCGGCTCGCCGTGAGGGGCTGAGGCGATGAACGACTCGACGACCGAGGCCCGACTCTCGCTCATCCTTCGATGCTCGACGCCGCTTTTCCGCCCATTCTTCCTGGGTGGTCTGGCCCTGCTCGCGGTCGGTCTGGCCTTTCTGGCCGCGGATCTGGTCCTCGGTCGGTCTACGATCGGTCCACCGGGCGGTTCCGTCCGGATCGCGGGCCTCGGCGCGTTTTTATCGACGTTCGGCTTTTTCCTGGCGATGCTGCCGCTGGTCGGCCGAATGCCGTATCGCCGAGAAGTCCTCCTCGACGAGACCGCCGGCCGACTCATCCGTCGCGATCAAACCCTCGTTCGAACGCGAGAGGAATGGATTTCCCTCGTCGAGATCCGCGGTGTCGAGGTCGAGAACGCCCGGTTTGTCGATGGGGATCCGGATCTCACGGTGGTCCTCCGGCTCGACTCGGGGCGATCGGTCCCGATCGATCGCTTCACCGATCCGGGAGCCGCCGCGTCGGCTGCGAGCCTGCTCCGCGACCGCCTGGCGATCGTCGGAAGCCAGGCGAGCAAGTCGTCCTAGCCGCCGTTGAAGCTCGCGTTCCGTTTCATTAAGATCGGAACGCGAATTCCTCCTCAGGCCGGTATTCCTCAGCATATCGAGGAAATTGAATAGGATCCGGCCCCGAAATTGCGTGCATTCCAAAAGATGGGTGTCGGGCTGATCGCGCACCGTTCCGTGATCGATCGACATTCGGAATCCCCAGGCTATGCGTTCGTTGTGCGCGGCGGGATGCGGGCGCATCGCGAAGGGAATGGGGATCGAGCAAGGGAAGGCGATGGCGTGAAGGACGTCCGTGGTCGAGTGGTGGGGCCTGGTCAGGTTCTCGACGAGTGCGAGGCTTCGTTCCGATTTCTCGTTGAAGGGATGCGGGACCACGCGATCTTCATGCTGGACCCGATGGAACGGATTGCGAGCTGGAACACTGGCGGCGAGTGGATTTTCGGTTACGAACGGAACGAGGTTCTCGGGCGGCACTTCTCGGTCCTCTATCCGCCGGATGAAGTCGCATCGAGAACTCCGGCGCACGCGCTTCGGGGCGCGACCGATTCGGGCAAGTCGGAAGAGGAGGGCTGGCACATTCGGAAGGACGGCTCCCTGTTCTGGGCGAATGTGGTCATCACGGCGCTGCGTGACGACTCAGGGCCGTTTCTCGGCTTCGGCGTCGTGTTGCGAGACCTGACCGAGCGTCGGGCGGCCGAGGAGGAGCGAAGGCGCCGCGAGGAAGCCCACCGGCTGATGGTCGATCGCGTCAAGGACTACGCGATCTTCATGCTGGACACCGACGGTCACGTTCAGACCTGGAACGCCGGCGCCGAGCGGATCAAGGGCTACCAGGCGGGCGAGATCATCGGCCGGCATTTCTCGAGTTTCTACCTGGACGAGGAACGGCTGTCCGGGAAACCCGACCGCGAGCTTGAGATCGCGATCGCGACGGGCAAGTACGAGGAAGAGGGCTGGCGCGTTCGGAAGGACGGCTCGCTGTTCTGGGCGAGCGTGGTGATCACGGCGCTGCGCGATGAGAGGGGCCGGCTCCGCGGCTTCGGCAAGGTGACGCGCGACCTGACCGAGCGTCGGCAGTTGGAAGAGAACCTTCGCGAGAAGAATGCGGCCCTGGAGCGCGCGCTCCTGGCGAAGGACCAGTTCCTCGCGACGATGAGCCACGAGCTGAGGACGCCTCTCAACGCGATCCTGGGCTACACCGGAACAATGCTGATGCGGCTCCCGGGTCCGCTCAACGCCGAGCAAGAGAAGCAACTGCGGACCGTGCAGCTTGGAGCAAGGCACCTTCTCTCGCTGATCAATGATCTGCTGGACCTGGCGAGGCTCAATGCCGGCAGCGTCGAACTGAGATGCGAGCCGGTCTCCGTGCAGGCGGTGGTTGACGAGGTGGTCACGGCGCTTCGGCCCTTCGCAGCGTCGAAGGGGATCGAACTGACGACCGAGCTCCCGCCAGGCGAGATGATGATCCGGACGGACCGCCGGGCCCTGAGCCAGATCCTGCTGAACCTGGCGAACAACGCCTGCAAGTTCACCGAGCGAGGACGCGTGACGATCGAGGCGGTCGCCGACCCGACGGACGGCCGGGTGGCGGCGATCCGGGTGAAGGATACGGGTATCGGCATTCGCGCCGAGGACCAGGCTCGACTGTTTCAGCCGTTCGTACAGGTCGGAAGAAATGACGGCGGCGACCGCAACGGGAGCGGGCTCGGACTGCACCTGAGCCGGCGACTCGCCGAACTCCTGGGCGGCCGGATTGAGTTCTCCAGCGAGTTCGGGCGGGGAAGCTGCTTCACCTTGAAGTTGGGGGGAGATTAGGCCATGGCGGCCCGCGTGCTTCTGATCGAGGATAACCGGCCCAGCCTGGAGTTGATGAGCTATCTGCTCCACGCCTTTGGCCACACGCCGATAGAGGCCCGCAACGGGGTCGACGGCCTGGAGATCCTTCGGACCGAGCGGCCCGACCTGGTCGTCTGCGATATCGACCTGCCCCGCCTCGACGGTTATTCCCTGGCCGGTCAGGCCAAGGCCGATCCCGAGACCCGAGAGATTCCACTGGTCGCGGTCACGGCGCTGGCGATGGTTGGCGACCGCGATCGTGCCCTCCGCGCGGGCTTTGACGGTTTTCTGACCAAGCCGATCGAGCCGGAGACTTTTGTTCAGGAGCTGGAACGTTTTCTGATCCCGGCCGACGGCCGCGAACCGATCCGACGGGGGTAAGACCCGATGGCGACAATCCTGGTCGTCGACGACCGCCCCGTCGACCGCGAATACATGGCGAAACTCCTCGGCTACGCTGGCCACACCGTTCTCGAAGCGGCCGATGGCGAGCAGGGGCTGGCGATGGCGCGCGACTCGCGCCCCGAACTGATCGTCGCCGATATCCTGATGCCGAGAATGGACGGCTTGCAACTGGTCCGCGAGCTGCAATCCGACCCGTGGCTAGCGAATGTTCGCGTGCTGATCTACTCCGCCTCGTACGACTCCACGGAGGTCCGCGAGCTGACCCAGGGCTATGGGATCAGCGTGCTGATGCGGCCGTCGGAGCCCGAAGCGATCCTTCGCACCGTTGCCTCGGCGCTCGAACGGCCGTCGACCTCCCGCGCCGGGTTTCCCGATCTCGAGTTCGACCGTAAACACCTCCGGTTGCTCGGCGACAAGCTACACGAAAAGGCCATCGCGCTGGAGGAGACCAATGCCCGGCTGATCAGGCTGGTCGCCGATCTGCGAGCCGAGGTTGAGAACCGTCGTCGAGCCGAGGCCGAGGCCGCCGAGGGGCGGGAGTGGCTCCGGGTTGTTCTTTCCAGCATCGGCGACGCCGTGATTGCGACCGACGACCAGGGCCGGATCAGCTTCCTTAACCCAGTCGCCGAAAAGATGACCGGCTGGCCCCGGGTCGAGGCCGTCGGCCACCCGCTGGAAGAGGTTTTCCATATCATCAACGAGGAACATCGAGGACCGGTCGAGAACCCGGTCGCGCGCGTCCTGCGCGAGGGGATCACGGTCGGTCTCGCGAATCATACGGTCCTGATCGCTCGGGATGGGACCGAGCGTCCGATTGATGACTGCGCCGCCCCGATCCGCGACGCCGACGACCGGATGCGTGGGGTGGTGATGGTCTTCCACGACGTGACCGCCCGGCGCGACCTGGAACGGCAACTCCGCGACCGCGCCGACCGTCTCGCCGAGGCCGATCGCCGCAAGGACGAATTTCTGGCGATGCTGGCGCACGAGCTGCGCAACCCGCTGGCCCCGATCCGGAACAGCCTGTACGTGCTGGAGGTCAGCCCGGGCGACCCACAGGTGGTCGACGAGATGCGCGGGATCATGCGGAGGCAGATCGAGCACCTCGTCCGGCTGGTCGACGACCTTCTTGACGTCTCGCGGATCACCCGCGGGTTGATCGTGCTCCGCAAGGAGCGGTTCGACCTGACCGAGGTCGTGCGCCAGGCGCATGTGGACAATCGACGTCGAGCGGAGGTCGCTGGGCTGGAACTACTGGTCTGCCTGCCAGGCTCGCCCGTTTTGATGGAGGCCGATCCGGCCCGGATCCGGCAGGTGATCGACAACCTGCTGGGCAACGCGATGAAGTTCACCGACCGAGGCGGGACGATCACGGTCGGGATCGAGCCGACGTCGGGCGGCGAGGTAGTCCTGTCCGTCCGGGACACCGGGATTGGGATCGACCCTGAGACGCTGCCGAGGATCTTCGAGGCGTTCGCGCAGGCCGACCGAAGCCTCGACCGGAGTCGGGGCGGGCTGGGCCTCGGCCTTGCGCTGGTCCGAGGGCTGGTCGAGCTTCACGGTGGGACGATCCAGGCGCGGAGCGAGGGGACCGGCCGAGGAGCTGAGCTCCTCGTCCGGCTGCCGGCTCTCGGTGTCGTACCCGTGCCGGCCGCCACCGGGAAAGAGGCCGCCTCGGCGATCGGCCGGCGCCGAATTCTCGTGATCGAGGACCACCGCGACGCCGCCGAGACCCTCCGGCAGATCCTGACGCTCCGGGGCTATGAGGTGACTGTCGCCCACGACGGAACGACCGGCCTGGTTGAGATCACCCACCATCGCCCCGACGTGGTTCTCTGCGACATCGGCCTGCCGGGGATGGACGGCTTCGCGGTCGCCTCGGCGATCCGGACCGATCCTGCCTCGGCGGGCATCCGGCTGATCGCGCTGTCCGGTTACGGCCGGGACGAGGACGTCCGACGCGCCCTCGACGCCGGCTTCGACGGCCACCTTGTCAAGCCGGCCGATCCCGAGAAGCTCATCCGGGCGATCGAGAACCTTGGAGGGGCGTCCGGCTGACGGGACGCCTCATTCGGCGGTGCCCGCCGTCCGGAAGATCGCGGCGACCTCATCTCGGCCCTCGCGGATCGCCCAGGCCAGGGGCGTCAGTCCGTCGCGACCGACGGCGTGCAGGTCGGCCCCGCGATCGATCAGCAGGCGGACCGCGTCGGCTTGCCCCGCGAGCACGGCCAGCATCAGGGCCGTCGTGTCGCACACGCCGGTTGTGTCGATGGAGATCCCCCGGTCGAGCCCCTCGATGAGCCGGGCCAGTTCACCGCGCCGGGCCGCTTCGAGCCATTCCCGGACCGTCGGATCGGGGTGAAGGTCCATGCTCATCGCTTCAGGTCCCATCGGGATCAGGCGTCAGTCGCCTACGATTGCCCGACCATTGCCAGGCGTAATAGATTGGGACCCCCGCCAGGATGCTCAGCAACGAATAGATCGAGACCCTCGGATGCTGGCCGAAGGCCGCGAGGGTCATCATCCCGGTCAGGATCAGGAAGATGGCCGGCGTGACCGGGTAGCCGGGTGTCCGGAACGGACGAGGCAAATCGGGGCGCGTCCGCCGGAGGACGTAGATCGAGCTCATTGAGAGCATCGAGAAGATCGAGAGCCCCACACCCGCATACAGGATGATCTCCTGCACCGATCCGATCCAGGGCAAGACCAGCGCCACCGCGACCTGGAACGCCGTCGCGACGGCCGGTGTCCGGGCGCGGGTTGTTAGCCGGGCGGCGATCGCCGGGAACTGGCCGGCGGTCGCCATCGCGTAGATCACCCTCGGGCCGATCAGCAGATAGGCGCTCAGGCTCGACAGCAGCATCAGTCCGGCCGCGATGCTCAGGACCTCCGACCATCCCTTGCCAAACAGCCGATTCGCCGCCAGTTCGGCGATCGCCGTGACCGCGCCGGGATTGCCACCGGCGTCGGCGATGATCGCGCGGATGTCGGCGGGGGTCAGCGCCATCGCGTAGACGACGTTCACCGCGAGGTAGAGGACCATCACGCCGCCGGTCCCAATCAGAATCGCCCGCGGAAGCAGTCGCTGCGAGTCGCGGATCTCGCCCGCGAGGTAAGAAGCCGCATTCCACCCAACATAAGCATACGAAATATACACAAGTGATGAGAGCATCTTGAACGGATCGGGTGGACCCTCGGCCGGATGCAGGTCGGCCAGGTTTTCTAGGTGCGGCCAGCCGACGAGCAGACCGACGATCGCGAATCCACCGAGCACCAGCAGCTTGATCGCGGTGATCCAGCCCTGCACGTTCGACGACTGCCTTCGACTCATTCCATGAATCACGGCAAAGAACAGGAGGAGTGCGGTGGCGAGGATCGGTTCGAGGATCGAGCGGCTCGCCCCGGTCGATCTCCAGGGAGCGAGTAGATAACTGGCCGAGCCGGAGGCCGTCGCCGCCGCCGGCGCGGCGAAGCCGATCAGGAACGAGACCCATCCCGAAAGGAACGCGGGCAGGGGGCCGTATGCCTCATGCAGATAGACGTAATCGCCGCCGGTTTTTGGCAGGGCGGCCGAGAGCTCGGCGAGCGTGAGGGCCCCGCAGATGGCTGTCAGCCCGCCGATGGTCCAGAGCAGGAGCATCCAGGCGTTGCTGCCGACCTCGTTGATCGTGAAGCCGGAGGTTGTCAGCACGCCCGAGCCGACCATGCTCGCCACGATCACAAACGTCGCCATCGGCAGGCCAAACTCGGCCGGCATCAGCGGCCTGGCATTGCCGTCGGCCGACCTGGCCGATTCGTCCACGTTGGATTCTGGCATCATGGCGGAGCTTGCACCGGTGGGAAAGTGAGGTTTCGACGGATCGAACGGGGAAGAACCTGTGAAATTGAGGACAGCAAGTAGACTGCTGATATCCCCTGGACGAATAATACTTTAGAGGAATGGCCTATCGGTTGGGAAGGATTTCAAGAGGAGGATGACGGCAGCCTGAGCGCGGAGAGAAACCCGTGAGCGAACTTCGGACCCCGAAGCGTGGCCGAGGCGGATCTCGGATTCGAAGCGTCCAGGGACGGCTCTCCATGATGTTTGACGAGGACGAGGCTGCCCCTTCGCCAGCCGATCGACCGGGGCGGGTCGCGGAATCGCGACCGCCCCGCCGGATTCCCCCGCCCGCCTACCGAGCCGTGGTCGCCGGATGGCCCGACGACTGGCGCGAGCGATGGGGACGGCGTGCCAATGAACTGGAAGAGGCCGGCCTGGCCTGGCGAGACGCGGAATCGCAGGCGTTTGTCGAGGTCTGGGCCACTGTCCGGAAAGCTCCCGTCGTTTCCGATCCCGGACAAAACTAGCCCGCCCCGGTAGCCGCCCGCGCTCGCGTTTCAGCCGGTCAACCCTTCTTCTCGAAGCGGAGGAAGAAGTTCTCCTTGAGCTTCGGAGGATTCGGCGTTGGGATCACGACAAAGCCGGCCGACTCGATCTCCTTGCGGAAGACGTCCTGTCCGGCTCGAATGTGCTTGAGCACGAATCCGGAGCTGCGCCCCTCAACCCGGTCGAACTCGACGATCACCAGCCGACCACCCTTGTGGAGCGCCCGATGGATTGTGGCGAGTGTCTTCTGAGGATGCTCCAGGTGGTGGTAGACATCGCTGAAGAAGACGACGTCCACCGAGTCGGGTGGCAGGTTGGTTGAGTCCTGCGAGCCGAGGACGGTGACGATCTGGTTGAGGCCCTGCTTGCGGGCCTCGGCCTCGATGTGCTTGAGGAAGGGCTTCGCGACGTCAACCGCGTAGACCTTTCCCTTCGGACCAACCTTTTCGGCCATGAGCCGGGAGAAGAAGCCGGTCCCCGCGCCGATGTCCGCGGCGGCCATGCCGGGCTTCAGCTCGAGCTGAGCCACGATCTCGTGGCGACGGGCGTAGGGCTCGCGCGACTCGCTCTCGAACCGCTTGACGAACGCCTTCGGGTCGGGGTTGCGGAAGGTCTCATTGATCTTCGGGTCGACCTTGGTCTTCCCCTCGTGCGCATGCTCCTGAGCCCGGACACCGGCCGTTACGACGACCACGCCGGACGCGATCGCCAGGGCGGTCGCGAAATGTCGGATGCGATGCTGCCGTTGCATGTGAAAACTCCTTCATCGGGTCGGGGTGCCATCGACGTTCAGAGATTGCGAGGAACTTGCTGGCAGGTCTCGGGAGGCAGCCCCCGGCTTCCCGATTCCAGGGGATGGGGACGGCTCGGGGAAAGGAGCCGCCGCGGGATATATCGATAGGCGAGCCCGGCGAGCAGGAAACTGCCGCCGAGCAGAGTCGCCCGGGCGGGCCATTCGTGGACGAACAGGACGACCCAGATCGGATTGAGGATGGGCTCGATCAGCCCGATCAGGCCGGCTTCGGGCGCGGCGATCTCTCGAAGGCCGCGTGCGTAGAGGACGTAGGGGATCGCCATCTGGAGCCCGCCGAAGGCGGCCAGCACCAGCATCTGCGGAAGGTTTGGCCGGCCGATCCCCTGCCCGCTGGCCGCCGCCCAGAGCCCCAGCGACGCAGTCCCGAGGAGGTTCAGCGAGGCGCTCAGCCAGATCGGGTCGAGTCCGCGCAGCCCTCGCAGACCGACCGAGATCATCGCGTACATCAGGCCGCTGGCGAGCCCCAGTGCGATTCCCTTCCACTCGTCGGGTCGGCCGTCGTAACCCCAGCCGACAATCAGCGCGATGCCGACCATCGCGATCGCGATGCTCACCCGAGCCCGCCCGTCCGGGCGCTCGCCGAGGAAGACCGCACTCAGGGGGACCACCCAGAGGATCGCCGTGCACTGGAGGAAGATGGCGTTGGCCGACGTGGTTGTCTTCACCGAGGCCACGTACGTTCCGACAGTCGCCCCGAACGCCGCGCCCAATGGCAGGAGCAGTGGCCGGGGCGTCCAGGCACGTCCTGGGATGAACGGGAGCAACAGAAGCCCCGCGAAGAGCCCTCGAAAGAACGCGATGGTCATCGCGTCCAGTTCGAGCGTCTTGGAAAGGACACCGCTGGTACTCCAGAGCACGGCTGCCGCGAAGACGTACCATCGTCCCCTCATTGGGAGGCGCCCTGGCGGTTCCAGTAGATTCGAACGTTGTGGGTCGACCGACCTCCGGCGATGATCTCGGGGTGTCCGTCGCCGTCGAGATCGGCGGCCATCGCATCCTCGCAGCCGACGCCGCCATCGTCGATCGAATGCCGGTCGAACGCGAGGCCGTTCGCCGTCGGCTTTGGATCGAAGACGAAGACGCCCGGCCCGCGCGGGGCATTGGTCCCTGGGCGGTTGGCGTCGCGCTGGCCGATGATCAGTTCGTCGTCGGGGTCGTCGTCGAGGTTGGCGCACCAGACGGCGTGTCCCCACGTCAGCGGTTCGGCGATCACGGTGCGTTTCCAGAGTCGGCCGTCCTCGCCTCCCGCCTTCTCCGGCGGCGTGTAGACGACGACCTGGAAGCCGTGCCAGGGCTCGATTGTGGCGACGTACGACCGCCCTCCGCGCAGGCGGCCGACCTTCACCTCGCTCGCCCCCTTCGACGGTTTCGACTCCTGGTTGCCCGTTCCGATCCGGGTCTTGCTCCATCGGCCCGCCGGGTCGCGATGCAGGACGAAGACGCCCTCCCAGGCCGCCAGGACGATCTCGTCGCGGCTGTCGCCGTCGAGGTCCACAAGCTGAAGGTTGTGAATGGTGTGCAGCGAGGCGTCGGCAACCTGAGCCGGCCAGTCGGGATCGGCCGGTTTCGCGGGGACTTTGAGAACAAGCAGCCGGACGCCGTCGCCCTGGCCCCAGTCGGGTCCGCGAGTTCCCCGGCCCTGGAGCGCGGCGACCACGAGCTGCTTCGGTCCGGCCCCCGACTGCTCAACCGTCCCCCAGCGGATGCGATGGATCATCGGCTCGTTGTATCGGATCGGGTGGAGTTGCCAGCGTCCTCCGCCGTCTCGACCGAGCCACTGGAGCGTGCTGGGCGTCTTCGAGTCAGGCGGTTTCCAGCCGGCGCCGAGGGCGAAGTCGATCCGTCCGTCGCCATCGATGTCGTGCGGCTGAATGCAGACGTTGTCGCGGGTTGTCGCGCCCCGGATGATCTCGTGACGTGACCAGCCTGGGTTCCCGTACCAGAGAACCGCGTCCTCGGTCACCGCCACCACGTCGGGCTTTCCGTTGCCGTCGACATCGGCCGCGGTCACGGCGTAGACGATTGCGCCGGCGCGGGGATCGACCTCCTGCTTTTCGAACCGGGGAAACTGGGCCTCGGCCGCCTGGCCCAGCATCGCCAGGGGGAGGAGCAGGAGCGTGGTTCGGATTTTCATCGCGGCCTCCGGGGCATTCGGGGTGCGGACGCTGGCTGGGCCTACCACTCTGAATATTCAACAGGGAATATTCAAAAAAGATCGAAGAATAAAGATTCCGTGTTCATCCGGCCTCGGCGCGGGTTACGGGTTGGGTTCCCTTGTCGAGGAAGCGGGTTGCGGCGTGCATGATGGCCTCTTCCGTGGCCTCGGTGCGGGGGATGATGGCGGTGAGACGTCCCTCGCAAAGGACCAGGATGCGGTCAGCCACGGCGAGCAGTTCGGGGAGTTCGCTGGAGGTCATCAGGATCGCGCGGCCCTGACCGGCGAGGCGGCGAATCAACTGGTAGATTTCCGACTTGGCCCCGACGTCGATCCCGCGGGTCGGTTCGTCGAGGAGGAGGAGCTTTGGCTCGACGAGCAGCCATCGGGCGATGATGCATTTTTGCTGGTTCCCGCCTGAGAGACTCAGGACAGGGGCCCGGCCGCCGTCGGTCTTGATCGAAAGCTCCTGGATCGAGCTCTCGACCGCCTCTCGCTCGGCGCGGGGGTTGACCAGCGGGATTTTGCCGAAGGTCAGGCTGGGGAGCCGTCGGAGGGTAATGTTTTCGGCGACGGTCATCTGGCCGAAGAGGCCGAGCGACTTCCGGTCCTCGGTCACCATCGCGACGCCCGCCCGGATCGCCTCGTCGGGGTGTCGGAACCGGACCGGCTTGCCTTCCAGGCGAATGGTTCCGCGTGGTGGAGTGGACGTGGCGCCGTAGATGGATTCGAGCAACTCGGTCCGACCAGCGCCGAGGAGGCCAGCGATACCGATCACCTCGCCCGCGTGGGCGGTGAAGGAGATGTCCTTGAGGGTGGGGAGCCCGCTGTGGGTTGGTCTGGGAAGTGAGAGGTGCTCGACCTCAAGGATGGGCCGCTCGCCGATCGGGTGCGGGCGGTAGTTCATCGCGGCGATTTCGCGGCCGACCATCCAGCGGACGACCTGGCCGGGAGTGGTCTCCGCGCGGGTTGCCGTGGCGACGAACTGGCCGTCGCGGAGGACGGTCACTCGATCGGAGAGCCGGAAGACCTCGTTCATCTTGTGGCTGATGTAGAGGATCGTCGCGCCCGACTTCCGGAGGTCCTCGATCACCCGGAAGAGGCGGGCGACCTCAGAATCCGAGAGCGCGGAGGTTGGTTCGTCCATGATGACGATTGAGGCGTCGAAGGCCAGGGCCTTGGCGATCTCGACCATCTGCTGATCGCCGATCCGAAGATCGCCGACGCGGGCCCTAGGCGAGATCGGGGCCCCGAGGCGATCGAAGAGCTGGCGAGTGCGTTTCTCCATCGTCCGGGAGTCGAGCCATCGGAGTTTGCCGCCGCGGGTCGGCTCTCGGCCGAGGAAGATGTTGTCGGCAACGGTCAGTTGTGGAACGAGGTTTAACTCCTGATAGATGATTCGGATTCCAGCGTCCTCGGCGTCGCGTGGGCCGGAGAACTTGACCGGCTGGCCGTTGAGCATGATGCGGCCCTCGTAGTCAGGGATGGCCCCGGCGAGGATCTTCATCAGTGTGCTTTTGCCTGCCCCGTTCTCGCCGCAGATCGAATGCACCTCGCCCGCCGGCGCCACCAGCGTCACGCCCCGGAGGGCACGAACGCCCCCGAAGTTCTTGGCGATCTGCTGCATCTCCAGCCGGGGCATCCCAGCGATACCCGTCGCGCCGGTTAACTGTTCATCCATCGCAAGGCCCCTGCATTGCCCGACGGAAGTCTCCGCCGCACGACCACAAACCACCACGACTGACGGGCGCCCCCATCCTAATCGCATCCGAGAGTCGGGAGTAGGGCCTGCCCGCTTCCACCGCTTCCTGCTTCCTCCTATCTGGAGTCTGAGGGTCGCGATACCATTGGGAAGGCGGGTCGTGCGAGGTGGACGGAAACCGCCGATCCGGAGGTAGGGTTCTCGATCGATGGGGTCTTCGTGAATTTCCGGGTTCCACCAATCAAAATGGAGCCTTTCCGTGGTGGCGCGTGTTGTCCATTTTGTCGAGTATTCCTGCCCGAAGTGCCGGGCGGAGCTGGAGGCCGAGGAGGTTCGATGGCAGGGGTGGCTCCGATGCCCGGCCTGCAATGTCCCAGCGCTACCGCCGATCCTGCTGGGGCACCCTTCCGCCCGGCGCAGGATGATCGGGGCGGTTGGCGCTGAGTTTGTGCCAGGCCTCTTCACCGAGGACACCGACACCGACGAACCCGCCGAGCCCGATCCGGTGATCGAGCCGCCGCCCTGGACGACCTCGGAGACCCTTCGGACCGTCTTCCTCTCCGGGCTCCTGATGTCGCTCTTTCTGCTTCTGTTTGCCTACAGCGACGGCCAGTGGTCGCTGGTTGCGATCTTTGGGGGGCTCGCCTTCCTCTTCTTCCTGCTGCTCTGGTTCAGGCCGTCGCGACGAAAGCCAAGCGACTCTTTTCCGGGTGGCTGAAGGGAGCGAGCAGTCGCGAGCTTAATCGCCCTCCCTCGAACCGCGTCCGGGAGCCTTCTCCGAGACCGCGCCGCGATCCGTGGGCGCCGGTGCGGGCTGGGCGATCTGCCGGACGGCGGATGTCTCGTCCGTTCTCGGCGAGGACGCGGAAACCGGCCAGCTCGAAACATGATGGTTGACCAGACGCCCGGCGCCCGTTCCGAGAACCACGGCGACCATTCCCGCCGCGACACTTCCCACGACGTAAGCCGTCGCCTCGCCCCGGGCTCCCCGCTCCCAGAGCGCCATCGCCTCGGCTGCGTACGAGGAGAAGGTCGTGTAGCCCCCCAGGAAGCCGACCACCACCAGCAGTCGAATCTCCGGGTGTGGCATCCAGCGCGAGAGTAGAACCGCGAGCAACCCGATCGCAAAGGCACCGGTGACGTTGATAAAGAGCGTTCCCCAGGGAAACGCTACCCCGACCCATCGGGCGATTGCCACGCCCAGCCAGTACCGGGCGTTCACGCCCAGGCTTCCGCCAATCGATAGCACCAACACCGCTCGCCATCCTTGCACGCGCCCCTCCTCATGACAATTCCTGACGACTTGACTTGACTTCTCCGAGATCCCGTACCAAATTCGTTGGTGAAATCCCTAGTCTAATGCGAGAGCCAGGCTGTCGGGTATCGGCTTCCGCCCCGCTTCCGAGCGGTGTTCGGCCCATGCCAGCTTCCGTACTGCGCTCTGCGTGCGTCGCGGCCCTCGTCGCGGCCAGCCTCTCTGCTCCGATGCGCGTCGACCAGGAACCCGATCTGCCACGGATGATTCACCGAGGAGAGACATCATGGCGTCCCCGTCGCGATCGCGTCGGAGCCGGCCCCATCGCGAGGGGTTCGGGAGGCCGACACTCGAGGCCCTGGAAGCCCGTCTGGTCCTGACGACGCCGGCGATCAACGTTCCGCTTCTTCCGATCGTGATCCACTCGCCGAATCCGATTGGGCCAAGCACTCCGCATGCGATTCCCACGAGCGGGCCGACGAAGCTTGACTTCGGCTCGCCCTCGCCCGTCGGCTACACGCCGAACCAGATTCTGACCGCATACGGGATTACCTCGATCAATTTTGGCAGCACCGCCAACCCGATCAAGGGGAATGGTGCTGGTCAGACCATCGCGATCGTCGACGCCTACGACGATCCGGCCTTCGTCGACACTTACATCAACGGCGTGCAATCGCAGGGACTCAACCCGGCCTTCGCCAGTAGCGACCTGGCGATGTTCGACAAGCAGTTCGGGATCAACACTCCGTTTGTCTTCACCAAGTACGGCCAGACCGGGAGCACGACGAGCCTGGCCGGCACCGACCCCGCCGGCGCGGGCAATCTGAACGGCACCTGGGAGATGGAAGAGGCGCTCGACATCGAATGGGCGCACGCGATCGCTCCGGCGGCCAACATCGACCTCGTCGAGGCGAGCAACGGCCAGAGCAACTCCGATATTTTCCAGGCCGTGCAGACCGCCGCCAATTTGCCGGGTGTCTCGGTCATTTCGATGAGCTGGGGGATTCCCGAATACGCGAGTCAAACGTCGGTGGATTCGACGTTCACGACACCGGTCGGCCACAACGGGATCACCTTCATCGCGGCGGCGGGCGACCAGGGCTCGCCGGGGTACTATCCGGCCTACTCGCCCAACGTGCTGGCCGCCGGTGGAACAACGCTGACGCTCAACGCGAACAACACGATCCAGAGCGAGACAGCCTGGTCGGGCAGTGGCGGCGGTATCAGTCAGTATGAGCCTCAGCCGTCTTACCAGCAGGGCGTTCAGCAGACCGGCAAGCGGACCATGCCCGACGTGGCCTGGAACGCCGATCCGAACACCGGCGTCGCGATTTACGACTCGTGGGACAGCACCGACGGCATGGGGAGCTGGTACTCGATCGGCGGGACCAGCGTGGCGGCGCCCTCGTGGTCCGGTCTCATCGCCATCGCCGACCAGGGCCGGGCGCTCCAGGGTTCCGGCAGCCTTGACGGCCCCACCCAGACCCTTCCGGCGATCTACGCGGCGCCTGCTTCCGACTTCCACGACATCACCAAGGGGAGCAACGGCGGCTTCTCCGCCGGTCCAGGCTACGACATGGTCACCGGTCTGGGCTCGCCGAACGCCCCGGCGCTGGTCAATGACCTGGTCAACTATGGGGCCGCCAGTCAGGTCGCGATCACAGCCCAGCCTCCCTCGTCTGTCATCGTCAATGATACCTTTGGCGTGGAAGTCTCGGCCGTGAGCCCCGACGGCCACATTGATCCCTCGTACTCCGGCCCGATGACCCTCACGATCGGCAACGACCCGACCGGCGCGGCACTCGGCGGTGTCACCAACGGGACGATCACGGTCAACGCCGTGGACGGCCGTGCGGTCTTCTCGGGCCTGAGCCTCGCGAAAATCGGCTCGGGATATACGCTCACGATCTCCGGAGGGAAGCTCGGCACGGTCACCACGCAGCCGTTCTCGATCGTCGCGAATCCCGACCCGAACTCCGGAACGTTCTACCCGGTACCGGCCGATGCCAGCCTGCGCTCGGCCATCACGACGGCTGACGGCAACGGTGACGCCAGCAACACGATCGTGCTTCAAGCGGGGAGGTATATGCTGACCGACGCCACGCTCGGCCAGATCGTGATCCAGAACACTTCGAGCCTTTCCAATAAGACGCTGACGATCGAGGGCCAGGGGGCCTCGCAGACCATCATTCGGCCGGGCAACCCCACCTGGCTGGACCGGATCTTCGAGGTGCTGGGGTCCGGGACTGCGGGGATCACCGTCGTCTTCAAGAACCTGACCATCGCTGGCGGCGATGCGACCAACGGCGGGGCCCTCGGTGGCACCGTGGCGGTCGGCGGCGGCGTACTGATCGACGGCGGAACGGTCCAGATGAGCGGGGTCGTCGTCACGGGCAACCGTGCGCAGGGGGCGATTGGCGCCGCAGGCGCGGCGGGCGTCCCCTCGCAGCCTGGGAAGAACGGGAAAGGAACGGTCGCCGGAGCTCCTCCCACCGCTGGAGGCGCGGGCGGGTCGGCGCGTGGAGGCGGGATCTACCTGGCGTCGGGCACCCTGGTTCTCCACGATTCGAAGGTCTCGGGGAACGTCGCGTCCGGCGGTGCCGGCGGTCTCGGGGGTGATGTGCCGGCCGTCGCCGGTCAGACCAAGGTCTTCGCCGGGGCTGACGGCGGTGCAGGCGGTACAGGATCGGGCGGCGGGCTCTACGAGGCGAGCGGCTCGGTGCAGGGCTCGGCCAATTCGATCGCATCGAACTCGGCGGTGGGCGGCGCCGGTGGGACGGGCGGCAAGGGGGGCGTCGGCGGTGCGGGCGGCGTGGTCGGGACGATCGCTGGCGGTGGTGCGGGCGGTGCGGGCGGTGCCGGCGGGACGGCCCGTGGCGGTGGTTTCTATCTCGCGCAGGGAACGCTCACTCTCGCGGCGTCGAAGGTCTCGGGCAATTCGGCCGTTGGTGGCGTTGGCGGTGCGGGGGGTGCCGGCGGCGCGGGGAGCACGCTGGCCGGTGGGAGCAGCCTCAGCTTGCCCGGAGCGACTCAGACGCCGAATGGAAGCGTCCACGCCCCGAGCAGCTCCAGTTTCTTCGGTGGCGCGGGCCTGAGCAATCTCAGCAAGCTCTTCCAGGGCGCGGCAGGCGGTGCGGGAGGCAAGGGCGGGCCGGGCGGTGTTGGAGCCGGCGGTGGACTTTATCTCAATGGTGGAACGCTGAGCCTGACCAATCCGACCCTCTCCGGCAACCGGGCAATCGGAGGAGCCGGAGGCGCCGGTGGAGTCGGCGGAGCCGCGGGAATGGCCGGGCTGATTAATAGCGCGGGAGGCGGCACGGCCGGCGCGGGCGGAACGGGTGGATCGGGCGTCGCGCCGATGGGTGGCGCCGGTGGCGCCGGCGGCCTCGGCGGCAACGGTCAGGGCGGCGCGATTTTCCAGGCGGCCGGGTCGATCTCCATCCTCAACGGGACCCTGAGTGGTAACTCGGCCGTTGGCGGCGCCGGCGGCAGCGGCGGCAACGGCGGGCAGGGGGGGTATGCCGGCGGCCTGAGCGGCTCGTTTGGGTTCGGCACAGGGGCCGGGTCGCCCGTCAACACCAAGGGGAGCGGCGGCGGGAGTGTCGGCGGTCAGTTCGCCTTGCTCTTCAAGCAACTCCTCAACGCGGCTCACATCGCGATCAAGCCCGGCAAGAATTACGACCCGAAGGCCAGCGGACCGGGTCATGACCGGGTCCAGCTCGTGCGACTGACTTCCGGCGGAGGCGCCACCCAGGGCGGCTTCAAGACCGGAGGCGCCGGAGGAGCCGGAGG
>DAIDKV010000270.1 GCA_027449865.1 Planctomycetales bacterium
CGCAAGACTCGCTTCCGGCTGCTGGCCCGGCTTTGCCGGACGGGATTGGTTACCCGCAGGGTTCCGGTAAAAGGTTTCTCGTTGTGAGCGATCCTCCTTTTCCGAGCTTCTTGGCGCAAGGACGCAGCTAGTTCTTGACGGACGGGAAACGGGGATAAAGGGACAGGAGCCGAATCGACATCTGTCATTGGCCCCGCCGACGGGCCGGTCGCCGGATCCCCCGGCCTCGTCGCTCCCGGATGACCCGGGACGAAGTCGTCCCGCCCGCCGCCCGCGAGCCCGAGCGTTCCCTTCTCCCCGAGGCGGGCGCCGCTCCGTTCCGGCCGTCCCCGCGGCCACCCGGCCCGATCTGGCCATCTGGCGCCCGGCATCCCGCCGGACCGGACCCACCGATCGGCTTGGAGGGAAATTGGTGTTGGAGGGAAATTGGTGTCAGCCGTCACGCCGCCCTTCGGGCGGCACCCGAACCGATGAAAACCGATTCGTCTCTGGGTAGTCTGGGAGGATGCCTCGCACGGGTCTTACGCCGGAATTCACTTGGTGCTTCGAGCCCGCGTGTCAGCCTGGCGAAGTGGCTTCGTGCGTACCCGAACTTGTCGCCCGCTTGCCTCACCGAGGCCGGCGGAGCACGTAGAGCAGAGTGACGCTCTCCCGCGATGTCCCCGCCCGTGCGAGGCCCCTTTGGGGAGGCTCGCCGATGGATGTGCTTCACACCTGCTGCGCCGGACTCGGCGTCCACAAGCGGACCGTGGTCGCCACCGTCCGGAGGGTCGACCCCGCTGGCAAGGTCTCGAGAACGACGAAGACCTTCGCCACCATGACCTGCGACCTGCTGGATCTGTCCGACTGGCTCGCCGGCCAGGGGGTCACGATCCTCGCGATGGAATCGACCGGCTCGTACTGGAAGCCCGTGTTCAACATCCTGGAGCTAAGCTTCCCGGTCGTCCTGGTCAGTGCTCATCACATCAAGCAGCTCCCCGGCCGCAAGACCGACGTCAAGGACAGCGAGTGGATCGCCCAACTGCTGCAACACGGCCTGCTACGGCCCAGCTTCGTCCCACCGCGAGCGACCCGCGACCTACGGGACCTGACCCGGCAACGGACCCAATTGATCCGCGAGAAGACCGGCGTGGCCAACCGGATTCAGAAGGTCCTGGAGGATGCCAACGTCAAGTTGGCGTCGGTCGCATCGAATGTTCTGGGCGTCTCCGGTCGAGAGATGATCGAGGCGATCATCCGCGGCGAATACGACCTGATGAAGGTCGCCGAGCTGGCACGGCGACGGCTGCGATCGAAGATCCCGCAGCTCCGGCAGGCGTTGCGGGGTGCCGTGACCGACCATCATCGCTTCCTGCTGCGCTCGCATATGGACCACCTGGCGCACCTGGAGCGACTGATCGGCCGTTATGACGATCGGATCGACGAGGCGCTGCACCCCTTTGGCGAGGAGGTCCGGAGGCTGCTGACGATCCCGGGGGTCGCCCAGCGAGTCGCTGAGGTGGTCCTGGCAGAGATCGGCCTGGACATGTCGAGATTCCCGACGGCCGCCATCTGGCGGCGGCCACCGGCGACAGTACGGCCGGCCTCTGGGATGCCGTCACAGGTCGTCCAATCCGCCGGCTCGCACCAGGCATGGCCGTCCTCAACGCCATTGCCTTCTCACCCGACGGCCGCCTGATCGCCCTGGGCGGGAACGACGGCGTCCTCCGACTCTGGAACGTCGCGGCCCTCCTCAACACGCCCGAAGATCCCGATTAAGGTCCGCCGCCTGCCGACGACCCCCCCGACGCTGCTCGCTTTTCCATCCGCCCGAGATCCCTTAAGATGCAGGAACCCGCCCCACGGTCCGGGTCCCGCCTCACGAGCCCGGCGCGCCGGGTTCGCGCCGGTTCCCCACGATCGCATCGAGTCGCGGACGGACGCCGGACGGGGCGCGGAGCCCGGGTCCATCGACCCGGGCCCATCGGCCAGCGCGAGGGCAAGAGTCATGCACCGTCCAGGCCCGACGATCCCCATTCCTCCGCCGATCGGTATCGCCCGACTCGGCCTCGCTGTTCTTCTGTTCGGGCTCACGGCCGCACCGTCGTCCGCCGGCGAGCCGGAAAACCGGAGGGCCAGGCCGGTCGATTTCACCCGAGAGATCCGGCCGATCCTGGCCGACAAGTGCTTCAAATGCCACGGCCCCGACGCCGGCCAGCGAAAGGGAAAACTTCGGCTCGACAACCCCCAAGACGCTTACGCTCCAGCAGCGTCTGGCAGCCCGGCCATTGTTCCCGGACATGCCGACGACAGCGAGTTGTACCTTCGGGTCACCGCCGATGATCCCGACGAGCGGATGCCACCAGCAAGCAGCAAGAAAACCCTCACGACCGAGGAGATCTCGCGGCTGAAATCGTGGATCGACCAGGGAGCCGCCTACCGAGAACACTGGGCCTTCGTCCCGCCGTCCCGGCCACCCTTGCCTGCCGTGAAACACCGAGACTGGGGCCGCAATCCAATCGACCGCTTTGTCCTTGCTCGGCTCGAAGCCGAAGGGCTCTCACCCTCCCCCGAGGCCGACCGCGTCACTCAAATCCGCCGACTCGGCCTCGACCTTATCGGCCTGCCGCTGACTCCCGCCCAAGTCGATGTCTTCCTCACCGACCACCGCGCCGACGCCTACGACCGACTGGCCGACCGGCTCCTCGACTCGCCCCATTACGGTGAACGATGGGGCCGAATCTGGCTCGACGCCGCCCGATATGCCGACTCCGACGGCTACGAAAAGGATAAGTTGCGCCAGGTTTTTGCCTATCGCGACTGGGTCATTGAGGCTCTCAACCACGACCTTCCCTACGACCGTTTCATCATCCACCAGATCGCCGGCGACCTCATCCCGGGCGCTGGCCAGTCAGAGCGCGTGGCCACCGGGTTCCTGCGGAACTCCATGATCAACGAGGAAGGAGGCGTTGATCCGGAGCAGTTCCGGATGGAGGCCATGTTTGACAGAATGGACTGCATCGGCAAGGCCGTTCTGGGGCTGACCATCCAGTGCGGCCAGTGTCACAGTCACAAATATGATCCTCTTACGCAGCAAGATTACTACCGGATGTTCGCGTTCCTCAATAATAGTCACGAGGCGAACATTGCGGTTTACTCGCCCGACGAGCAGATGCAGCGGTCTCGAATCCTTCGCGAGACCCGGGAGATCGAGGATAAGCTGAAGCATCGCGATCCTGCCTGGCGCGAGAAGATGGCCGAATGGGAAAAGCGGGTTGTCGGCGATCAGCCCGATTGGCGGGTCCTCGATCATCTCGAGGTCGACGACGAGTCGACAGGCGGCGAGAAGGAATTCCCGATGGAGGACGGCTCGATCCTCTCGCTCGGATACGCGCCGACGAAGCACACGCTCCGCCTGACGGCGCGGACCGATCTCCGACCGATCACGGCATTCCGGCTGGAATTGCTGAACGATCCGAATCTACCGCTCAGTGGACCCGGCCGGTCGATCAAGGGAACCGCCGCACTCACCGAGTTCCGCGTCGAGGCCGCGCCGGCCGACGAACCCGGCGAAAAGCGCCACGTCGTGCCACGGAGTGCCACCGCCGACGTCAACCCGCCCGAGAAACCGCTCGAGGCGATCTTCGAGGACCGGAGCGGCAAGAAGCGAGTCACCGGCCCGATCGCCTTCGCGATTGACGGCAAAAACGAGACGGCCTGGGGGATCGACATCGGCCCGGGTCGGCGCAACCAGCCGCGCAAGGCCGTCTTTGTCGCGGAGAAGCCCATCGACTTCCCCCACGGGACCGTCCTGACGTTCTTCCTCGCGCAAAACCATGGAGGATGGAACAGCGACGACAACCAGAACCACAATCTTGGCCGGTTCCGGCTCTCCGTTACCTCAAGCAAGGACGCGGTTGCCGACTCCCTGCCCCACGACGTCCGCAAGATTCTGGCGATCCCTCGGGTGAAGCGAACGTCCGAGCAAGAGGCGATCGTCTTCAGCTACTGGCGAACGACGGTCCCAGACTGGAAGATCGCCAACGCCCAGATCGAGGCCCTGTGGTCACGCCATCCAGAGGGGACCACGCAACTGGCCCTGGCCGAGCGGCAGAAGAGCCGTATCACTCACCTGCTGAAACGAGGCGACTTCCTCAAGCCAGCCGATTCCATCGCGCCGGGCGTACCGTCGTTCCTCAACCCGATGCCCGAAAACGCTCCGCAGGATCGCCTGGGGTTCGCCCGATGGCTGGTGGATCGCCGCTCGCCGACGACCGCCCGCGCGATCGTCAACCGGGTCTGGCAGTCGTATTTCGGAACCGGGATCGTTGCGACCAGCGAAGACCTCGGCCTGCAATGCGAGCCGCCCAGCCATCCCGAACTGCTCGACTGGCTGGCCGTCGAATTCATGGAGAGCGGATGGAGTCTCAAGGGACTCCACCGGCTGATCGTTTCGTCGTCCACCTACCGGCAATCGTCGAGGGTAACACCCGCGATGCAGGCTCGCGACCCGTATAACCGACTGCTGGCGCGTGGAGCGAGGTTCCGGGTCGATGCGGAGATTGTCCGCGACATTGCCCTCTCAGCGAGCGGATTGCTCGACCCAAAGGTCGGCGGGCCGAGCGTCTTCCCGCCGGCGCCGGCGTTCCTGTTCCAGCCGCCGACGAGCTACGGCCCCAAGGTCTGGGACGAGGCAAAGGGTCCCAATCGGTATCGTCGGGCGATCTACACGTTTCGTTATCGGTCGGTCCCTTACCCGATGTTGCAGGCGTTCGACGCCCCCAACGGCGACTTCGCCTGTGTCCGCCGAACGCGATCGAACACACCTCTCCAGGCGCTCACCACGCTCAATGAGCCGATCTTTCTCGAATGCGCCCGGGCGCTGGCGTTGAAGACGCTCCGCGAAGGCGGCCGGAACGACAGGACCCGGCTCGAATACGCCTTCCGTCGCTGCCTCACCCGATGGCCCGAGCCCGACGAGACTGCGACGCTTCTCGACCTCTTCGAGCGCGAGGTTCAGCGCTTCGAGAAGCCCGGCGCCGACCCGTGGTCGCTGGCCGCCGACGATCCCTCGCACCGGCCCGAGTTGCCCGAGGCTGCCACGCCCGCCCGACTCGCCGCCTGGACGGCCGTCTCGCGGGTACTGCTCAACCTCGACGAGACCATCACGAAGGAGTGAGTCCGATGCGACCGCTCTTCCCCGGTATGGACCCGTGGCTGGAGGATCCCGACCTCTGGCCCGACGTCCATAACAGCCTGATCGTCTCGATCCGCGATGCGGTGGCGCCCAAGGTTCGCCCTCGATATTTCGTGGGGATCGAGTCTCGCTCGACGATTCTCAGCGGCCTCGATCACGATGAGTTGTACAGGCCGGATGTGGCGATTCACACAACGGATTCCACGCTGTCAGAGCGCGAGGGCAGCATCGCTGTCCTGGAGCGCGTTGATGCGGAGACATTCCATGTGGTGATCCCGATGCCTCTCGATGAAATCGAGGAGACCTTTCTGACGATCCAGGAATTGCCTGGTCGTCGGCTCGTCACCGTCGTCGAGATCCTATCCCCCACCAACAAGAAGACGAAGAAGGCTCGCGAGGAGTATCTCGAGAAGCGTCAGGAGCACCTGGCGGCCGGCGTGAATTTCGTCGAGATCGACCTCCTCCGATCGGGTAGCCCGATGCCCCCGGAAGGGCCTCGGCATCCGAGCGATTACCGCATTTTGATCTTCCGTCCGAGGACGGAACAGAATGCCCATCTTTACGGGTTTTCGTACAGGGCCGAAATCCCTCGCATACCCATCCCGTTACTCCCCGGGGATTCGGAACCAACCCTGGAATTGAACCGGCTCCTGCACGAACTCTACGATCGGGCCGGGTACGACCTGACGATCGACTACCGCCATCCACCCAGGCCCCGACTCCGCAAGGCCGATCAGACCTGGGCCGACGCCATCATCGCCCAGTCCCTCGGCACGTCCCCCGCAACTCCCAACGGAGGAACCACGCCATGAACTGCCAGGACCATCTCTACCGGAACGTCGACCCCCGCATGGTGGCTCGCCGCTGGTTCTTGCAGCAGTGTGGTGTCGGCCTTGGCACCGTTGCCCTGCGTCAATTACTCGGACAGGATGCCGGCGCGTCGGAGGCTTCCCTCAACCCAATGGCGCCGAAGACCCCGCATTACGCGCCGAAGGCCAAGCGGATTTTGTTCCTTTTCATGGCCGGGGCACCGAGCCATCTGGAACTCTTCGACAACAAGCCTCAGCTCGCAAAGTTTGACGGCACGCTCCCGCCCCCCGACCTCATCAAGGGCTATCGTGCCGCATTCATCCGGCCCGATTCGAAGTTGCTTGGGCCGAAGTTCAAGTTCGCTCGCCATGGCCAGAGCGGGACCGAGCTATCGGTACTACTGCCCCACCTGGCAACAGTTGTCGATGACATCGCGGTCGTCAAGGGGATGGTCACCGACGCCTTCAACCACGCACCGGGACAGATCCTGATGAGCACCGGCTCCCAGATCTTCGGCCGGCCGAGCATGGGCGCCTGGGTCACCTACGGGCTTGGCAGCGAGTCGCAGGACCTGCCTGGGTTCGTTGTCTTCAGCACTGGCAATAAGGGCCCCAGCGGCGGCAATTCCAACTGGGGGAGCGGCTTTCTTCCCACCGTTTATCAGGGTGTCCAGTTTCGGACGAGTGGCGATCCGGTCCTTTATCTTTCCAATCCGCGCGGCGTAGACGCCCACCTTCAGCGAGAGAGCCTCGACGCCATCGGCCGGCTCAACCGGATGCACCTTGACCGATCGGGCGACCCTGAGATCGCCACGCGGATCAACGCCTTTGAGATGGCCTTTCGAATGCAGGTCTCAGCCCCGGACGTGATGCAGATCGGTAACGAGCCTCGCCACATCCTCGAAATGTACGGCGCGGAGCCGGACAAGCCATCTTTCGCCAACACCTGCCTGCTCGCCCGTCGGCTACTCGAGCGGGGCGTCCGGTTCGTGCAGATCTTCCACGAATCGTGGGATCAGCACGGTAACCTCGTCAACGACCTGAAAAAGAACTGCCGCGTCACCGATCAAGCCTGCGCCGCTCTCGTGAAGGACCTCAAGCAGCGCGGGATGCTAGAGGATACGCTCGTGGTCTGGGGCGGAGAATTCGGCCGAACACCGATGGTTCAGGGCGGCGGCAACGACGGCCGCGACCACCATCCGAACGCCTTCACAATGTGGCTCGCTGGCGGCGGTATCAAGCCCGGCCTCTCTCTTGGCGCTAGCGACGACCTGGGCTTTGACGTCATCAAGGATCGGGTGCATGTCCACGATCTTCACGCAACCATGATGCATCTCCTGGGCTTCGACCACACGCGGTTAACCTACCGGTTCCAGGGACGAGACTTCCGGCTGACCGACATCAGCGGCGAGATTGTCCGGCCGCTGCTTGCCTGAGTGGCGTCCCATCTTTTGTGACACAGGCTGATCGTGAGAAAATCAGGAGCGTTGGCCGACGCCTTTGGCCTTCGGGGAGGCGTCGACTGCGATATTCTCGAGATCGCGGCCGATCACCACCGGATCGTCTCCGGCGAGATCCTGCCGACAAAACCTGATGGCAAATCGGTCATCTACAACCCTTGACAGCTCCGAAAGCATTGATGACGATCCATTCACTGGATCTCGGAATGTTCTCCCGGGCCCGAATATAACGAACTTCGACCGGCCCCGGCCGGTAGGAAAGGTAAGGGGATCGACATGCAACGTCCGATCCGTGTGGTCCGTCCGATCCTCGAGGGCATGGAAGACCGCATGTCGCTTTCGGCGGCCATCCAATCGCTTAAGGAGACTCACTCTTTGGTCCGCCGATCGAGCAGTCTGGCCGGGCTCCATGGGACACTCCAGGGAGAGTACCAGATCCTGATACCCAACCCGGACGTAGGGGCCATCTACCAGCTTTCGGGCCAGGGAAATGTGAACAGACTCGGCCCAACGACGGTTTCGGCGACCTTTGACGGTCTCGGCTTCATCGCTCGGGGCCAGGTGCAGGGCGACCTTACACTTGACGGGCGCCCTGGTGTTTCCATCAATCTTCACCTCATGGCGAGAGGGGAGCAGGTTGGTTTCTCGGCCCTGCCGTCCACGTACTCGTATCGGATTATGGGTAGCACAGGCACTCGGGGCATTCTCCGCGGGACCGGCCTCGTCACTCTAAGGCTCACTCCGGGTCTTCCCGGCGGCCCAGGGCATTTCTCGATCGTCCTGACTCGCGCGCTTCGTGGGCATCACGCCTGAGCGTCGCCTGCATCTCGCACGAGATTCGAAACGCCGGAACTTCCGGGACGCCGACCGATTGTATTAGAATAAACGTTGATGGTCGTCGCGACGGCCCCTCAAAACAGAGACGGAGCCGGTCGATGACCTGCTGCGCCTGGCTCGAGAGTACTCCTGAGGAATCGACATGCCGGCCCCGGTCGAAACGTTCGCGAACCAGTTCCCCGATCGCGATTACGAGATCGAGATCTCCTACCCGGAATTCACGGCCGTTTGCCCCAAGACCGGCCAGCCTGACTTCGGGACGATCGTCATCACGTACGTCCCGGACGCGACCTGCCTGGAGCTAAAGAGCTTGAAGCTCTACTTCTGCGATTACCGGAATCGCGGGATCTATTACGAGCACTCGATCAATACGATCCTCGACGAGTTGGTGGCCTCGTGCCGACCGAGACGGATGAAAATCGTCGGCCATTTCAACCCACGGGGCGGGATGACCTCGCGGATCACGGCAGTTTACGAGGTGGGCCGGGTCTGACGGGTTTGATCGACATCCGGAGACATTATGAGACCCGGGATCATCACCCTCACAACCGACTTCGGACTGCACGGCCCCTACGTCGCGGCGGTCAAGGGGGTCTTGCTTGAGCGGGCCCCCGACGTAACGATCGTCGATGTGAGTCACACAATCGCGCCTCAGAACGTACTGGAAGGCGGGTTTGTACTGGCGAATATTGTCGACGCATTCCCAGCCGGGACGGTTCACCTGGCCGTTGTCGACCCGGGTGTCGGGACGGATCGACGTCTGATCGCCGTAGCATCAGCAGGCCATTGGTTTGTCCTACCCGACAACGGATTGATTACTGGAGTGATCCGGTGCCGGCCCCCTGACGAGGTTCGAGCGATCACTAGCCCAACCATCCGCCGCGCCCTGGTCTCTTCGACCTTCCACGGACGCGACCTTCTGGCGCCGGCTGCCGCCCACCTGGCGATGGGTCAGTCTCCGGAAGAGCTCGGCCCGAAGCTGGAACGGTTCATCACTCTCCGGAACTTCGAGCCGACCCGCGAGGATCGGAGTGCGGTGGGCGAAGTGATCTTCAAGGACACATTCGGCAACCTGATTACCAACATCCATACCGACCACCTGGGCCTCACACCAGCGGAGTGCTGGGAGATCGAGATCGCCGGCGAGCGAATCGTCGGGATCGTGGGTACGTACGGAGAGCGGTCACCTGGCCAACTCATCGCCCTGACTGGCAGCTCGGGATGGCTGGAGGTCGCCGTGGTTAATGGCGACGCTGCCAGACTTCTCTCCGCTGGAGCGGGGACCACGGTCCGAATAAGGATGACGAACTGAGATCCCCGGGATCCCTCCCATCGCGTGAGGAACGCCGCCATGAGCCGCAAGATCCCGAACCAGCCCCATCCAACCCCGGATCCCGAGAAGCCCCACGGTCTGCCCCGAAGCGACGGGTCAGGCCATTCGTCCCGAGGACCGAGCTCCCTATCTCGAAACGATCCGTCTGATTTTCCAGCACCCAGCGACGACGCACCGGTTTACGACTCCGTCCTCGACGATTTGAGCCGTGTCCTCTCCGAATCGATCGAGTCCCCGGAGCCCGACCCAAATCTCGAACCCTCCAGCGACCGGCCGGCTGCCGCAGCGGATCCCGAGATCGGTGTCCCGATCCACCAATCGGTCAAGGTCCCGAGAACCTCGGAGATCTTTCGCTCCGTGATCGGCCAGCCGGTAGAAGCGGGCACCTCGACCCTTGCCACCTCGCCGATCCAGAGCGATCGTGAAGGCGTCGATCTTTCCTTCCGGCCTGAGTCCTCGCCGCCTGGAATCCAGCCAATCACATCTGATTCCGCCGATGGCGATCGCCCGGAGGAAACCCCGATCCCCTGGGGCCAGATCGCGTTGCTCACCTATGCGAGCGCACTGACGTTCGCCCTGATCTGGCTGATTGGGACAGGGCGAATCCTGAAGCCGAATCCGCCAGACCCGCACCTGACGGCTACCCGGTCGTCTGCGCCCGAACCGCTCCGCCCCCCGGCCGACGCCCTCGACTCGACTCCTTCCCCGCCGATTCCGCCTGAGAACCTCACCCGACTCGGCCGTTCGCTCCGGATCGGCGAGATTGAGGTCACCCCCCTGGAGATCGAGGCCGGTCCTGTGGCTCTGATCCACGCAATCCATCCAGGGACCAGCCGTCGCGAGGATCATTGTCTGATCCTTCGGCTTCGACTGTCGAACCGATCCGAAGATCGGACGTTCTCGCCGCTGGATCGCAATTTCGTCCGGGATCGGGATCTTCGGATGTACGATCCATACATCGCTGCGGCCGGTGGGCAGAGCATCCGTCTCTTCCCACTCGCGATCGATAGCGAATGGAAGATTCGCGGACAGACATTTCCCGAGCTAGGACCAGGCGAATCCGCCGAAACACTGGTCGTCGCCGAGTCAGGTTCGGCCGAGCAGATGGCTGGAGAGATGACCTGGCGCATCCGGGTCCGAACCGGCGTTTACCGAAGCGACATGATCGGCGTCGAGTTCAACCAGGACCAGGTTCAACACCGCGAAACGCTCTCGCCGATCGATGGGGAATAATTATCCGCCGGTCCGCGAGAATCACGCAGCCCCCTAAACCCGCGATCGGCGCCGAGGTTGCGATCGAACATATCGGATGATCGTCGCCAGGGTCGGTTCCCAGACCGAAAGCGCGTGCGCCAATTCCACGCTGCCGTCCTCGCCACGGTCAGGCGCGAACTTGATCCGGTCGACCAGGTCGAGAAACTGCAAAAATTGACGAAACCGCTCCTCGCCCAGCAGCGCGGAAACCCGATTGTCTACCGCAATCTCCTCAGTGGTCCGGGCTCGGAATGAGGCGCCCAGGTGGCCTGACAGTGCATCGCGAAGACCAACAGAGAGCGCCAGCAATCTCCCACGCGCGCCCGAATCGATCGAAGCGAGAGAACTCACCGACCCGTTCTCATGTCTTCGGCGCACCCGACGACGCCAACCCCACCCGCCGGCCAGAAGGATGGCCGCCGCCAGGAACAAGCAAGCCCCAATCATCCGCCAATCAAGCAAGGGGTCGCGCCAGGGCTCGGGGCCGAGGTTCGGTCGAGGTGGGATCAGTCCCACCGCTTTCTCTCCTATCACGACGGCCCCCTCCGGGCGGCACGTCGGGAGAACAGCTCAATCAGCGGAACGATGGGGTCAAGTTCGGTCCGCATGGTGAAGCCCTGGATGCCCGCGTTGGTACACCAATGCCGGAATGCCGCCGAGCGGCGCATGCCTGAGTCAGCATGCACCGCCCCCACTCGACGTGAGCTCGTGTCAACGGTTCGGACCATCCCGGTCTCTGCATCCTCTAGCACGAGCAAGCCCACCTCGGGAAGTTCCAGCTCGCGTGGGTCGACAACCTGGAGAGCAATCGTATCGTGCCGGCGCGACGCGCGTCGCCAGGTAACCAGCGGCTCCTCGGTGATAAAGTCACTGATCACCACGATCATCGCTCGTCTGGCCGTCTGACGAACGCGGGCGAGACCGACACTCAGCTTTGTCTTTGAGGAGGTCGTTGGAGTCGCGACCAGCGCCCGAACCAACTGCGAGAGATGGCGAACACCTCCAGCCGGCGGAAGCTCGAGCTCGATGCGGTCGCTGACCAGGATCAGCCCGGCGCGGTCGCCGTTTTGAATGGCGGCGGTCGCCAGCAGAGCCGCCGACTGCGCAGCTCGGTCGGCCTTGGTCTTTCGCTCAGCCCCAAACCGCATGCTCGCCGAAACATCCACCACCAGCCAGAGAGTCAGCGACCGCTCCTCCACGAACCGACGGACAAATGGCCGCCCTTGCCGCGCGGTCACGTTCCAGTCAAGGTGCCGAACATCGTCGCCGGGCTCGTACGCTCGAAGCTCGGCAAATGTCAACCCAATTCCCGGCCGCGCCCCATGGTACGCTCCCGCAAGTTGCGAGACCGCATCGGGAGGCACCCGGAACCGCAGCCGACGCGCTCGACGTACAATGGCCGCCGCATCCACAGCGGGCGGCCCCGCACTGTTCTTTCTTCGTTGAAACGGCCAGATCATCTCGATCTCAATCCCCCCAGCAACCCACGACGGTGGAACCGTGTTGCCGTTTCCTCCGGAATTCGACAGACTGCATTCTAATGGCGAACAGGGACTTGCAGCCAGGGAGCGGGCTTCCGTCCCCCGAGTGACCCGTCCTCCCCGGCGATCCAGACCCGGGAGACGCCGCATTGATCGGCCCACGACCTTGTGGTATAGTATACGCAGTTACAGCAACCCCCAGGGAAACTGGGATTGCGGGCCGGGGCGGTTGAAGGTCTGTTGAGAGGGGGGCCCGGCGATCGATCGGGGCGATCGGGTTTTGGGTGGGGTCGATTGCGATCGGGGCGCGAGTGATGGCGAAACGCAAGGGAACGGATGACCGGGGTGGGCGTGGACACGGGCGCACCAGCGCCGTGATCGAGGAGGTCGCGCTGGCCGAGGCCACGCGGTCGCGTTACCTGAACTATGCGCTGAGCGTGATCACCTCGCGGGCGCTGCCCGACGTCCGCGATGGCCTCAAACCGGTGCAGCGTCGCATCCTGTACGCGATGTGGCAGGACCTTCAGGTCCGGGCCGACGGGCGCTACATCAAGTGCGCGGCGGTCGTCGGCGAGGTGATGAAGACGTACCACCCGCACGGCGACCAGTCGATCTACGACGCGCTGGTCCGGATGGCGCAACCGTTTAGCATGCGGCACCCACTGGTGGATGGGTACGGCAACTTCGGCTCGATCGACGGCGACCCGCCCGCCGCATTCCGGTACACCGAGTGTCGCCTCACCCCGATCGCCCAGACGCTTTTGAGCGAGCTGCGCGACCAGACGGTCGATTACCGGCCGAACTACGCCTCCACGGCCGACGAGCCCATCGTCCTGCCGGCGCAGTATCCGAACCTGCTGATCAACGGCGTGGCGGGGATCGCCGTCGGGATGGCGACCAACATCCCGCCGCACAACCTGAAAGAGGTCTGCTCGGCGCTGGTGTCGCTACTGGACGACCGCGAGCTTCCGCTGGAAAAAATCCTCCGAAAGATCCAGGGGCCCGATTTCCCGACCGGCGGCGTGATCCTCAACCCGGCGGAGGACATCCGGAAAATCTATTCGACCGGCCAGGGGACGATCAAACTCCGGGGGACCTACGAGCCGCACCCCGACCGCCCCAATGCGCTCCTGATCACCTCGATTCCGTACGGGATCGAGAAGGACCCGATGGTCGAGCGGATCGGCGAGTTGATCTCGCGGGGGCAGGTCCCGCAGTTGACGAACGTGAAGGATCTCAGCACCGACGAGATCCGCATCCTGCTCGAACTGAAGCCGGGAGCCAACGCCGAGGCGGCGATGGCGTACCTCTTCAAAAACTCGCCGCTCCAGATCAATTACAGCATCAACCTGACGTGCCTCCTGCCCGCCGAAGGAGCCGAGGTCGCCGTCCCGGCCCGGCTCGACCTCAAGACGATCCTTCAGCAGTTCCTCGACTTCCGGCTGGAGGTCGTCACCCGGCGGCTCCAGTACGAGTTAAGGAACCTGCTCAATCGGATTCACATCCTCGAAGGCTTCGAGGTCGTCTTCAACAACCTCGACGAGGCGATCCGGATCATCCGAGACAGCAACGGCAAGGCCGACGCCGCCCCGAAGCTGATCGCTCGCTTCCAGTTGACCGAGATCCAGGCCGATGCCGTCCTCGAAACCAAGCTGTACCGCCTCGGCAAGCTTGAGATCAAGGACATCCGCGAGGAGCTCGCCCAGAAGCGGAAACGGGCCAAGGAGATCCAGCAACTCCTCGACGACGAGCCGGCGCGTTGGCAGATCATCCGAGGCGAACTCACCGAGATCGCCCAGACCTACGGCGATCGCAGGCGGACGAAGATCGAGGTGCCGGCGGCGCCGATGGAGTTCCGCGAGGAAGACTACATCGTCGACGAGGACGCCTGGGTCATCATCACGCGTGACGGCTGGGTGAAGCGGCAGAAGTCGTTCATGGACGTGGCGAGCATCCGGGTCCGCGACGACGACAAGGTGGGCTGGGTCTACCGCGCCCGGGCCCGTCAGACGATCACGATCTTCACCGATCGCGGGATCGCCTACACGACGCGGGTCAACGACATCCCGATGACGACCGGTCACGGCGAGCCGATCCAGAAGCAGTTCGCCTTTGAGGACCAGGAGCACATCATCGGCGTGGTCTGCCACGACCCGCGCTGCCTGCCCGACCCGAGCAAGCACCCGCAAACGGGCCCGAAGCTGGTCCAGCACCTGCTCGACGGCGAGCTGGACGGTGGCGATTCCCACGCCATCGGCAACGGCCAGGCCCCGGCTAATGGTGACGGCCACGCCCCCGACCCCTCGCTGCCGCCGCCGCCGTATGGCATCGCGGTGACGGCCGGCGGGAAGGTGCTGCGGTTCTCGCTGGCGCCGCTTGCGGCGGTGTCGACGAAGAAGGGGCGGATCGTGGTCCGGCTGGATCCCGGCTTCAAGGAAGACCGGGTTGTTGGCGTGCACGCGACCGACGGCTCGGAGAACCTCTGCCTGGCAACCCGATCGGCGCGGGTGCTCATCTTCCCGGTGACGGAGGCGAACATCGTCTCGGGCGCGGCGCGCGGCGTGGTCGCGATCCGACTGGAGGCGAAAGACCGGGTGATCGGGTTCGTCCTGGCGAACAAGAAGCGCGAGGGGCTGACCGTCCGAACGAACCGGGGCTCCACGCAGATTGTCCGGGCGACGAAGTACCCGGTGACCTCCCGTGGCGGCAAGGGCTACGCCATCCTCCAGCGCGGGTCGCTCGAAGCGATCCTCCCCGAGGAGGCCGAGCCGATCCCGTCGGTGGAGGAATTCAACGAGGGCGGTGGATCAAAGGGGGATCCGAGCAATAGCATCGAGGGATAACCGCCATGCGCAATATCGAAGAGCTGAAGAAGGTCAAGGACCGGCGGCCGTTCGAGCCGTTCCATATCCACATGGCGGACGGTCGGGACCTGCGGATCACCCATCCGGACAACGTCGCCTGGAATCCGGGCGATCTCACCCGGGTTGTCTTCGTTGGTCATACGGATCGATGGGAGGTACGCGATCTGACTCTGATTACCTCCATCCGGGTCCCTCACCACGAAGGCGCGCGGGATACGGAGATCTGAGGGGCCTTGGCACGGGCGACGCTCGGGACTCAGGGGATACGAAATAGGAATAACGATGAGCGAGATGTTCGACATCGCCCTTTCCAGGGCGCTGACTCCGGATGAACTCGCCACGGCCCTTGCTGAGATTTTGCCTCGCAATCTACGAGTAGATGTAGCCGAAGATTTATCCGTCCTGCCCGACGAACCGGGTGCCATCTGGGCTTTGGTCGGTCGCACCGACGATCCGCGGTGGCCTTGCGTCCTCAATTGTCTGGTGTGCAGAGAGGAGGCCGGACTCGGGCCATTCCCCGACCTACGCGTTGCCGAGCAATGATGGCATCGGTTCGCCGTGAGTTCGCTTTGCTACGTCTATCCGTTCGTCGGCGATCTCGACCCTCACGACCCTTATTGGTCTCTCGCCTGCATCGAGGGCCGATGGTATCTGTCCAGCACCTGTAGCACCCGCCTCATGGGGGAGGACATGGACCGTGCGGACGAGATCCGGGTCATCCGGCCGGTGACGATTCCGGCGATGCAGGCCAGTTGAACTTGTAGGGTGGGCACCGCCCGCCGTTGAGAAGTAACGACGGTGGGCGGTGCCCACACAACTGACGGGAACGCTAATGTCCTCAGCCACCTATACCGCCAAATCGATCACGGTCCTCGAGGGCCTGGAGGCCGTCCGCCGCCGGCCGGGCATGTACATCGGCGGCGTGGACAAGGCCGGGCTGCACCATCTCCTCTGGGAGATCGTCGACAACTCCGTCGACGAGGTGATGAATGGCCACGCCAGCCGGATCGTCGTCACGATGCACGCCGACGGCAAGACCATGAGCGTCTCGGACAACGGCCGAGGCATCCCGGTCGATATCCACCCGAAGACCGGCCAGAGCGCGCTGGAGGTCATCTTTACGACGCTCCACGCCGGCGGCAAGTTCGACAACGACGCCTACAAGGTCGCCGGCGGATTGCACGGCGTCGGGGCGAGCGTCGTCAATGCGCTCAGCAAGAGCCTGACGGCCGAGGTCCGCCGCGACGGCCAGACATTTATCCAGAAATATCGACGCGGCAAGCCGCTCGGTCCGGTCGAGCCGGGCGAGCCCTCGCGCGGGAGCGGGACGACCGTCACCTTCACGCCTGACTCCGAAATCTTCGACGAGCAGAGCTACGACGCCTCGCTCATCGCCGAGCGGCTGGATGTGAAGACCTACCTCAACAAGGGGCTGGTCATCCAGTTCGTCGACAAGAAGAACGAGACGAACGTCGAGTTCCGCCACGATGGCGGCGTCGCTGACTTCCTCGAAGCGGTCAACAAGCAGCGGAACGATCAGCGTGTGGCTCCCCTGCCCTTCGTCCTGGAACGTGAGGACGAGGAAAGCGGGCTTCGATGCTACCTCGCCCTGAGCTGGACCGAGGCGACCGACGAGGACGTTCGCTCGTTCGTCAACACGATCCCGACCCGCGACGGTGGAACGCACGAGCTGGGAATGTTCTCCGCGGTCGGCACGGCCGTGCAGCGGTTCATGGAGACACATGAACTGCTCAAAAAGGGCCTGGAGATCAAGCGGGAGGACATCCGCGAGGGGCTCACCGGCGTCCTGGCGGTCTGCGTTCACGAGCCGCAGTTTCAGGGCCAGACCAAGGGCCGGCTGAACAACACGGAGGTCAAGGGGCAAGTCGAGTCGATGGTCCGCCCCGCGCTCGAGAACTTCCTGCTGAAGAACAAGAGCGTGGGCGACGCGGTCGCCGCCCGCGTGATCCAGGCGGCCCGGGCGCGCGAGGCTAGCCGGGCTGCCGCCAGCCAGGTTCGCCGCAAGACTCCGGTCGGCGGACGGCTCAACCTCCCCGGCAAGCTCGCCGACTGTGACAGCAGCGACCCCGAAATCTCCGAGCTTTTCATCGTCGAGGGCGACAGCGCCGGCGGCTCGGCCAAGCAGGGTCGCGATCGCGACATCCAGGCCATCCTACCGCTCAAGGGGAAGGTTCTCAACGCCGAGCAGGCCGGCAAGGCCAAGGTGCTCGACAACAAGGAACTCACCGACATCATCAGCGCCCTTGGCTGCGGAATGGACGACCAGTACGACCCAGGCCGCCTCCGGTACGGCAAGGTGATTCTGATGACCGATGCCGACAGCGACGGTCACCACATTGCCACGCTCCTCCTGACGTTCTTCTACCGGCACGTCGAAGGGCTATTCAGAGACGGCCGGATCTACCTGGCCTGCCCGCCGCTTTACAAGATCGCCCACGGCAAGGAGACCTACTGGGCCTCTGACGACGCCGCCCGCGACCGTATCCTCGCCTCGCTCCCGAAGAACGCGAAGCCCGTCCTGACCCGGTTCAAGGGACTCGGCGAGATGCCACCAGCCTTGCTTTTCGAAACCACCCTCGACCCCTCGCGTCGAAGGCTCCTCCGCGTCGTCGTCCCTGACGACGACCGCCCCTACACCGAGCGGACCGTCAGCGACCTGATGGGCAAGGAGCCCGAGGCCCGGTTCAAGTTCATCATGGAAGAAGCCTATACAGCCAAAGACATAGATATCTGAAATTTTGCTTTCATGTTCTGAAGCTGGATTCGTCCCGCTCAACACGGGGTCGCCCCACAAAAACCTGACAAGTAACCTTCTCAGAGATCCTCCGCGCCTGAAAACCGAGAACGAAAACTGGTGGCCCAATGCCTCGACCCCACCGCCGTACTGTCATCGTGATGCTCGCGACGTTCGCCGTTGGAGCCATCGCGTGGACGCTCTGGCGTGGAACGCATCCGGACAGAGCGACACTCGCTCGCCGAGCCTACGACCGAGGAGAGTGGTCCCAAGCCGAGGACTTACTACGGATCGACCTGCGTCCAGATCGAATCTGGTCGGCCGACCGGAACGAGGTGCGACTCTACGCGCGGACGCTCACCCGCCTGGGCCGTGATGCTGCCGCGAAAAACCTGTATGATGGAAAACTCGCGTCGGTGACGATGGAAGCTGAGGACTTCTTCTTGAAAGGTCTCACCCTCACCCGCGAGGGGAAACTGGAAGCCGCCTTCAAACTTTGGGGCCGCTCGATGGCACCGGAGGTCGTCCACCCCGAAATGCTCGACCACTACGCAAGACTCGGCGCCCGGCTTCAGCAGTTCGGCCCAGCGCTGGAAGCCTCGCGCCGACTCTCCAGAATGCCAGGCTGGGAGGCCCGCGGCCTTTACATCCTTGGTTCGATCTCGGAGATCCTCGACGACCCGCCCGGGGTGGTCGAGGATCTCACCGACGCCTTGCACCGCGATTCCGAGGCCCGAGGCGCCCCGTTCGACCCGACACACTATCGCAAGCTGCTCGCACGCAACCTGCTCCGGCTCGAGCGCGGAGCCAAGGCCGAGGAGGTGCTTCACGCGATCGCAAAGGCGGACCCCGAGGCCGAATGGCTCCGGAGCCGGGCCTATTTGCAACAGGGAGAGATGATCAAAGCGACGTCGGCACTTACCCGCTCAGGATCGTATGGGGCCGACCACAGAATTACGCCCGAGCCAGCCGCATATGTCGGCGAATCGTCCTGCGTACCCTGCCATCGCGAGGTGGCCCGACACTACCAAACGACCCGGCACGCCCGTACGTTCGCACGCGGGACTGGCTTGCTGGATCTGCCCCGGACTGATCAACCCGTCCCCGATCCCGACGATCCAAAGGTTTATCACGAGGTGGTCCGCGAAGGCGATCGAGTCGAGGTGAAAACCAACCTCGGCTACGACGTGACGCGAATGGTCGTCGAGTATGCCTTCGGCTCGCCCGACCATTACCTGACGATGACCACACGCGATGACCGCCGGGCCTACCGGGCACTTCGGATCTCGCATTACCGAGATCCGAACACTTCAGGCTGGACTCCGACGGCCGGCGATGTCGGACACTCCAAGGAGCCGGACGACAGGATCGGCCAGAAGATCGACGTCCGCGACGGCGTGATGCGCTGCCTCTACTGTCACGTGACCCGCCCGCGCGACTTTCGTGATCCTCCGCCAACCGGTGGCCGGAGTGCCTCGGCATCCGACAGGGCGATCGGCTGCGAGCGATGCCACGGACCAGGCGGCAACCACATGCACGCGGTTGAACGCGACTTCCAGGACGAGAGAGGTTCGTCGGACTTCGCAATCTCCAGCGTCCCCGCCTCTGCCGGGGCAGCAGCAAACGGGCATTGCGTCGAATGTCATACGGTCGGCCTGCCGCACGAGATCGCTCGAAATCCCGAAGATCCCCGCTTCGTCCGTTCGCCGGGCGCGACGTTCGGCGCCAGCCGATGCGTCACCGAGAGCAACGGCGAGATGAGTTGCCTGACCTGCCACGACCCTCATCGCGAGGCCAATCATTCCCCCGCATTCTACGAGGCAAAATGTCTCGGCTGCCACGCTTCGTCGGCCCGGCCATCGGCACCGAAAGCCGTGAGCTGCCCCATTAACCCATCAAAGGATTGCCTCAACTGCCACATGCCAAAAATTGCGAGACCAGCACTCCACTCAAAACTAACGGACCACTACATAAGAATACACCGCAAAAAAACCGCCACGAGACGAAGCGACGGTTCGGATTCTCAACCTTAAAGTTAAACAATAAACTACCGAGAGACCCATAGGAAAATCATGAGCATTATTGAGGTCGATGGCCTGACCAAGACCTACCAGGTCGCCCAGAAGAAGGAGGGCGTCCTCGGCGCTCTGCGCGGCCTGTACCGTCGCGAGTACCGCGAGGTGCACGCCGTCGAACGGATTCACTTCCGGATTGAGCCGGGAGAAATGGTCGCGTTTCTGGGCCCCAACGGCGCAGGAAAGACCACGACGTTGAAGATGCTCTCGGGTCTGATCTACCCGACGGCCGGCCAGGCCAGGGTGCTGGGCTACGTTCCCTGGGAGCGAGCCGACGTCTTCCGCCGCCAGTTCGCACTGGTGATGGGCCAGAAGAACCAGCTCTGGTGGGACCTGCCGGCGGCCGATAGCTTCCAACTTCTCCGCGAGATTTACGCCATTCCGCCGGCCGAGTTCAAGTCGACCCTTGACGAACTGACGGGCCTGCTCGGCGTCGAGAAGCTGACCCGACAGGCCGTGCGCGAGCTTTCGCTGGGCGAGCGGATGAAGATGGAACTCATCGCTGCCCTCCTTCACCGGCCGAGGCTCCTGCTGCTCGACGAGCCGACGATCGGCCTCGATGTCGTCGCGCAAGGGATGATCCAGAAATGCCTGCGCGACTATCACGCCCGGCGCGGGGTGACGACGCTCCTCACGAGCCACTACATGCGCGACGTCGAAGCGCTCTGCGACCGGGTGATCGTGATCAATCACGGCCACCTGGTCTACGACGGGCCGCTCTCCCGGATCGTCGAGCGATTCAGCGAGACGAAGCTGATCCGGCTCCAGTTCGAGGCCGAGGCGCCCGACGACCTCGGCCGGTTCGGCGAGGTGGTCCGCCGCGATGGCCCGTTCGCCGAGGTAAAGGTCGGGCGGAGCCAGGTGGCCGCGGTCCTCGCGGCGGTCCTCGACCGGCACTCGGTCGCGGATGTGAGCGTCGAGGAGCCTCCGCTTGAGGAAGTTATCGCCCGTGTCTTCGAGGAGGCCCGCGCCAGTCATGACGCCGCTTGAGACCCTCGAATCCCCGCTCGAAGCCGAGGTCGCCCCGTCCGCGCCCGTGCCGCGGCACCGCTATGCCAAGTACCTGGCGATCTTTCGCGTCTCGCTCGCCGAGCGGATGACCTACCGCGGCGATTTCTTCCTGGCGACCGTCTTCCGGTTCCTGCCGATGGTCACGACCATCCTCCTCTGGCAGGCGATCTACGAGGGCGCGGGGAAGATGCAGTCGGAGATGGCCGGATTCCGATATCGCGACATGATCGCCTACCTCCTGCTGACCCACATCAGCCGAATGTTCTCCAGCATGCCGAACCTCGCCGGCGGGATCGCCCGCGACGTTCGCGAGGGAACACTGAAGCGCTACCTGCTCCAGCCGATGGACATGATTGGCTACCTCCTCGCCTATCGAGTGGCGCACAAGGTCGCTTATATCGTCACGTCGTTCATCCCGTATGCTCTGCTGTTCTTCGTCTGCCGAGGATTCTTCGACGGCCTGCCCGACCCCGCGACGCTCGCCGCCTACGCGCTCTCGCTGGTCCTGGCGTTCCTGGTCGGGTTCTTCTTCGAGGTGAGCGTCGGCATGGTGGGCTTCTGGTTCCTCGAGGTGACCTCGCTGCTTTATATCGTGATGACGGTGAACTTCTTCATCTCGGGGCAGATGCTCCCGCTCGATCTACTGCCCGAACCGTGGGCCGGGTTGCTGAAGCTTTTGCCGTTCCAGTACATGGCGTACTTCCCGGCTGCGGTCTTCCTGGGCAAGATCCAGGGGACCAGCCTCTGGCTCTACCTTCTGGGCGAGCTGCTCTGGGCAGTCTTCTTCATGATACTGGCCCGGGTGCTCTACCGCCTGGGCCTCCGGCGCTACAGCGCCTTCGGAGGGTGAGGCCATGGGGATTCTCAGCGGGATCGCGCGTTATCTGCGTCTGCTCGGCGGGCTGGCAGTCTACACCCTCAACCGAGAACTGGCATTCCGCGGCAACTTTCTGGTGAAGGTCTCGGTCGAGGTGATCTGGCTCGCCATTCTGATCGCCTTCTACCGGGTCGTCTTCGCCCGAACCAGCACCGTGGCCGGCTGGGACGAGCCGCAGTACCTCTTCTTCGTCGGCTGCTTCTTCGCGCTCAACGGCCTGATCGAGATGCTTTTCCTCGAGAATTGCAACGAGTTTGCCGAACTGGTCCGCACCGGCGATCTCGACGGGTTGCTGCTCAAGCCGATCGACGAGCAATTCCTCATCACTTGCCGGCGGATCGACTGGGGCACAGCGCCCAACGTCCTGATGGGCTCAGCCGTGATGGGGATTGCGCTGGCGAATGCCGGCTGGCAACCTGATCTCCTCCGGATCGCGACGTTCCTGGTGACGTTCGTCTGCGGGACGGCCATCGCCTATGGCTTCATGCTCATGCTGACCTCGATCTCGGTCTGGATGGTCCGCAACCAGAGCCTGATGGAGATGTGGTGGTTGTTTTCCAGCCTGGCCCGGTATCCCAAGGAAATCTTCTCGGGACCCTGGGCCGAGCCGCTCGGCGCCTTCTTCACCTACTGTGTACCGATCCTCGTGGTGGTGAACGTGCCGGCGAACGCAATGGTCCGAGTTCTCGATGGCCCGATGGTCGCCTTGACGATCGCGGCGACCGTCCTGCTGCTCTGGGCCAGCCGGCGGTTCTTCCACTATGCGCTTCGATCTTACCGCAGCGCGAGCAGTTAGAGAGTTTGCTCAACCGCCTCCCGTTCGGCCAACGAGGCTGGCGACAACAGCGACCAACTCGTCAGGATCTACCGGCTTCGAAACATGAACTTGAAATCCCGCGAGCAGGGCGCGGCGGCGATCCTCCGATCGAGCGAAGGCCGTCAACGCGGCGGCCGGCAGATCCCGGGCCGGAATTCCCCGGGCGCGAACCTGGCGGATCAGGTCGTAGCCATCCGTCTCGGGCAGACCGATATCACTGACAAGGAGGTCGAACTGCCCTTCCTCGATCTGATCAAGCGCTTCGGACGCCGATCCGGCGACGACCACCCTCGCCCCACTTCCGGCGAGAACTCGGCGAATCAACTCGCGAGCGTCGGGCTCGTCGTCGACCACGAGTACGCTCACACCATCAAGGAGGAGATCGGTGCAATCTAGCTCGCCGGCCGCTGGCTCCTTAGGATGAACGCGCCGTCCGTCCTTTTCGTCGTGGACGATCAGGAGCGGCAACGAAACCACGAACGAACTGCCGAGACCTTCCCCGGGGCTCTTCGCCCGGACGGAACCGCCGTGCATCTCGACCAGTTGCTTGACGATCGCGAGCCCGAGACCGAGCCCGCCGTGCCGTCGGGTCGTCGTCCCGTCAGCTTGGCGGAATCGGTCGAAGACGTAAGGCAGAAACTCCGGCCGGATGCCGATCCCCGTATCGATCACGGCGATCTCGACGTGTGAGTTGACTCGCTCAAGCAGGACCTGAATCCGGCCACCCTTCGGTGTGAACTTCACGGCGTTGGAGAGCAGGTTCCAGACAACTTGCTGCAACCGGGCCGGGTCTCCGGCGACCGGACCGGCAAGTGAGTCGAGAACCTTGACCACGCGCACACCCTTCGCCTCAGCCGCAGGCTGGACCGTCGCTAGCGCAGCATCGATGACCTCGGGGAGCCCCACCCTTTGGATGTCCAGCCGGAGAGTCCCGGCGATGATTCGTGAGAGGTCTAGCAAATCCTCGATAAGCTGAGCCTGAATCCGGGCGTTCCGGTCAATCGCGTCAAGCCCCTGCTCGACATCGTCGGCCCCAAGCTTCCCTGATCGCAATAGACGTGACCATCCGACGATGGCACTCAGAGGCGTCCGCAGTTCGTGAGAGAGCGTGGCGAGGAACTCGTCCTTCATCCGACTGGCCGACTCAGCCTCAGCGCGGGCGTCCTGTGCACTCTGATACAACGTCGCATTCTCGATGGCTAGCCCTACGCGGCGGGCCAGCTCCTCGGCGACCCGGCGATCCAACTCGTCATGGCACCGTCCCGAATGATCGTGGTCGAGCAGCGTCAGAGCTCCCAGCACCTTGCCTCCAGCCGCGATCGGCGCCACAATCGCTGATCGAATACCCAGGCTGCGCATCGCCTCAAGCTGGGCCCCATCAAGAGCCATCGAACAGATCCAACTCTCAGATATCGGGACGATCAGCTCGGTCTGCCCGCTGGCCATCGCTTGCACAATCGGGTGATCCTGCTGGGAATAGGTCGGGACGCAGCGCTCAATCTCGCGGACGTGTCCCTCCGCCCCAGCGCCGGTGTAGGCCCAGGCAATCCGCTGCAACGTTCCATCGCGGCTGGCCACATCGATGGCGCAGAGGTCGGCCAGGTCGAGGACGATACGCCCGGCCACGGTTCGGAGTGTCTCCCGATAGTTGAGCGAGGAGGCAAATGCCGCACTGGCCTCGGCTAGCAACTGCTCGTGGAGCCGGGCACGCTTCGCCTCGGTAATGTCGCGGAAGTAGACCGCCAGGCCGCCATCACGCGACGGATAGGCCCTCACGTCGAACCACCGCCCCCACGGCTCGTAACGGTTTTCGAAAGCGACGCTGACCTGCTCGGCAACCGCCCGGCGAAGCTCACGATCGACGATCGAACCACTCGCAGCCGGGAATTCGTCCCAGTGGTTGCGACCGAGGAGTTCCTCGCGGGGGCGGCCGTTGATCCGCTCGGCCTCGGCGTTGAGGTAAGTGATCCGCCAGTCGCGATCGAGGGCCAGAAAGCCGTCCGTAATACTCTCCAGAATCGCCTCTGCCTCGGCTCTCAGCTCGCGTTCACGGCGCGCCGCGGCTCGACGCACCCGCGAGAGCTCGATATGGCCCGAAACCCTGGCCAGCAGTTCCCGGGCGCCGAACGGTTTGGTCAGATAATCGTCGGCGCCACTCCGAAGTCCCTCGACTCGTGCCTCCTCGCCGGCCCGGGCCGAGAGGAGCAGGATAGGGATGGGGGCAGTCGATGGCTCCGCTCGCAGCTCACGTACCAGCCCGAAACCGTCGAGCCTCGGCATCATGACATCCGTAATAATCAGCTCGGGTGGCCGCTGTCGGATCGCCTGAAGAGCCCGCTCGCCATCAGCGACCGACTCAACCTCGTACCGTTCGCCGAGCAGACGGGCGAGGTACTCACGCATGTCGGCGTTGTCGTCGGCCAGGAGGATTCTCGGCCGGTCGGCTCCAGGCGAGGCAGACCGCGTCGCCTCACTTCGAAGTAGGCCCGCTCGATCCTCAGGGCCGCTCGGCCCAGGTGCCCGGTCGGGAAGCCATCGCATTGCCTCCTCCACATAGGGCATGGCGCCCATCGCTGTCGAGGCAAGCGACCGCGTCCCGCCAATCCGGTCGGCCGGAAGGTGCTCGCGGCCCGCCGGGATGGTTACCAAAAACGTCGAGCCCGTTCCCGGCTCGCTTGCGACCTCCACCCGCCCGCCGTGCAACCGAGCGAGTTCCTGCACCAGCGCCAGACCGATCCCAGTCCCCTCGTGGGTCCGGCCCCGGGCGCCCTCAACCCGGTGGAACCGCTCGAAGAGGCGGGGCAGTTCTTCGGCCGGTATCCCCGTTCCGGTGTCCGAGACCTCCAGCCGGATCTCACCCCTGTTCGCCCGTAACGAAACGCAGATACGACCTTCCATCGTGAACTTAAAGGCATTGGAAACCAGGTTCAGAACGATCTTCTCCCACATGTCCCGGTCGACAAACGCCGGCTCGGTCATCGGCGGGCAGTCGACGACCAACTCCATCCCGGCCCGCTCGACGGCCGACCGGAAAACGCTCGCCAGGTCCTCCGTCAGCGAAGGAAGGTCAGTCGGCTCGTAGACGGCCTGCACCCTCCCCGCCTCGATCCGGGAAAAGTCCAGTAGCGTGTTCACCAGCTTCAAGAGCCGAAGTGCATTACGGTGGACAATCTCGATCCGGTCGCGATGAGCGAGCGGCAACGGCGCGTTCGCGTCGGCCAGCGTGTCCTCAACTGGGCCGATCATCAGTGTCAGCGGAGTTCGAAACTCATGGCTCACGTTCGAGAAGAAGGTGGTCTTGGCACGGTCCAACTCGGCGAGCGACTCGGCGCGACGGCGCTCATCTTCGTAGGCCTGGGCGTGTGCGATTGCGGCGCCAATCTGTCCGGCGACCAGGCCGATGAATCCTCGATAGTCGTCGTCGAAAAGTCGAAAAGGATTGAGCCCAGCAATCAACACGCCGGGGCGCCCGGCTGGGGTCGAGGCCGCGATGGGCGCGACCACCGCTCTCAAAGGCGGCCGGTCCCAGGCCCCGGTCGGCAGGACGCCGAAGACCGCCTCCAGGTCATCGACCACCACTGCCCGGTTCGTCCGGATCGCCTCCGCGATCGGCCAACCGCCCAGGACCTCCAGGTCGATCGACTCGGGGGCCGCTGCTTCGCCCCGCGCGATTCCCGACGCGCAGGCGAGTTCCGCCCGACGCATCTCGGCGTCCGCCAGGTAGACCATTGCAATGGGTAGATCGCGCGGCTGCTCGAGCATCGCCGAGGCCGCCCGCTCACAGACCTCCTCCGGAGACCGCGCATCAGCCGTCCGCGCCGCCAGGTCTCGCATGAGGGCAAGCTGCCGCTCGCCAACGATCCGCCGCGTATCCTCGGTGTTGGCGCAGATGATCCCGCCGGCGCCCCCGCTGTCTTCCGGCACCGGGCTGTACGAGAACGTGTAATACGTCTCCTCGGGATACCCGTTCCGCTCCATGATCAGCAGGAGCGATTCGTCGTACGTCCCCTCATCCCCGGTCATTGCTGAGGCGGCACGCGGACCAACCTGGTCCCAGATCTCCCGCCAGACCTCCGACGCCGGACGCCCCAGCGCCCACGGGTGCTTCCCGCCCAGGATCGACCGATAGGCGTCGTTGTAGAGGTTAATCAGTTCCTCGCCCCACCAGACGAACATCGGCTGACGCGACGTCAGCATGATCCGAACGGCCGTCTTGAGGCTCCGCGGCCACCCATCCGATGACCCCAGCGGCGACGCCCCCCAGTCGATCGCCCTGAGCAACTGCCCCGTCTCTCCGCCGCCCGAAAGGCAACCCACTTCCCACCAATCATTGGCAGTATCCATAAATTCTCGCATAATATTCGTTGAATATATAACTCTGAACGGGGACCAGCGGGCACGTAGAGCGACACGTGGCCTCGATGCGTTCAGGCGGGCGCAAAGTCGACCGTTCCCGCCGGTTCGAGAGGCGACTTCACCGTATGGCACCTGTCCCGATGGGGATGTCATCCGTCGCGGACAACGGTGGGCCTCTTAGACTCATGACGGGCAACAATTTACGCGATCGCCCACAAGAGAATCGTGGAAACCGAACGCAATCGGCCGCGGTGACACCAACCAACGCACGGCGCGGAAGGCGTGCAAATGCCGCGCCGGACACGAGCAGCTAGCCCGGATTTCTCACCGTAAGGAATTCGGAGTTATGCGGTCTGTCCAACGGGGGCTCGGCGGGGGTAGGCAGCACCTCCGGGCCGGTCCGCGGCGTCGGGCTGATGCCCGGATCGGCCCGCCGGTCCCGGCTCGCCCCGACTCGGCCGCCGAGATCGTCTCCGCAGCCCGCCGCGGCGCAGACCCCGAGCGCCGGCTCCCATCTCAGGGACCTTCCCGATACACCCGGAGCCGCGACCCCCGGCCGCTCAGGCCATCGCCGTCGGCGGCGGGCTCAGCCCGGAGAGCCGCTCGTGCACCCGCCGGAACAGCGACGCATACGGGCAGCTGCTCGCCAGGCTCACCCACACCTTCCGCACCGTCACCCGCACCAGCGCACCGATCTTCAACAGCTTCAGCCGAATCGTCTGGCATTGCGCGTCGGCCATCTCTGTACCCGACAGTCCCAGCCGCCGCAGCGCCTCCAGGAGCACATACGCCACCGACGAGAAGAACAAGCGGATCTGGTTCGCTCGCATCGTCGCACAGCTCGTCCGGTCGGCGAAGAGATGGAGCTGCTGCTCCTTGATCCGATTCTCCATCTCGCCCCGGGCGCAGTAGTCCTCCTCGTACAGCGCCCGCGCCTCGCGGCGATCGACCGACAGCGATGTCACCACGAACCGCGGGTTGGCCCCCTTGGGCAGGTGCTCCGCCTTGGCGATCACCCGCCGCAGTCGGCCCCAACTGGTCAGCGTCCGGTAGCCGAACTCGGCGAAGACCCGCGCCGGCTCCTCGGTGCGCCGGTACTCCTGCCGGGCCCGTTCCGATGGCTCGGTGATCAGCTCGAGCAGCCGCTTGTTCTGGGCCAGCCCGAAGAGGAAGTCCACGCCGTTGGCCTCGCACCAGGTCATGATCGGCTCGCGGCAGAACCCGCTGTCGCCGCGGATCAGGATCTTGACCTCCGGCCAGGCGCGGCGGATCGCCGCGATGATCCGCTGCAAGTGCTTCAGCGCCCCGGCCGCACCGTCGATGTCCGAGGGCCGCAGCTTGGCGCAGAGCAGCTGATCGCCGCAGAAGATGTACAGCGGGAGATAGCAATATCCCTTGTAGTAACCGTGGAAGAAGCGGCCGAGTTGCTGACCGTGGGTCGGATCGTCGGTGGCGTCGAGGTCCAGCACGATCGACTCCGGTGGCCGCGCATGCGACCGGAGGAATAACTCCACGAAGAGGTCGTCGACGCGCTTGGTCGAGCAGGTGACCTTCTTGTAGCGGTCGGTCCGATCGGCGCCGACGGGGGTCAACTCGATGCGGTTGAGCGTGCTCTTGCCGGCCAGGGCCTTGCCGCGATCGGACCGGCGACGTCGGCCGATACCCTTGGGATCGGTCTTGCCGACGACGGTGGCCAGCAGCGGGTCGAGTCGGAGGTCGTCGTGGTCGTTGAGGTCCTCGTAGCCCAAGGCCAGGGCATAGACCCGCTGGGCGACGAGGTGCTCCAGCGGGTGCTCGATCAGCTCAGGATCGCGGTGGTCGGTGAAGCAGGCGGCGAACTGTCGGAGGATGCCGGTGGCCTGCTCGACCTGGCGGAGGAGCAGGGCGCCGCCGTCGGAGGAGATGTCGCCGCCGTCGAAGGCGGCCTTGACCTCGCGGGGCCCGAGGGCGGGGAAGTCGAGGTAGATGGAATCCTGGGCCGCGTCGGGGAGGACGATCGAGTCCGGACGGGTGGCCCGGCGGGATCGGGAGCGGGTGGATTTGCGGGCGGCGCCGGGGTTACACTGTGTCGGCATCGGGTGTCCTTTCGCGAGGGACGTAGGTGGTTGCGACACAAGTATCTACGTCTCGAAAGGCACCCGATGCTAATCTATCGGTGAGAAATCCGGGCTAGGTGAAAAAGGAAAACGGGCAGCGAGCCCACCGCAAGGAAGCTGAACCCGCAATCCAATCGGAGGAACAGCGAGGGATCCGCCGAACCCGCCACCGAGACCCGGCGGTCGTCCATGGCCAGAATCAGGCGACGAACGACATAGAACAGCGGCCCGCCGCCAGGCGGGTCCGCTGGCTCGCCATGTCAGACAATGGCTCCCGGGCGGCGACATGACCGCAGAAGGAAAAACTAGAAACGAGGTATCACCCCTGGCCGCCCAGGACGTTCCTTGCCTTTGCGAATCGCCTCCATCTCCGCCGAAAGGCGATCGATCTCCGCCATGAGATTGTCGTCGACCAGTCCACTCCGGATGAAGCCGATCGGACCGTTGTGGTAATCGTGGCCGATCTCCCAGTCGACTTGGTGTTCGCGAGAGATCTGACACAGGGCGTCTATCAGGTCGCGGCTCCTGACGATGCGCGTTTCTACCCCGGGGATCGAGTATTCCTGGCGTGTCTTCAGGCTTAGCTTGCTTCTACCAGACAGGTGACCTTCCGCATATGCGTCAAAGCACTCGTCGAAGCAGATTTCCTCACACCCAACACCCCAGTGGGGGTCATCACACAAGCAAGTGGCGGCCTGGTCGATCGCCTCGGCCTCAGCCGCCGTAACGGCGCCCGTGGAGCGGTAGGTGACGGAGAACCCCACGTTCGCACCTCTTCTTCGTGGACTCGAAAACGAGGGGAAGTAGAACTCAGTCCGCTTCAATTCCGTCGAACGCGCGATCGACCGGGCTCAGGCGGACGTCGGGCTGGCGATCACCTGGACGGAACCGCCCGCGGTCGGGCCGGCGACGGCCTGGACCGACGCAACTGAGTCGGTCACGACCGATATTTCGGTCGCGGCGTCGAGGGCGACCTCGGTGATCTCGCCGTTGTCGCGACGAAGCCTCAAGGTGGGCTGCTGGAGGTAGGCCGCCTTGCCACCCATCTCCGTCCCGCCGACCGGGCGACGGCCCTCGATCTCGACGACGCCCTCGACCTGCGTCAGCCATCGTCGGTGGCCCACCCGCACATACTGCGTGACCCGGACGCGGGTCCCCGGCTGATACGTCGGCTTCGGTGCTGTCGGAAGCATGGGGTCCTCTTTGCACTCCAGGGCGGCCCCGACGCCGGGACCGCGGGTCGTTGGTGGATCGGATCGAGCGGAGACAGACCGCCGCTCCGAACCGGTTTCAGACGATTGTTCCACGATTGGCCCCGGCCTGCAATCCGGCGCCACCGGCCGCCAGGGCATCACCCACGCAATGAAGGAGAATGGCGAGGATCCTCCCGATCGGCTCGATCGGATACTCTCGACGGTCCACCAGGAGATGGTTCGACTCCAGACGGAGGAATCTCCAGAGCGTCCCCGTGGTGACGGCGCCGTGGATGGCCGGCGACCTTCCCTCCTCGCGCTCGTTGAAGATCCGGGCCGCGGCCATCTCGGCCGCGCACTGGCCCAGCCCGGCCTTGATGTCTTCTCTTTTGGCCTCCACGACGGCCAGGATCGGAGCCCGCAGGATCAGGTGGAGGGGCGATCGGGAGACGAGGAAGTCGCAGACCCCGTTCAATCCCTGAGCCTCCGAGACGTTGAACTCGATCCCCGAGAACAGACCAATTCGGCCCCCAGCGAGGCGCCGAAGCTCCATCAGCACGGGCGCGATGATGAATTCCGAGCGCATCTTCTCGGTATTCACATCGATGGCGAGCGTGACGTTCTCGTCCAGGATCGACCGAAGCCGCTCGCTGACCGCGACCTCCGGCATCGGCCCGAAGAGGTTGTCCTTCTCCTCAAGCGTCAGGGAGAGCGTCCGACACGCCCGGTCCAGGTCGAACTGGACGTAGGACATAACAACCCTCCCCAATCCGAGATCGATTCCCTCACCGACCTTATCGTATAGCGGAATCCCCGCGGTCCACCAGGGCAATTCCGGAGCGGACCGGCCCCGCATCGAGATGAGAGATATCCGCTGGCGGGTCTGGGCTTACGTCAACGGGCGCACCCTCCGATTCGGCCCGAAACGGACGACCGACCAGCCGATCGAAATGGGCGACCGCGTATCGCCTGGCCCACATCCCGATCGCCAGCGGACCGACGATTGCAGCGACCCAGGCCGTGAACACAACCAGGGGCATCTGACCCTCGGCGAAACCGCCCCAGGGATAGCGAGTGTCGAGTAGATGCGAGGTCGCCCCCGCCATCTCGCTCCAGGAGACGAGCGACGTCCAGGCGATCAGCGGGAGCGAGGTGAAGCCGATCAGGACGGGATTAAGCCCGGCCGGCAGGAAAATCACGATCAGGCCCGTGCAGGTGAGGAAGAGGGTGGGAGCGACCCCAAAATCGGGCGCGGTCTCATCCCGAGGGGCCCGGATCGATCCCAGAACGGCCATCGTCGCCATCATCCACGACGCCGAGGCCAGTTCGACGATCGAGACGACGAATCCAATCGGATGGACCGCACCGGCGGCCAGGCCGAGCGTCCAGAGGCTCACCGGCGCAACCAGGCCAAACCGCGACCGCCAGAAGCCCGCCCGCATCGCCGATCGGATCAGATCCCGGGCGGTCAGCGGGGTAGACAGGAGGCCGATCCAGGTCCCGCGCGACCGTTCCACGCCCAGCGCCTCCGAAGAGAAGCCTGCCAGCACGAAGCAAAGGATTAGCGTCATCGGGACCGTCGTATAGCGGATGAAGAGGTTGAACTCGACCCGTGACCGGTCGGACGGGCCGACCGCGTTCCCCCTGATCCCGAATAGCCGGATCAGCACCGGGGGCGATTCCGACATCGCATCGACGGTCGCCGAGGCATACCCGTTCTGCCAGACCTCCGCGAACGCCGGCCGGGCGTAGACGAACGTTCCAACCGCCAGCAGGATCGAGAGGCCAACGAAAGTGCCCTGGGTCACCATTCGGACGAACGGGGCGTCTCGCGCGGTGTACCGTTCTCGCCAGAAGATCGGGTCGTCGCCGACCGGCGGCCGGGGCAGCCATCGCCACGAAAGCCGACGACGCGCCCGACGGGCCGCCTTCCGGTCGAAACCGGCGAGCGACCGATGCACCGGCCGGAGCCGGGCGATCGCGGCGAGCGTTAAGACCAACGCCGCCCCGAGCTGGATCGCGATCATCCAGCCGATCTCCCGGGTCAGTTGGGCCCGAGAACTTACTCCCGTGATGATGTGCAGGGCGACCGGCAGCGGACTCGTCGAGGCCAGCCACCAGTTCGCCGCGAGCAGCCACGACGGAAGCCGGAACGCCAGTTTGGGGGCGCTCGTCGCCAGGAGGAACGGCCCGATCATCCAGGCCGACATCGCGAGCGTGAACAGCATCGCCGAGGAACGCCGGTCGGGCGACTCGACCGAGATCCACACCGCCAGGGCTCCGAGGAACACGACGATCGACAACAGCTCGGCGTACGACAGCCCGATCCAAAGGAGGTCGATGCCGCCCAGCGAATGGACCAGCAGGACGATCGGGAGCCCGGCGGCGAGCGTCGTTAGTGCCCCCAGTATCCCGGACGCCAGCTTACCCAGCACGAACCCGGCGCTCGACATCCGAGTCACGAGCAGGTGGTCGAGCGTCCGACGCTCGCGCTCGCCGACAATCGAGAGCGCCACCCGGAACAAAACCGGGAAACCGAGCCCAAGCTGTCCGAAAGCCGTGAACCACATCGCCATGCCGGCGACCTGGATCATCTGTCGGCCTTCCAGACGGCCGCCGAACCAGTACAACCACCCCGCGAACGACCCGCCCACCGCCAGGAACACCAGGATCGCCAGCCCGGCGCGCTCGCCCTGCTGCCGACCCTGCCGGGACATCGCCACCATCTCGCGACGGAAGATCGTTATGATGTCCATGGGCGGGATCTCCTCGGTCGGCCTCGACCGGAGATCGAGCCTATCACAACTGTCAGACAGACACAAGGAATCAAGGCGGCGGGACGTGACGCGACCGGGACCCGATTCGTTGGCGGCGATTTTGAAGCGGTGCGGGATCGCGATGGAGACCGGGGCCATCGATCGGCTCTGGCGGTATCACCGGATGCTGCGAGAGGCGAACCTTCGGCTGAACCTGACGCGCATCCACAACTTCGAGAACATGGTGCTGAAGCACTATGTCGACAGCCTACTGGTCCTCCGGTTCGCCGAGCTTCCCTCGCCGATCATCGACATGGGCTCAGGACCGGGCTTGCCAGGAATCCCTCTGAAGATCGCCCGGCCGGGCGTTCGGATGATCCTGGCCGAGCCGCGCGGGGCGCGAGCCGAGTTTCTCCGCGAGGTCATCGGCGAGCTGGGGCTCGAAGGGGTCGAGGTCTACGCGCACAAGGTCGGGGCCGACTATCCCGAACAGGTCGCCAGCGTGATCACCCGGGCGGTCGCGACGATCCCCGAGACGCTCGACCGCGTCGCCGGATGCCTCTCGCCCGGCGGGAAAATGCTCTTCATGAAAGGACCCGGCTGCGACGACGAGATCGCCGAGGCCAACCGCACCCACGCCGAGGCCTTCCGCCTCCTTAACGACCACGCCTACGCGATCCCCGGCACCGACCACCTTCGCCGGCTGGTCGTCTACGAGCGGCTGGAAGGGGATGTCCTGCCGACCCGGGGAGGTCGGTCGACCGCGGTCCCGGCCGAATCATTCGCCGGCGAGGTCCGCGAGATCGCGAGCCCGTCGAACCCGACCTTCCGCGTTTTGAAATCGGTGCTGGGCGGCCCAGGCATCCGCGAACACGGCGAGGCGATCCTGGCCGGATCCCGCATCCGAGACGAGGTCGTCGACCGCTACTCCGACCGCGTCGCCGGGTGGATCACCGACGCCGATGGCCCACCGCCGCCGAACGCGTCGATCCCCTGGCTCCGCCTCTCGGCCCCACTCTTCAAGGAGGTCGATGTCTCGGGAACGCATTCGCCGCTGCTGCTGGTGAAGGTCCCCGCGATGGAGACCTGGGACGACGCCGCGCCCTGGCCGGACGGCTGCACGCTCTTCGTCCCGTTCCAGGACCCAGAGAACGTCGGCGCGGTGATCCGGTCGGCGGCGGCCTTCGGCGCGGCGAGAGTGGTGCTGCTGAAGGAGGCGGCGCACCCGTTCCATCCCCGGAGCAGCCGAGCCGCCGGCCCTGCGCTCTTCCAGGTTGCGATCCAGAGGGGACCGCGCCTTGCCGACCTGAGATCGGCCGCCGTCCCACTGATTGCGATGGACACGACCGGCACCGAGCTCTCCGAGGCCCCGTTCCCAGACCGCTTCGGCCTGGTCGTCGGCGTCGAGGGTCCAGGCCTGCCCCCCCACCTGCGGGCGGGCAACCGACGAAGGATCGCGATGCAGCCTGGCGTCGAATCCCTCAATGCCGCCGCCGCCGCCGCGGTGGCGCTCTATGTCTGGTCACGATCCGCCCGACCGGGCGAACACCAGATTACTTCTTCTCCCGCTTCAGCTCCGTGACAATCTGCTCGAAGCCGATCTGCTCATACTTCTCGGGACGCTCGCCAATGGCCCGGAAGCAGAAGATAAACTGGTCGTCGCCGTTGAACTTGTAAATCCCCTTGCAGGTCTTCCCCTTCGCATCGTCGGGGCCCTCATTGATCTTCAGATCAATCGACTTCTCCGGCTTCGCCGAGGCATCGAGAACCACGGTCATCTCGTAGCTTCGGCTCGGAGCCTCAACCTTCACCTTGTCGCCCTGAAAGGTGTAAACCACCTTCTCACCGGGTGCACCTGATGGGGCGATCCACTTCCCTTCCAGCTTTTTCAGATCGCCTCCGTCCTTCGCCTCAGCACCACCCGCCAGCCGACCGGCCACGAAGAAAACAGCCAGCCCCAGACCCATCCAATGACGTCGCGTCAACATCGTCTCTCCCTCGTTCTCACGAGTCCTCCCGGGCCTTCTCAAATCCTCCGGACGCTCCAGCGGAATCGTTATAGCCCGTCATCCTAAGCGGCGACAATCCAGAAGTTCGGGAGTCCCAGCAAGAGCCTCAGACCGGGACGACCCTCTTGAAGCGATAGGCCACCTAAGGTTAACTTTGGATCGTCAAGCTTTGTCGAATCATCGTCGGACGGGACGTGGCGCACCTGGACAGAATGCGTGCCGACGCGAGGATTCGGACGGCCGATCAGCGAGGGAGGAAGATTCATGGCGAACAATCTGGACGCCTTGCTGGCTCGGGCCCGGTCGATCCGGGAAGACATCGTCAGGATGACGACCGAGGCCGGATCGGGGCATCCCAGTAGCTCGATGTCGGCCGCCGAGGTGGTCACCGCGCTTTATTTCGGCGGGTTCCTCAAACACGATCCCAAGAATCCCACCTGGCCGGATCGCGACCGGTTCATCCTCTCGAAGGGCCACGCCGCGCCGGTGCTTTATGCGGCACTGGCGCAGGCGGGATATTTCCCCCACGACGAAATCATGACCCTCCGCAAAATTGACAGTCCGGTCGAGGGTCACCCGAACATGAAGCGACTGCCGGGCGTTGAAGCTTCAACCGGCTCGCTGGGCCAGGGGCTCTCGATCGGCGTGGGCCATGCGCTGGCGGCCCGGGTCGACGGCAAGGGTTACCACACCTACGTGATGACCGGCGACGGCGAGATCGAGGAGGGACAGATCTGGGAGGCCGCGGCTTCGGCGTCAAAGTACCAGCTCGACAACCTCACCCTGATCGTCGACCGCAACCACTACCAGCAGACCGGCCCGGCTGAGGAGGTCCTGAACATGGACCCGATCGATGGCAAGTTCGCCGCCTTCGGCTGGAAGACCCAGGTCATCAACGGCAACGACATGCGCGAGGTCTTGCAGGCCCTTGAACGGGCTAGTGAGATCAAAGGAATGCCGACCTGCATCGTTTCTCTGACCCACAAGGGCCAGGGGATGCTCAACCTCCTCCGCAAGCTGGGCGACACCAACTTCCACGGCAAGCCCCTGCCCGCCCAGAACCTCAACGAGGCCCTCGCCGAGATCGCCGCAAGCTGAGGTGCAAAGTCCCGCGATTGGAGAGCCGGCGGCCATCCTCGACGGTCGCCCCGATCCCTTCCATCCTTCGATCGCCACGCGGCGCCCGGTCGATCCCACAATCTTACCCAGAAAGGTGATTCCCCGATGGCCGGTGCTTCCTCCGGGCTACAGTCGAATCGAGAGCTGGGCAAGGCCACCCGCGACGCGTTCGGCCGGGCGCTCGAGGCGCTCGGGGCCGATCACCCCGAGGTCGTTGTCGTGGACGGCGACGTCGGCAACTCGACCCGGACCGAGTGGTTCGGCAAGAAACATTCCGACCGCTTCTTCAACGTCGGGATCGCTGAGAGCAACCTCGTCGGCGTCGCCGCCGGGCTCGCCTCGTCGAACAAGACCGCCGTGATCGCCAGCTTCGCCGCCTTCATCACCTGCAACGCGTATGACCAGCTTCGGATGTCGGTCGCCTATCCCGGGCTAAACGTCAAGGTGGTCGGCAGCCACGCCGGGATCTCGATCGGCGAGGACGGTGCCTCGCAGATGGGAATCGAGGACGTCGCGCTGATGTGTGCACTCCCCGGCTTCGTCGTCATCGTCCCGGCCGACGAGGAATCGGCGAAGGCGGCGACGAAGGCGATGCTCGAATACAAGGGGCCCGTGTATCTCCGATGCGGACGACCCGAGGTTCCGAAGATTTACTCCGCGGATCAGGTCTCGTTCCAGATCGGCAAGGCGAACAGGCTACGCGACGGCCGGGATCTGACGATCGCGGCGAACGGGATCATGGTGGCGATGGCCCTCGACGCCGCCGAGGCGCTGGCCGCCGAGGGGATCGAGGCCCGCGTGCTGGACATGCACACGGTCAAGCCCATCGATCGCGACGCCCTTCTGACTGCGGCGAAGGAGACTGGTGCGGTGGTCGTCGCGGAGGAGCACCTTGCGCACGGCGGACTGGGGAGCGTGGTCGCCTATACCCTGGCTGAGACGCACCCGGTGCCGATCCGGTTCGTCAACCTGCTCGACACCTTCGCCGAGAGCGGCGCCCCCGAGGCCCTGCTCAAGAAGTATGGCCTGACCGCCGAGAAGATCGTCGAGGCCGGCCGCTCGGCCGCCGGGGCGAAGAAGCGGTAAGCGGGGTAATCAGGCCCCGTCCGTTCGATCGCCGGGTCCATTCTCCGGCGCCGGAGTCTCAAGCATCCGACGGAAGGGTTCGGGGAAAAACTCGTTCCAAACCCGCTGATAGGACGACTCCAGCGGGGCCGGGACGTAATAGCCCGGCTTGAGGAAGATGGGCATATCCGGCAGGACGTCACCCACCCCGACCGTCTCGACATAGGCCGTCGGATCCGGCTGCGCCTCATAGGAAGCGAGGGTCAGGGGCTGGTCGGGCGGGAGCTGGAAATCCTCCTCGATGAAGCGGTCCCAGATAGCCTTGTGGATGCCTTGCGGGTCTCGCTTGCTGGGAGGAAACAGGTCAATCACCAGGAGGTGGACGCCTTCACCAATCAGCTCCGCCGATTTCTCGACGAACGAGGACAGGGCATGGACGCTCGCCTTGTTGCCGGGTGAAACGATTTCGACGACCGCAACGATATCGCCATGGCGGTGCCGGACCACAATGTGATCGGCCTTCCGCACATAGATCGATTCGTCGGCATGTCGCGTGACTCGTGTGCGCGGCGGAACCTCCGCGACGGCCAGTCCAGTCGGGCCTCGCGACAATCCGCCTCCCTCGAACGGCATTTTTAGGGCCAGGACGTCGGGGATCGGCCCGCCGATCGGCTGCTCGGGTAGGGCGAAATACCCGGGCGGCAGGATACCCGCGTTCAGCGCTTGCGACAGGAAAATAATCCAGCTTTGATGAAATGCATGAAACAGGCCCGCGTCGACGCGGGTCCAGTCGTGGATCGGCATGGCGAGATCCTCCACAATCCGAGATCAGGGCTTCCCGCTGGTTTTTCTCCTCCGGCCGGTCGCCCGTTCGAGACCGGAACCCTCATCACTCCGACGCCCCCCGTTTCCGCCCTGGGATCGCCAGGCCCATCTCCTTCATCAGGAGTTGCAGGTCTTCCCAGGCGTCCTTCTTGGCGGCGGGGTTGCGGAGCAGATACGACGGGTGATAGGTCACCAGCGTCTTGATACCGCTGTGGCGATGCCAGCGGCCCCGGAGCCGTCCCAGCGACGACATCGGATCGACGCCCAGGATGCCCATTGCGGCCGTCTTGCCCAGCAGGCAGAGGAACTCGGGCCGGACGACGGCAATCTGGCGCTCCAGGTACGACGAGCAGTTGGCGGCCTCCTCGGGCGTGGGGGTCCGGTTATCGGGAGGGCGGCACTTGAGGATATTGGCGATGTAGACATCCTCACGGCGGAGGCCCATCCCCTTGGTGATCATGTCGGTGAGAAGCTGGCCGGCGCGGCCGACAAACGGCTGGCCGAGTCGGTCCTCGTCGGCGCCCGGGGCCTCGCCGATGAACATCAGCCGGGCGTTCGGCGAGCCCGTCCCGTAGACGGTCTGGGTCCGGGTCACGGCGAGATGCGGACACCGCTTGCACCGCGCGACCTCGGCGGCGGCCGTCTCCAGAACCCCTAGCCGCTCGGAGGCTGGAACGGGCGGGGTCTCGAAGCCGGGCTCGTCGAAGAGCGAGCCGACCGCAGACACCGGAACCGGAACCACCACCGATGCCTCCGACACCGACTCGGGCACCAGCACAGGAGGCTCCGGAACCGGCAAGGCCACAGGCTCAGGCTCCATCACAGGCAACGGCGACGGTTCCGGAACGGGCGCCGGCGGCGGGGCGATCGGCGGCCGAACCGTCACGACGGCCGCCGCGCGGACACTCGGCCGCGGCATCGCCTCCACGCCGGCTCTCCGAAGCGATTCCAGTCGTTGCCGGACCTGCCGAATCAGCTCGTGCCCGTCGTCTGTCACGCCACCACCCTCACAAGCCATCGGATCAAAGACAGGAACCACGAAAGACACGGAGTACACGAAAAAAGACAGATCGATTTCTCTCTGAGATTCACTGTGACGACCGTCGATCGGCCATCCGAGAATCCGGGGCTTTTTCGTGTCTTCCGTGTTTTTCGTGGTTGCTCCCCGATTTTTCCCGGATTAGGGCTGTGGAACACGACGGCGGGGGATCGGATGGGGATTGAACGATCGGGTGATCCATGCGCGCCAGGCCTCGATATCGTAGCCGAAATCCTGGCCGGTGAGCTTTTGGAGCGCGTTGAGGACCTCCACGTTGCGATACGTGAACGTCTCTACGTGGGCATCCTGGGGTGGCTTGCTCGGCATCGCGCCCACGCCGCCTGGGACCGCGCCTGGCGACAAACCATAGTAGGGAACGACTCCAATCCCGTAGGCGACCACGCCCGGCCCAACCACCGGCGGACCCGAGGCGATGACGCCGAAATTGCTGTACGCTCGAGGCGTGAGGCCGGGTGTCACGGGAATTGTGGGGCCCGGCAGACCACCGCCGCCGGCGGAGAGGTCGGGAACGACAATCTGATCCTCGGACGTGACCAGCACGCCGACTAGGCTCGGAACCGAATCCACCGCGTTGAGGTTCCCCAGCGCCCAGGCCGCGCGATTGATCACCTGCACGTTCTCGGTCCCGAGCGCCCGGACCAGTCGGGCCGACGCCTTCGAGTCGTTCCTCCGCTTGAGATGGTCCAATGTGATTGACCGCACCTCGGCATCGGGTTCGTCGAGAACTCGCTGCACCAGCGCGGCTGTCGCCTCGGAACCCTTGATCGTAGCGAGGACCATCGCCAGGAGAATCCGACGCGGGGCCTCGTCGCGAGCGAAAACCCGCATGAGCGGAACCACTGCGTCCACATCGCGGATGGCCATCAACTGAGACTCTGCCTCTCGCTTGCGCTCCGCGCTGCCGGTGACGATCGCCTGGCGGAGAATCCGGAGCCGGCGTAGCCAGGACCCCTGCGCCGCCGTGATCTTATCAGCGTCCTCTCGCTTGGTCTTCTCCTCGGCCGTCACCCACCGCCCCTTGTACTTGACCAACCCCTGCGCCGCCGATAGCTCGTCGCGGTTTAGCCACGAGCCTTCAACCTTGGTATGCCCAAGCTTCAGGTGGGCTTCTTCAAAATCGGGATCGTAAACGAGCGCCTGCTGGAAGTGTTGCTTCGCCAGGTCGGTCAGTCGGTTCTGCTCGCACCAGTAGCCCAGCTGGTACTGCGACTCGGCCGTCGCCGCCACCTTCGCCCGCTTCACGACGTAATCATCGAGCGGACTCGCCTTCGGAACCACTCGCGCGATCCGATCCTTCTGAAACGTGAGCGGATGACGACCCTGCATCAACAAAATCTGCACTTTCCCCTTATCCTTCGGGTCCGGCACCACCTTTCCCTGGATCTGCCCACCGCCCCGAAGCTCGATCACGTCCCCTCTCGCCGATGTCGCCAGATAGGCCCCGTAGAGGAATCCCAACACTCCGAGACCCCCAACGACCCACCGACCCTTTCCGGCGGACATGATGATCTCTCCCATACCAAGGGAATCAGGCCCCAGACTTCCCACCCCCACATCCCACTATTGTAGAGTGACCACAAGACCCACCGCAATCGGAGCCAATCCCAGACGCACACTTATTAAAACAGACAAACAAAACCGTTTACGCAAAATGGGGGATTCCCGTGAGCCATGCCGTGAATGAACATCGGGCGGAAGCGCCAACCACCTTGAACCTCGCCGTGCTGACCGTCTCCGACACGCGAACGGTCGAGACAGACACCTCGGGCGCCCTGATCGTGACGATGGCCGAGGCAGTTGGCCACCGGGTGGTCGATCGGGCGATCGTCCCTGACGAGCCGGAACTGATGACGCCGTTGATCCGAGATTTCGCCGATCGAGGCGACGTCCACGCGATCCTGATTACGGGAGGAACCGGGATCAGTCGGCGGGATCAGACCTTTGAAACGGTCTCGGCGCTCCTGACGAAGCCGCTGCCCGGCTACGGCGAGCTGTTCCGGATGCTGAGCTACGCGGAGATCGGTCCGGCCTGCATCCTGAGCCGGGCGGTGGGCGGATTGTTTGGCGAGGTCGTGGTTCTCGTGATGCCGGGCTCCCGGGCGGCCGTCGAATTGGCGATGGGGAAGATCATCCTCCCGGAGCTTCCCCACCTGGTACGCGAGGCCCGACGATGATCCCGACGATCAGCGATCGAGCCAGGGATCCCAGAGCGGATCACCGGTCGAGCGGGCCGCCTCCGCTTTCGCCGGGACGCGTTTGGGATCGAGAATCGGCGGTCGCGCGGCGGTCGACTGGCGGAAGAGGTGCGGAACGAACCGGCTGGTGTTCCGAGTGATGAGGCCGTCGTCCTCGCGAAGGCCGACGCCGCAGGCGTATCCGTTGACGATCCAGCTCCCGACGACCGGATGTCGCCCGTTGAACTCCGGGAGCGGTCGGAACGCCTGGTAGACGCGCGGGCCCTCGTCGTCGCCGGGGGTCTCGGCGAGGATCTGACCGTCGCGGACGATCGTCACGTCGGCTCCCTCACGTGAGTAAAACGGCTTCGAAACGTAGGTCGACCCGATCGGCTCGAAGCCGCAACGGAGCAGGTACGGGCTTTCGGGAAACAGCTCCCAGAGAATCGGCAGAATCGCCTTGTTGCTGAGGATCATCTTCCAGGGCGGTTCGAGCCAGTGCGTCCGGCCCAGGGGTAGATGCCGGCCGAACGGCTCGTGAAGCATCCATTCCCACGGATAAAGCTTGAAGAGAATCTCGATCGATCGCTCTTGCAGATCGGTGAAGGTGCCGCGTCCGGCATGCCAGCCGATCTGTTCCATGTCGAGAAACTGTGTCTTGAGCCCGGCCTGGATCGCGGTGTCACGCAGGTAGCTGACTGTCATCACATCTTCGAGCGCGCCTCCCGGCGCAGCGAAGGCGGCCCGCCCGCCGAGGTCGTGACGGACGCGCTTCCACGCCTCAATCAGCCGCTCGTGAATGCTATTGAACTGGTCGAAAGGACCGTCGGCCGGGTCGATACCGGCCGAGGCGAGCAGATCGCGCGACCAGAACCACTGGATCACGGCCGCTTCGAGCAGGGCGGTCGGTGTATCGGCGTTATACTCCAGCAGCTTCGCCGGGCCGGAGCCGTCGAATTGCAGGTCGAACCGACCATAGATCGTGTGTTCGTCTCGCTCCCAGCTCCAGGCGACCCAGCCGTGATATGCCTCGGGGATACCCAGTTCGCCGAGCCGGCGATCCTTCACAACGTGCTCGACGGCCTCCAAACACATCTCGTTGAGACGATACGTGGCCTTCTCGATTGCGTCGACCTCGGCCGACTCGAAGAGGTAATACGCCCCTTCATCCCAGTAGGGAACGCCGTCGATCGAGTGAAACAGCAGGCCCTGCGACTCGACGATCTTCGGCCAGTCGGTACGAGCGGGGGTCTCGATCCGGAGCATGGGGGTACTCCCGTAGGCCGGGTTAGAAACCGAATCCGCCCCGGCCGAATCCGCCGAACCCGCCGCGTGCCGACGGTGCGGCCGACGTTCCGCTTCCCCCGACCCCGCGCGAGCCGGAGAAGACACCGGTCCCCACAACGCCGCCACCGTGGCCGCCCGTCGCGGGCTGGTCCTTTTTTTCCTCGTCCCGGGCCCGTGACTGGCACCCGACCACGGTCATCGCCGTCCCAAGGAGTACCAGGGAGATTGTCGCCGTCGATTTTTTCATCGGAGCCTTCGCCATTCGGAAGAAGCCGACCGATCGCCCGTCGGGATCGGCCGGGATTTCCTGAGGATTCGTCGAGGAGGTATCGGCATTCCGAGAAATCCGGCCAGGGTCCGTCGAATTCTGTCCGGTCGGGGCTCGACAGGACAATCCGGCTTGGTCATCCTCGGTCAGATCGGTTCTCCAGGACGACCCTCCACGTTCGAGGATTGGACCATGTCGCCGCGACTCCGTTCGTTTTCGCTCGGACTCCTCCTGATCTTCGGTCCCCTCGCCATCGGCCAGGCCGTCGCCAGACCGGGACCCGACGCCCCTATTATCGAGCGCCGGGACCAGTACGGCGACCTAATCCCCGAGGGCGCCCTCGTCCGGCTGGGGACCGTCCGATACCGCCAGGACTCGCCGATCTACCGGATCGCCTGGCTGCCCGACGGCACCCGCCTCGTCACCGGGATGGCCGACGGCTCAGCCCTCGTCTGGGATTTCCTCCAACCAGTGCGCTGACCATCGGCCCGATTCAGTGGGCAGCCTCGGTTTTCAACTCGCCCAGCGAGTTGTTCAGCAACACCTCGGCGTTTCCGGCAAATTCCATCCACTCGACGCAGGCCGAGCGAAAAGCTTCCAGGAAGCGGTCGAGCTGGTCGGGTCGGATTGTCAGCGGGGGCTGCAAGCGGAGGACCCTCGGGTTTGACCGGGCCGTCTGGGTGTGGATGCCGTGGACGTGCAACAGAATCGTCTGTACGTAAAGGGACGGGATGTTCCGCAGCAGGTCGTCGTGGTCGGGGACAAGCATCCAGCTCGCGCCGCCGCCATCGTTCTTCTTGAAGTGTGTCAGCAGAATCTCGGGCAAGGGCTGGAACTCGACGCCGAGCATCAGACCTCGCCCCCGGACTTCGCGGAGGATCGGGCAGTCGCGGACAATCGCTTCCAGCCCGCGGCGGAGCTGATCACCGCGTCGGGCCGCCTCGCCGAGGAACCCGGGCTCCGTCAGCACCCGGAGCGTCGCCAGCCCGGAGGCACAGGCCAGGCTGCCGCCGGAGAACGTGCTGGTGTGCAGCGCAAAGCCCTGGAACGAACCATAAGCCTTCTGCCAGAGCGACCGCCGGGCCAGCATCGCCCCGATCGGCATCAGGCCGCCGCCCAGCGACTTCGCGAGCGTCATCACGTCGGGTGCCACCCTCTCAGACTCGACGGCGAACAGCGGCCCAGTCCGGCCAAGGCCCGTTTGAACCTCGTCGGCGATCAGGAGCGTCCCAGACGCCCGGCAAAGCTCCCTCGCCCCGACCAGGTAGCCCGGCGGCGGCTCGATCATCCCGCCCTCGCCCTGCACCGGCTCGACCACGAACGCTGCAAACTGTCGCGTCGCCAGCGCCCGTTCGAGCGCGGGCAGATCGCCATAGGGGACCGTCTCGCAGCCTGGAACCATCGGCCCGAAAGGCGCCTGATAGGCACGCCGGGCCGTCACCGCGAGAGCACCCAGTGTCTTGCCGTGATACGATCCCTCGCAAGACAGCAGACCGGCCCGGCCGGTCGCCGCTCTCGCCAGCTTCAACGATGCCTCGACCGCCTCGGCGCCGCTGTTGGCGAAGAAGACCATGTCGAGGCCTTCCGGCGCGACAGCAACCAGCCGTTCCGCCAGCGCCGCGGCCAGCGGGTTGATCGACCCTGGCGCGAATCCCGGCGATTGCTGCTCGATCGCCGCGGTCAATGCCGAGACAACAGTCGGATGGTTATGCCCCAGGTTCAACGAGCCAAACCCGGCAACGAAATCCAGGTAGGCTCGCCCCGACTCGTCGAAGAGCTCGTTCTCCTCGCCGCGGACGAAGGTCCGAAGCGTCGCCGTTAGCTTGCCGACCCCGACCAGTACCGGGTTAATGTGACGGGCGAACCGGTCGGCGGCAAGCTTCGCCATCTTGGTAAAATCGATCGACTCGCCTTCACACTCGCGACAGGCTGGCGTCTCCGACTCTCGACAGCCGCACGCCGGCCCCTCCATCGCGTGGACGGTCCGCTCCCGTGTGATGACCTTGAGGAATCGAGAGTGTTGCTCGGGCGTCATCGGCGAGCCGGAGACGATCGCGTCGGCGAACGTGAACCCATGCGCCTCGGCCAGCCTCCCGATTTCGCGCACCCGGCGCAGGTCGAGTTCGCGCCCGATCGAAAACGACTCGGCCCGCCCCTCGAACGAGAGAACCATCGTCTCGCCCAGGCACGACGGCACGATCCCCTGGAAGAATTGCAGGAAGAATGAGTTCCGAGGTACGGTGTCGGGAACCCGGGAATAGCCGGCCGCCAACACCAATACGTCCGAACGCGGCGGCCCATCTCGCCGGACGTCTGTCGGCACGCCGACGTCCAGCACCAGCGTCCCCGGCCGAAGGTGCGCAGGGTCAATGCAATCGCCCGACGATGTCGCCGCGATCACGATCGTCGCCTTGGCAAGAGCCTCGGGGAGGTCGAGCACCAGCGATGCGCCCAACTTCTTCGAGAGCTCGACAGCCTGCGGTGACCGCCGACGCCCAACCAGCACCATCCCCAGACACCGAGGCGCCAGCAGTTCGGCCATCGCCGAGGCGATGCTCCCCGGAATGCCGACCACCGCAACGACCTGCCGCGTGAGGTCGATTTCGAACAGGTCGCAGAAGTGGTCGAGGTTGGCGGCCGTTGCATGCACCGTCAGACTATTGCCGGTCGTCACCGCAATCGGGTGCCGCTCCGCCAGGTCAGCCCCTCTCCGACCGATCACTCCGGTCATCGAGCCGAGCCCGACCAGCCCAGCCCCCCAGACCATCGCCTCCTCGACCGCCCGGTCCATGAAGTCCATCGCCCGACCCGGATCGTTCAGGATCGAGCGCGGGTCCATTGGGATCTCGTAAATCCGCCCCTCCGCCGATGCCCCCGCCGCCGACCTCAGCCCGTCCAGCCTGTCGAAAAGCCGCACCTCTTCCGTGTCGCCTCCACCTCGCTCCGCACGCCGACGCGCCGCCTCGCTCGCCCGCAGGCAAAAATCCCCCAGTTCGACACGACCCCAGCGATGATGCAGGCTCCCGTCCTGATTCAACTCCATCAGGTGCCGACTTTCCCGCGAAATGGGATGCAGCAAAAACCCAAACCGGAATTTCCCCTCTCCACCTCCAACAGCACGCGACTCACTCTCGCCCCGTACCTCGATCATTCGTCAATCAACTCCCTCAGGAGTTCCTCCGGTCGACAATCTTCATCGATTGGATCAAATAGCTAACGGAGCGAGAGTAGAAAAGATAGGCAGATTAAATTGTTCTCGTTCCTTGTAGACGAGGTAACATCGCGCGTCAAGACGTCGAGGCGCGCGATAAAAATTACGGAAGACGCAAAGTTTTTCAACAGGAATTGATCCCGCCTCGGATTTGCCAGGAGGGCTCCCGTTTGTCGGGGATCGAGAGTGGGCTGAGTTGCCTGCTGCCGGTTCGGGGTTCAATGGCGTACAATGTTCGTGCGACGGCGTGTTGCGGGCGGAACGACGGCGAGGGTCGCTGTCGCAGGTCGTCGGCCGGTCGATCGGGGGCCATCGATGGCGGTGGAGACGAAACGGTCGCGGTGGGAGCTGGCGGCCGAGTCGACCGTGGTGAAGCTCCGATGGTTCGGCGTGGTAATGGGTTACATCCTGGTCCAGACTCGGACCGGACTGCACGACCCCTGGGCCGTCCGCGCCTTCCTGGCGCTCGGTGCCGCCTACGCAGCGCTCGACTTCGCGTTCTGGCGCACCGGACGGGTCATTCTGAAAAGCTGGCCCTTGCTGGTCTCGTTCATGGAGTCGGTCTTCATCGCCCTCCTCTGTTACCACGATACCGGTATTGAGAGCCCATTCCGCTGGTATTACGTCCTCTCACTGATCTGCGGCTCAATCCAGAATCGATCGTCGGTCGCCTGGTGGACACTGGGGTTCCACGGCGTCAGCCTGCTGAGCCTCGCCGGTGTTCTCGACGAACTGAGCCGACCCGGACCGCTCCCACTGCTCACTCTCACCATGATGGCCTGGGTGACCTGGGCCAGTTCGTCTCTCGCTGGGTCGATCCGCGCCGCCGGCGAGGAGCACGCCCGGCTGAACGCCGAACTCGCCGAGGCCCACAAGGAACTCGAACGCAGGGTCGAGGAGCGGACTGTCGCTCTCCGGGCGGCACAGGCGCGCGAGATCCAGCAGGAAAAGATGGCTGCTTTCGGACTGCTCGCCGCCGGGATCGCACACGAGGTCGGCAACCCGCTCGCGGCCCTCAGCTCCCTCGTCCAGATGCTCCAGCGGCGGGGGCCCGACCCCTACACCGCCGAAAAGCTTGACCTCGCCGGCCGGCAGTTGCAGCGCATCCAGCGCACCATCCGGGAACTGGTCGACTTCTCCCGCCCCGCCTCCACCCGCGTAAGCCGTGTCCGCGTCCCTGAGGTCGTCGAGGAGGCCCTCGGAATCGCCAAGTACTACCAGCGGACCAAGCAACGGTCGATCACCACCGACTTCCCCGACGACCTGGCCCCAGTCGTCGCGATGCGAGATTACCTGATCCAGGTGGTCCTGAACCTGGTCCTCAACGCGATCGACGCGACCGAGGACCAGGGGCGGATCCACGTCCAGGCGCGTGAGGAAGGCGCCTCGCTGGTCCTCTCGGTCGAGGACGACGGCCGGGGGATCGCCCCCGAGGACCGGCCCCGATTGTTCCAGCCGTTCTTCACCACCAAGCCGCACGGGACCGGCCTGGGGCTTTTCGTCTGCCGCCAGATCCTGGAAGATATGTCCGGAGATCTGACCTACCGATCGGAGCCGGGAGTCGGGTCGACGTTCATCGTCCGGATTCCGAGGGAGCCGTCGGCCCTGGCCCGGGTCGACGGCGCGCCCGCCGCGCCGATGGCGCTGCCGACGCGGATGACCACGACGCCCGCCCGGGCCAATCGCGAAGAGGAGCCCGTCGCGCGATGAAGATGATGGTCGCGGAGAAGGAGAAGCCGAACGGGATCACCACGCCCCCGGCGCCGACGGCCGCCCGCGGCCGTATCCTCATCGTCGACGACGAGGAGGTCATCTCGGGAACCCTCCACGAGTTCCTCCAGGAGGAAGGCTTCGAGGTCGCCACCGCCGCCGAGATGCCGGGCGCGCTGGCGCTGGTCGAATCGTTCGGGCCGGACGTTGTTCTCTGTGACGTTCAGTTGCCCGGTGGCGACGGCCTGACGGTCCTCGAGCGCTCGCTCCGCATCCGCCCCGAAACGCTCTTCATCATGATCACGGCGTATGCGACGGTCGAGAACGCCGTCTCGGCCTTCCAGCGCGGGGCGCAGGACTACCTGATGAAGCCGGTCCTGTTCGAGGACCTGCTCGCGAAGCTCGACCGCCTGATCGCGTATCGCCGGCTCCTGATGGAAAACCAGGCGCTCCGGCGACAGCTCCACCGCCCGGCCGACCTCGACGCCCTGATCGGCTCGACGCCGACGATGCAGGCGGTCAAGACGATGATCCGGAAGGTCGGCCCGACCCGATGCACGGTCCTTCTCACGGGCGAGTCGGGCACAGGCAAGGAGCTGGTCGCCCGCGCCCTGCACGCGACCGGTCCCGATCCGGAGGGTCTTTTCCTGGCGATTAACTCGGCGGCGATCCCGCCCGACCGCCTGGAGGCGCAGCTCTTTGGCCACGTCCGCGGCTCGCTCGCCGTGGCCGACCGCGACCACACCGGCCTTTTTGTCGCAGCCGGCTCGGGCACGGTCTTTCTCGACGAGATCGGCGAATTGCCCTCGTCGACGCAGGCGAAGCTGCTCCGGGCGATCGAGAACAAGGAGGTCTTGCCGGTCGGCGCTACACGCCCGGTTTCGTTCCAGGCCCGGCTGATCACGGCGAGCAACAAGGACCTCCCGGCCGAGGTCGCCGCCGGCCGCTTCCGCGCCGACCTGTATTACCGGCTGAACGTGGTCACGATCCACCTTCCCCCGCTCCGCGACCGTCGCGACGACATCCCTGACCTGGTCGCCGCCCTCCTTAATCGACACGCTCGGCGCCTGGGCAAGCGGGTCGACGGCGTGGACAACGCGACCATCCGCGGCCTGATGGCGGCGTCGTGGGTTGGCAACGTCCGCGAGCTAAGCAACGCGCTGGAGCGTGCGGTAATCCTCGCCGAGGGCCCGATCCTCACCCCCGACGCCTTCCCGCCTGGATTGATCGTCGAGAGCGAGGCCGAGGCCGACGGCGACAACCTGCGAGCCGCCGTCCGCGACTACGAACGCCGACACATCGCAAGGGTCCTCCGCGATTGCGACGACGACAAGCGCGAGGCCGCCCGCCGCCTCGGCATGGGCCTCTCGTCGCTCTATCGGAAGCTCGAAGAGCTGGGCATCCGATTGTGATGGGCGTCGAGGCGACGGGCGCTTGCCGTCCATCAGATGGCTCGTGCAACGCCGCGTCGGGAGCTTTGATAGGGTGGGCTCGGCCCACCGAGGGAAGCGAATCGAAAGCGGGATTCCACCACAGACCATCGCGAATGCCTGTCGAGAGCGGGATTCCACCACGGGTGATCGCTCCCCTCGGTGGGCGGTGCCCACCCTACAAAGCTCGTGTCCTTCCGGTAAGCCTGCCTGAATCGTCGCGGGGGATTTGCTACGGTGGCGGTCCTCATTCGGGAGGATCGCGATGGATACGACTCCGCACCGCCAACGGCCTGCCGATCTGGTCCGGGCTCAGCAACGCTT
>DAIDKV010000271.1 GCA_027449865.1 Planctomycetales bacterium
AGCTCGTCTCGGTTCTGATCCACATAGGAGTAGACGACCGAATCACCGAGTCTTAGTTCGCCACGGTCGGGCGTCTCCTGTCCGACGATCATCCGAAAGAGCGTGGTCTTGCCGGCGCCGTTGGGACCGATCACGCCGACGATCCCACCGGGCGGCAGGCGGAAATTCATTCCCTCGAAGAGGAGGCGATCGCCGAATCCCTTGGCGACCTCGCTCGCCTCAACGACGAGCGTTCCCAGGTGTGGACCGGGGGGAATTTGAAGGACGATGGCCTCCTCGCGTTTCTCGGCGTCCTGGCTGGCGAGTTGCTCGTACCGCTGGAGCCTCGCCCGGTTCTTGGCGACGCGAGCCCTGGGGGACATACGGACCCATTCGAGCTCCCGGGCGAGTTGCTTGCGCCGGGCCGATTCCTGCTTCTCCTCGAGGGCCAATCTCGCTTGCTTTTGTTCCAGCCACGACGAGTAGTTGCCTTCCCAGGGAATGCCTTGCCCCCGGTCAAGCTCGAGGATCCACTGTGCCACATTATCCAGGAAATACCGGTCGTGCGTGATGCAGACGACGGTTCCCGGGTACTCTTCCAGGTGGCGTTCGAGCCAGGCGACGCTCTCGGCATCGAGGTGGTTGGTCGGCTCGTCCAGGAGGAGGAGGTCAGGCCGTTCGAGCAGGGTCTTGCAGAGGGCGACGCGCCGTCGTTCGCCGCCGGAGAGAGTGGAGACATCGGCATCGCCTGGGGGAAGCCGCATGGCATCCATCGCGATCTCGATCCGGCGGTCGAGATCCCAGCCATCGGCGGCCTCGATGGAGTCCTGAACCTTCGCCTGCTCGTCGAGGAGGGCATCCATCTCATCGGCGTCGGGTCCCTCTGCGAGCCGGGCGTTGATCGCGTCGAAGCGGTTCAGATGGCCCCGGAGCGTAGCAACTGCCTTCTCCACGTTGCCCCGAACGTCCAACGAGGGATCGAGCTGTGGCTCTTGGGGAACGTACCCGATCGAGATCCCAGCCGCCGGCCGTGCCGTGCCGAGGAAATCCCGATCGAGCCCGGCCATGATCCGCAGAAGCGTGCTCTTCCCCGAGCCGTTTCCGCCGATCACCCCAATCTTGGCTCCCGGGTAAAACGAGAGCCAGATGTTCTTCAAAACGTCCTTCTTGCCGTACGCCTTCGAGAGACTCTCGATTGTGAAGATATACTGTGGAGGCATTGTGTTTTGTGATCGGTGAACGAAAGGCGGGGGGTCCCGGCCATCGGGTCTGGCGAGCGGCCCTCGAAGAGCCTTAGCCTATCTACCATGAGTAGAATCGATCGGCGAGCGAATGCCTAGCCTGGTTTTTCATGGAGAGGAAGCCAGCGCACACGACCGCGTTGGCCAACGCTGTGGAATCGGTCGAAACATCGATCAAGTCTCCCGTCGCATGGGATCTCCTCGCCGTGCGTCTCGTTTCCTGTCGATCGTGACGGGCGCCTCCCCATGGCGATCGATCCCCCAGGATGAGAACGGCCAGCATGGCGAATCCGCGTTTCCATTTCAGGCAGGCAGACGCTAAGGCGGATTTACGTAACTCGGTCTCGACCCCCAGCGGGCCAATCGATAGACGCGGATGGTCGTCCTGTCACTGCTTCTGCGAAACGTAGCTCGTATGGTCCTTGTGGTAGAAGTGGATGTCAAGCGTGCGAAGATAGGTGTGCAGTCCGGCGTCTTGAATGGGTAAGAGGTGCGCCGGCGACCCGGATTCGTTATGGTGCGAATGCCATAGACCCGGTGGAGTAACGAAAGCCGATCCGGGCTTCCAGTCGGACCGCTTGGGATTGATGATATGGCCCTCTCCGTCGAGATCGTGACCGATTAAGGTATAGCAGCCGGGTTCGCAGTCGATGATGAGGTCGAGCGCGACCGATTCGTGATGGTGAGGCAACTGGATGCTTTCCTTCGGTAGGACGCCGAACATCGACCAGATGACATGGGTGACGGTCCTCGTCTGGGGAAATTCCTTGTTGGCGAGCAGGACGCTCACCCGGCTCCGGCTGGCGGCCCTGGGATCCTTCTCGACGATCGCCAATTCCGCGTCGGCCCGCTCGCGGGGGTAGAGAGTCGGTCGGAACATCGACCTTGTTGCCTCGACGCCCAGGTATCGCAGGAGAGGCTCGTCGTGTATCCAGTAGAAGGCAGAATCCGTTTTGGCCCTGTGGATTGTCGCCGATCGAGCGGGGAGCGTGAAGATATCGCCCTTCTTCCATGGAAGCGACTCGCCGCCGATTTCCGATTGCCCCTCGCCTCGCAGGACGTAGTACAACTCGGATGTCGCGTTCGGGCTCGTCTCCAACTCCTCGCCAGGCTGGATGTGCAGGAAGTTCGCGCAGAGCGCGGGGCTTGTCGCTGGGCCGGGGCACCCGAGCTGCTCGCTAAGGTCAAACGGGATGATCCGTGTCGGGCCCTCCTCGTGGAGCGAGGCCGGGAAGTCCGCCAGGGGAACCCTGCTTATGAGTCCCGCCCCGATCGGGTTCGCGGCCTTGCTGTACTCGAAGTACTCTCCGTCACGGGTCCATCGCTCGACCTCGGGGGCCAAGGAGGAAGTCACGCCCGCCATGATGAGTCTCCTGGTGAGTGAGTCGGCAGCAAGGTAACGACGAAGAATGCCCGGCACCCCAGTCTGGAGCCGATCTCCTTGTCCTTCACGCGGGCAATTGCCGTACCGGGGAGACCAGGCCAATGGCGGCGGGCCATAACCACGGGAATAATAGGGATTTCCCGGCTCGATTCAGGATCGAGCATTCAAGACGTAAGTACTCCGTGTGTGGCCTCAGCGATACTCGAACGGGGAATTCCATCGAACGTGCCCTGGACGATCAACCCAGGCGTCGGGAAAGGATTGGGAAGGCGCCCTGTCGATGGAAGCAACGGTCGTAGAACGCGCAGAGAGCCGATGCGTCCGATGGGGCCTGCGCGGCAACATGTGTAAGACCGGAAGCCCGAGCGCGCGACCAGTTAGGAGCGGCGAGGAGCAGGTCCGACTCAGCCGGGTCGCTGAAGACACAGGAAAAGAGACCGTTGACCCGCTTGTGTCGTTCTCGCTCGTAGCCGAAGGCACCAAGACGGAAGCAAGGCATGGCCGCGTCAATCCGTGAGGGATCGGCGAACCGGTCGTCCAGTACCAGCAGGCTCACGCCGAGCAGACGGCCGGATCCGGCCTCCTTCAGCGCGAAGAGGCTCTCTCGGAAAGCGTAGTGCGGATTCTCCCAGAAAAACGCCTCAAGGGATCCTGGCTCGACAGAAGAGAAGATCCCTGGCGCCATCGAAATGAGTTCACCCATCGCGGCGGGATCGAGCGGCACGATCACCCGGTTGTCGGGCAGATCGGGTCGGTCGGGCATCCAGGCGACCTCCGCCAGATAATTGATCATCTGGCGTTTTTCGTGGAAGCCGTGCGTCCTGAAGAACTCAAGCACGACCGACCAGTCGGATCGGTAAGTGGACCAGGCTTCGGGTAGGCCGCGGCGAGTCATCTCGGCGAGCACGGCGTTGTGGAGCGGCTCCCGAACTGACTCAGCGCCGGGAAGGCACCAGGGATAGCTTACTCGTCCACTCGGGCAGAAGGTCGCGTAGCCAACCACCTCTTCTCCGTAAACCGCGAAGAATCGGCCTCCTGACTCGGCAGCGTCGCCGCGATGACGCCGGATGATCTCCTCCGGATTAGCGGCCTTGAACGCCGGTAGGCCTGCGGCGGCGGTGTTATAAATGCAGGCCTGAGCCTGCTCGTCTCCGGGCTGATACGTTCGGATCAACATCGGTCTCCCCTGGTCTGGCAGGGTCCGTTGGCCTGGTCCAGCGGCAGAAAGTCGATGGAGGCTCGTTCAGAGATTCAGGACGTGAAGCCGTCAAGACGGTCCCAGAATTATCGAGGCATGATCCTGGAAGTCAAAGCGACACGGAAGGTTGTGGCCCTTGAATTCACGGGATCGGAACGAAAAGTAAAGATACTTGCTCAGGTCTCAATTCATGGGACAATCTGGTTTGAGGAGGGATGGTGTCGCAGAAACGATCATCGTCCAGGAATCAGGGAACAAAGGTGCTGGAGAGGTTTGTACCCGTGGAGCCGCCACCTGTGGAGGCCGTCGATCCCGTCGAGGATCCCGTGGTCCCTGTGCTGCCAGCAGCGCCGGTGGTGCCCGTGGTGCCCCCGCTGACTCCTCCGTATCCAATGGGGATGACTGGATACTTATTGGCGAAAATCTGCTGAACACCGTTGAGCATCCGCTGGCGAGACGAATAGATGGCGGCCTGAACGGCAGCGTCGTAGATCCGGAGGTCGCCACCAGGTGTGAGCGGAAGGGGAATCGAGTTGAGTGTTTGTTCGAGGCTGGCGGCTGTTCCGCTGGCGACGACCTGGTAAACGTACTGTTGAAGCGCCCCCGCACGTTGTGGGTAGTGGGGTGAGGCGTACATCCTTGGGAGCTTGATCGGGAGACTGTTGAAATACTTCACAAGATTGATCGCGAGGGATTGCGAGCTGGTCACGATGTAGCTTGGGAAAATCAGTTGAGCGCTCGTGGAGGCGCTGGAGGAGACCTGCGCGGCGAGGGTGGTGCCACTGGCGAGGGAGACGGCACTGGACTGAGCCGTGTTGAGCGCGATCTGGTTGCCGGAACTCCCCGTGATTGTGAACGTACCGACAGGGACGCTTCCCACGAGTGCCGTTGCGACTACGGGTGAGGTGAAAACGCCTTCGGGTCCGAAGACGCCGGCATCGGCGACCTGCATGGTGGCCGAACCGGCGAGGTAGGATGAGGTGAGCGAGGTGTTGACGCTGATGGTTCCCGAGGATTGCTCGCTGAGCGCACGGACGTAGGAGGCCTCGACCCCCTGAAAGGCGGCATAGAAGGCGGCGTACTCTCTGCGGATTTCGACCGCGGGTCCGACACGGCCGTTCGCGGAAAGGGCCGGATGGGCATGATGGAAGGCCGGTGGCGAAGCGTGGCTCAGAAGTCGCCGGGTCTCGAGCGCCGCAACCTCGCCGGAGAGGCTCAGCGAAGGGCGGAATCGATGGGAACGGCGTCGTCCTCGGCGGATCTCGGTCATGACCGGGCTCTCGTTCGGGATATCGTGACGATACGACCCTTGGCTACTCTGTTACTGCATTATAAGGCGAGTAGGGCCAGGGAGCGTAGGGCATGTCCGGAGGATTGGGGAAGGCTCGAGTCGGTACAAATCCGTTGACATTGGGGACGTTCATGATGGGTGGTACCACGGAGCCGGGGACGGTGATTTCTTCGGGGGCAGCTTGCTGCTTGATATCGGGGCGAAGACCCTCGCCCTTGAGGGGAATTGGCGGTTCCGGGGGGACGCGAGGTGGGATTGGGTTTGGAGCAATGATCTTGCGCGGCAGCGTCGTTTCGACCGGAGTGTATGCCCGCATGGCCGTCCCGAAATTGAGTGCGACGCGGCGGAGCAGGTCACGGGAGAGTTGGTAATCGCCCAGACCATGGCTAATTGTGACCGAAACGAGAGTCATCGCGTTGCGTGGGGCGATGGAGATACGGACTTTTCGGCCGTCGGGAGTCCGAGCGACAATCGTGGAGGCGCGACCCATCCGAACCGGATCGGCCAGGTCGTAGAAGCCGAGGTCGGCCATCGCCTCGAGCATCGACGACTCGATCTGTCCCGGTTCGGCGGGGTAGAGTTGGGTGACTGTGTCGCAGAAGAAGGTGAAGGCGTAATCGCTCCAGGCGACCCCCGGGATGCTCCCCGCGGCACGATACCACCCCGGACCGGCGCACCCGCAGATTGTTAACAGTCCGAATACGGCCAGCATCCCCCGAGCGATCCGTGCCATCGCTTTTCTCGCCTCCTTACGGGCACTCCCAGAGCGCCGTCTCCGCGACGCGATCGCCGGTCGAACCGACCTCTCTCAGTCCATTTCGGCCGGGCCAATCGGTTTTCTTGATCCTTTCCGCCAGGCCGGTTGTCACAGAGGCACCATGGTCACACTTCTAAAGGGGACTCACGGCCATTGTGGATTGGCGCCAGGGGTTGGCAACGCCTTGCTGGTCGTCCCCGGAGAGACAGCGACTTGCCATCGATAGGGCCCCAGGTCGGTCCTCGGCGTGAAGACGACGACGTATGTGATCGTTGTGCAAGATCCGGCTGAACTTTGCGAGGTGACAGAAGCCTGATAGGTGTATGTTATTGTATTGTCGGGCGGTGCGCCGAGCTGCAGGAGTTGAAGCGCCTGGGCCATCGCATTGATCGGTCCCTGGTCTCGCGTTTGCTGCAAAACCCTTCGTGTCTCGATGCGCAGCAGGCTGGAAGTCGTCCGAGCCGTGAAGCTCCAGACAGCGAACAGTAAGACCAGGGTGATCAGGACGACGGTGAGAGCATAGCCGCGCCGTCTACCTGCCCGCTCTCGGATCATGAAGGTGAAACGCCAATGAATGTAAATGTAGAACCAAAATAAGAATATGCGATAGTGATTGATATTTGAATCTGGGACGGGTTTCCCGGAATGGTGCTGACAGTGAACGCTGAAACGTAGCGTGCCGCCGGGGTGATGACACCCGTTGAGTAGTCGGTCCGCTCCAGGACACTCCCCTGGAGCTGGTAACTGACCGTGAGCACTGGGCTGGTGGAGGGCCCGACATAGTTCAAAAGCAAGACACCCGGATGGCTGACATCCCACCCGGTGAACTGATAGATATTGGACGAAGCCGCGGTGAGATTGCCCGATCGACCTGGTAGATCGGCCAGGAAACCGCCGAGGTCGCAGGCGAGGGACTGAACAGCGAGGATACCCTCCTGCTCGATCCGGGCGCGGGCCTCGACCTCCAGGGCCGGTTTGCCGAAGGTCGTCCATGTGGTGGCGACGAGAATCATCACCAGTGCCGCGAGGGCCGAGGCGACGGTCATCTCGGTCATTGAGAAGCTGGCCCGTCGGGACTGGGCAAGGGCACGGGCGGACGGCCTCATCGAACCAACCCCCCTCGCCGGCTCAGGAAGCGGTCAGGACATCCACGAAGACCGAGACAGTCTGGCCGCCGACCGGTGCGTCGACACTAATCACGTCAACCTGGCTGCTCCAGTTGGGCGTCCCGGGGCCAGGGTCGCAAGGGATCGCCGACGAGCCGCCGACGATCTGCGCGGCCCCCGAGAGTTTGCGCGCCCAGATGTTCTGCCAGGGGGTGAGGTAATAGGTCTGTCCGGGCAGCATGGTCGTGTTCGTCCCTTTACTTGCGCTGTACTGAACGACTTGGCCCTGCAAGCGATTCTCCATCACGCGAACCTGCCGGAGTTGGACGACGACGAGTTGACAGAGCCCAGCCAGTCCGATCCCGAGCAGCGCGAAAGCCACCTGGACCTCAAGAAGCGACTGCCCACGTCGCCGGCGAGTGTCCCCTCGATCCGCGATCATTGGAAGTTCGGCACGATCGTCGTGGCGCCTCCGGAAGACTGGACGGAGCCCGAAAAGCTCCCGTCGATCGCAATGATGAAACTGCCGTTCCAGTATGCGGACCCCGACCGCGTGGCCGTCGCCGTGAAGCTGGAGCCGTCGGTCGAGACGGTCACCTGATAACTATAGGGCGCGGTCACCGTCGCCAGCGACGAATCAATCAGATTGGCCGCCTGGAGCGTGGCGAGGTCCGGAGCATACGATCGATTCTCGAGCCAGTAGAGTCGCTCCGCGGCCCAGACGGAGCGCAGGTTTCCGGCCGCGACGTTGGCCTTGGCTTGTTCAAGTGACTGCTGAAATCTCGGCACGCCCATCGCCGCCAGTACCGACATGATCACCAGCGTGACCAGCGTCTCGATCAGCGAGTACCCAGCGCGGGTGTCGCTCGACTGACCCCAACGATGCCGCTTTGTCTCCTGGTTCATTTGACGTTCCCCGCCATTTCGAACATCGGCATGTAAATGGCCAACATAAGTCCCGCAATCGACGAGCCCATTCCCATGATGATGATGGGCTCGACCATCTTCGTGACCTTCAGGACCATGCCCTCCATTTTCTCCTTGAAGAAGGGGGAAATCTGCTCCATGACCACGGCGAGTTGGCCGGATTCCTCTCCGACCTGCACCATGCTGGTGAGCATGGGCAGGAAGAGACCTGTCTCCTGGAGTGCCGCGTAGAGCGGCTTCCCGGATGCGACCCGCCCGGCGACGTGCTCCAGTGCGTCCCGGTAGATGGGATTGCTCTGGAAAATCCCGGTGAGAGTATGCATCGTTTCCAGCATCGGGACTCCGCTCTTGAGCAACAGAGCCAGGTTCGAGGCGAACCGGTACATCGCCATCTCGATGACGAGCTGCCCCACGCTCGGAAGTACCATCAGCATGCCACCGACGTAACGCTTTCCCGTATCGGTTTTGATGTACTTCTTGAACCCGACGATGAACACAATCAGGAGGCCGAGGACGTATGGGCCGTACTTCGATATACCTTCGGAGGCGTCCACCACGGCCTGTGTGATTCCGGGCAACTCCGCGTCCATATCCTTGAACATTTTCGCGAAGACCGGAACCACCATCCAGAGCATCACGGTCACGGCGGTCACGGCGACGACAATCAGGATCAGCGGGTACATCAGGGCGCCCTTGACCTTCCGCTTCGTCTCGCGAGCGTCGCGGATCTGCTTGTTCAGCTCGACGAGAACCAGGGCCATCTTTCCCGTGACCTCACCCGTCCGGATCGCCTCAAGCCACTGAAATTCAAAAACTTCGGGAAATCCTGATGCGGCCGCGTGGAATGTGCTCCCAGCGGCCACCCTGGCGGTAATTTGCTCGAGGACGCCACGCAGTTTCACGCTCTCGCACTGTGTCGTCGCGATCTTCATGGCCTGGAGGAGCGGCGTTCCTGAGTTCACCAGGGTCGCGAGTTGATGGAAGAAGGCGAGTGTATCCTCGATCGATGCGCCTCGGTGCGGCTTCTTTGAGATTCTCGCGTGGGCTACGACCCATTCTTCAAACGCCAAGGGAGCCCCCTTCGTTTCCTGAATCCCACATTTCCGGTTGATCCCGGCCTGACGGCCACGCCGTGACAGCCACTTGCCAACAGATCTTCTCATCGCAAGCTTAAGTCACTCTGGCGTGGTGACGGGAGAAATCGGACTTCGTGGTATCGGCGGGAATTCGTCGAGGCAAATCTGGTTTGACGCTCGCTGAATGCGACCTAGCTTTGAGTGTCACCGGCGGGACGTGACCGCCGGCCGACATTGCCCCGGAAACTTGATCTGCCTGTCATTGCGTAAGTCTGGTCGCCCCGGGGATGTCACACCGGAGAGTCAACGTCTCTGTACGCGTTCTGACCACCTATCGCAACAAGAGAGAACCCAACACAATGCAGCGCGTCATGTCCCGTCTCCGGACCCGCAAGGGGTTCACGCTCGTTGAACTGGCCGTCGTGATCGTCATCATCGGCGTGCTGGCCGCCTTCGGCGTCCCGCGGTTCCTCCAGTCGGTCGAGAAGTCGAAGGCGTCGGAAGCCTTCAACTACCTTTCGGCGATTCAGTCATCTCAGGAGCGCTACATCGCTCAGAATGGCGTCTACGCCAGTGCCATCGGTTCGCTCGACGTTAATCTGCCCAACCCCGAATACTTCTCTGTTGGAACGGTCACAGTGACTCCGGACAGCGCTGGCAACCCGGCCTGGACGCTCACCCTGACCCGTAATGCGAATTCGAGCTATGCCTACACCGTCGTCTGGACCCAGCTCGGCTTCGACACCACGAACTCAACCATCATGACCTATCCGCAGATCTGCCCGGTGACGGTCAGCAGCAGCGGGAGCGGTAGCGGTAGCGGGAGCGGTAGCGGCAGCGGTAGCTGATCGACGCATGTTTCGAGCGACCCGGGCGCGACTCGCCTCGCGACCCGGGCCGCAAATCTTCAGGGTTATTGTTGACTGGCGGCTCGAACTACATGACCCGAATGCGAGGGGCGGCCGAGTTTCGGTCGCCCTGCATTCGTTGGCGGGGAGAGATCGGTGGAAGGAACCAGACCGAAGGCGAAGGGCAGGCGAATGGGGCGGTCGTGGATCGGTGTCTTCGTCGAGGAGAATCGGGTCGCGGTGTACGTTCGGCCCGTGAACCCGGTCGGAGGACGTCCCTTTTTCGCCGCCCAGGATTGCGGCGATCAGTCACCGCAGGCCGTGCTGGCTCGGCTGCTTGAGCCCTGGCTCGATCGTAGCCGATCGAAGCGAGGCAAACGCGGACCGTGGGTCCAACTGGCGATCCCAACCTCCCAGGTCTTTCAGGCCACGGTCCCGGTCACTCAGTCGAACCGAACGGGTTCCGCGCAGAGCTTCTTCCTGGAGGCTGTCCAGGCCACCAACATCCGCGCTGAGGATCGAGTGATCGATCTTCTCCGTTTGGAGTTGAACAAGCAGCAAATTGCCTGCGTTGGGGCCACACCCGCCGGGCGTGTTTCCAGCCTGGTGAGCATGCTGAAAGACCTCGGGGCCAGGGTTGGTCTGGTCGAACCGGCCGCTGCGTCGCTTTACCGAGCTGGCATGGCGAAGTCCCGGGCGCCCAGGAGTTCGGTACTTTGCGCCCGGTTTTTCCTGGGACCATTGCATGCTGTTGGGGTTCTTGGCCTCGGAGCTCAGCCCCTGTTCTGGCATGAGTTCGTCCTCGAGCCAGGGCAGGAGACCGCCGCCGTTCTCGCCTCGTACACGACCCTCTGGATGCTGGCCCGCAACAGTCGGATCTCTGCTTCCATTGACACCATCGTGGTCCATGGGAGGCCCGATCTTGTCCTGGCTCAGGACGGTGAGGAGTTCCGGCGACGGACCGGGGCCGAGTGGATCCGAGCCGACGCGCCCAGCTACGATCCCGAGGGGATCACCCTGGGGCTGACGCTGGCCGACCCTCTCTCCGACTCGCCTCGTATGAATCTGGGCCGCGACCTGAAAAGCCCCCCCGATATCCGCGACATCTTCCCCTTTACTGAACTCATCCTCCAGGGTGCCATGATGGCCGCTGTCTCCCTCTGGATGCTGGGGGCCGCCGGGGATGTTGGAGCCCGGCTACGGGCGGTTGAAGCCGGCATGTCGGCCTTCCCCTGGGCCCGCCAGATGAATCAGGGCCGGCTTGACGAGGAGAAAAAACGGCTGGAGGAGAGGATTCGGGCGATCTCCTCGTTTCGCTCCTCTCGAGTGGGCTGGTCGGTTCCACTCCGGACCATTGCCGCCGCGGCGCCTGAGGACACAGTGATACGGTCGCTTTCGGGTGAGGCCGAGGTCGAGGCAACCGGGCGATCCGCACAGAAGGCCCGGAAGCAACTGGTCGTCAGCTTCGAAACCCCACTGGACGAGGACGGCTCGTTACCCAAGAAAATCGACATCTTTCTCAATTCGCTCCGAGGCGAGCCATCGCTCAAGCGGCATTTCCCTCTGATCGAGGTCACGGGTCTCCGCGCCAACCCGGCACGGCAGGGGATGGAGCCCTCGGCCTCCTACAGTGTTGTTTGCCTGCCGAATCCTGGAAAGTCAGCGTCCGTAGCTCCGAAGGCTCGTTAGCGACCAGAGGGAATCGACCATGAGCGGGAAGTCCTCCAAACCTGGGATTGGCCGGCTGGTCCTCCATCAACTTAGCCATCCGATCAAGCTTCGCGTGGCGCTTTGCCTCGGGATGATTTTCGCGTGGCAAGTCGGCTTCTTCGGGCCGCTAAACGACGACGTCGTCGCGACCACCGCGCGGATCGGCCTCGAGCGACGACGGATTGCCACGGCCCAGGAAGTCGAGCAGCTCAAGAAGGCACAGACTCCCCACCAGGACGCTGTCGGATCGGCTGATGGTGTCAACGAACTGATCCAGTTCCTCATGACACGCATTCGATCGTCGCCCGTCCGGCTGGTCGACCTCATCCCTGGAAAGGCCAAGGATCTCGGCCCCTTCCAGGCGATAAGCCTCAATCTGAAGCTCAACGGCACCTACAAGGATATCGACGACCTTCTCGGCTGGATCGAGTCGAACCCCCGCCTCCTCCGGGTCGACACGATCCAGATGAAGCCGAACAGCCGCGAACCAGGCCAACTTAACGCGGATCTTACACTCGTGGCTCTCGCTGAAAGATCAACCACCGCTTCCGCGAAGGCCGACGTGAAACCCCCCGTCAAGTCTATTCGCAAATCTGGATCGAAGCCCGCCGACCGCCCACTCTCAGGGCCCGAGACGAGATCGGCTCCGAAACCCGCATCGAAGTCAGCCCCAGCAGGCCCCGTCGCGAAGTCGGGGACGATCCGATGAATCCCTTACGAATGGCGAGGATCGCGCCGACGGCGATACTCCTGGCTTACGTCGTTTACTCCGGTTACACGCTGGAATCGTCCACGCCCATGGCCGAAGAACAGAAGGCGGAGATCGCCCGGGGGCTCGACGTATTGATCAACGATGTGGCCGAAATAGGCGAGGAACTGGTTCGAATGGAGGGAGAACTGCGCGATCCCTTCCAGATCGTTGTCCCACCCCCGCCTGAACCTGAGCCGTATGAGGTCGCCGCAGCCGAGCCACCTGTCGACCCGCTCGAAGCCGTCGTTTCGGCTCTCAACCTCGAGGCGACATTCGTTCAGGGCAAGGAACAAATCGCGATTATCGATGGGAGGATCTACAGCAAGGGCCAGAAACTGAAGATTGACGAGGACCGGGCTCCAGACGCCAGGCTCGTCCTGCTTTTTGTGAAACCGACCGGTGTGATCCTCCGGGGCGATGGCAAGAACTACGCGCTTACCTATCCCGACCACTTCCCCACCAGGGAACCAGCCCGACCCGCCACCAACGACGATCCACCCATTGACCCTGGTGGGCAGTTGGAAATGTTTCAGAAGCTTCTCAATTCTCCGCTGGGCTCGCTGGGCAAGGGATTGCTCGGCAATCTTGGCGCTAGTCCGGCGAAGCCCCGGTCGTCGAGATAGTAGGCAAGATGAACCGCACCTCAAAAGTTGCGACCTGTCGGGTTGGAAGCCGCGCTCGATCCAGCCGACCAATCGCTGGAAAAGTCGGGTTGCTCTCTTCGCGTCGACCGGATTTTTCCCCTTGCGGTTATCTGAGATCGGCGGCTCTCGCCCATCGGATCGCGAGTGCCGCGGCCAGGCCCATCGTGATGATCGCGGCCAGCATCAGCAAGGCTACCCCTGCCAGGTGGCTCTCGACACCTGTGTGAAGAAGTCCCCAGAGAAAGACGGACATTGGCTCGATCCCCGGAGGATAGACCTGCCGCGTGGCCGGCAATTCGCCGATCGCCAGCGCTATGGAGACCATCCACGAGGCGACCAGAGCTTTTCCCGAGGAGGGTAGCACCACTCGGGTTAGCTGGCCCGCCGGACCATAACCGTCGAGAGCGGCGGCGTCGAGATGGTCCTGCGGGAACATCCGGACGAACGGCCAGACGATCAGGATCGCGTAGGGAATCGCCCGCATCGCCTGTGCGAGCACCAGCATCCACGACGAGTCATATAGGTTCGGGAATCCGATGTAGGCGAGCATCAGCGCTCGTCCGGCGACAGGGCCAGGCGTCGCCAGGGCGATCGACATGGCCGCGAGCATGGCCCATCGCCAGGGGCGCGAGGTCCTACCGGTCCAGGCCAGTCCGAAAGCCATCGCGGTCGCGAGAGTCGCCGCGATCGAGCCCCAGAGCAGGCTCGAAGCGAGCGGATCGCGGATCTCGCCCGCCGCGAGGTGCAAGGTCCCGATCAGTCCCGAGAGCGACCACTCCGGCGGCCGGCCGATCATCGCTCGGCCGCCGACACGTCCCGCCCGCCACATCAGGGCATAGAGCGGAAACGCCATTGCGTTGCCCACCAGAAGAAGGAACGTGAGGCCCACCGGCACCCGCCATCGGCCAAGTCCCCAAATTCGGGTCTCGGCCGTCGACGCCAGCCGCGACGCCTCGAGCCGGCCGAAGGCCCGGCTCGCCAGGATGATCCCAACCCCCAGCACGATCAAGGGCGGCAACGCGACCACCGCAGCATCGGCCAGCCCTCGACCGAGGATGAACTGGACATACGCTTCCTCGGCGTAGGTTCGCACCTGCAAGAGGTCGGTCACGGTCATGTCACCGGCCGTGAGCACCGCGACGGCCACCGCCGCCGCCGCGAGCGCTCCGATGGCTCGGCGGAGCGTAACCCGGGCGGTCACACGGATCGGCCCAAATTCCAGCAGGGCCAATTCCTCCAGCTCCGGCTCGACGGCCGATATCCCAACCCCCGCGACGAGGACAACCCACGGCAACGCCGCGATCGCGTGAACGACCGCTGCGCCAAAGGGACCGACCAAAATCGGGTTGAGCCCCAATGCCTGCATCCGTCCGGCGTTTCCCAGTGCTCCGAGCCAGGCCGCCGCGTGCAGTGGCATCGGCACGAATGCCGAGAGCGCCAGGACCGCGAGCAGCGCACGGCGCCCCCAGATGTCGGTCCGAAAGAGGAGCATTGCCAGCAAAACGCCCGCCGGCATCACCATGGCCTCGGTCGCAAGCACCAGGCGGGTCGTCTCAATCGCCAGTCGAGCCGGTCGAGAGAGGCCGCGGTCGTCGGCGATTACCGAGGATGTCCCCGCCGGATCGAGTGCTGAGGAGACGTCGGAGGAAGGCTCCTCCGACTCGATGCCTCGCCATCGCACGAGCGCCGCGTTGACGCCGGTGGCTTCCATTACGGTTGCGATGGCTGGCCAGAAGACGACCGCGGTCAGCGACCCAGCGAGCAACACTCGACCAATCCATCCCCAGACCCAGCCCCGGCTCACGTCCGGAGCCCTGCCGACCGCATCAGGGCCGAGGTCGAACGGTAAGCTTCCTCGACCCACTCGACGATCCTGTCGGGATCGGGCGAGTATTCTAGCTCGATCGAGATCGTGGCATCGGGAATTTCCAGTTCTCGGATCGCTTCGAGATAGGGCGAGAATTCGACCACCCCGCGCCCCGGGGGCAGGTCGCCGTGGACCTTGCCATCACAGTCAGAGATGTGCACGTGAGCAACTTGCCCCTTCAGCCTGGCGATTGCCGAGGCCGGCTCGTGGGCCAGTGCCAGGTGCGAGATGTCGAGATTTGCCATCACAGCGGGATGACCGACCTCGTCGAGGAACCGGGCCATGCTTGCGACGTCCCTGAGCAGCGAGAGCGTGAAGGGCTCCAGTTCGAGCGCGATTTGAAGGCCCAGCCCCGCGGCGTATTCGCCGAGCTTGCGAACTTCCTCGATCCCGTATCTCCATTGCACGGCTGGCGGGATGACCTCCTGCTGCCAGATGTACTCACCCAGAACGAGCAGGACGTTCCGTGCTCCTAAGAAATAAGCCATTTCGAGGTAGGCACGAACCCGATCGGCGTGGAACCGACGGACGCTCGGATTAAAGTCGATCAGCCCGACCGCCACGCAGGCCAGACTGATGATCGGGAGCCCGGCGGCCTCGCATTCGTCGCGGATGAGACGCTTCTCCCTTGCGTCCATGTCAAGTGGATCTGTGAATATATCGATAGAATCGAAGCCGATCTCCTGGGTTTTCTGAATGCCGAATGCCGTCCCACGCCCGGCCTGGACCCAGGCCGAATTGATGAGTCCAAGTTTCATGATACTTGCCTCTCTGTCGCTTAGCCGGCCGCCTGGCCCGCCGAAACGGCCCGATGGTGTTCGTCATGCCGCGACGTCTGTGGGATTCGGACGATGAAGCTCGACCCCGCGCCGGGCGTGGATTGGACCTCAATTGTCCCGTGGTGCTCCTGGACGATCCCGTAGCTGATCGACAGCCCCAGCCCGGTTCCCTGGCCGATCGGCTTGGTGGTGAAGAACGGGTCGAAAATACGCTCGCGAATCGTCGCGTCGATCCCGCTTCCAGTGTCCGAGACCTCGATTCGGATGCCCTCTTGATCGGTCTCGGGCGAGGTCCGAAGTGTGACCGTTCCCCCCTCGGCCGGGCAGGCGTCGATCGCGTTCATCAGCAGGTTGACGATAACCTGGTGTAACCGAGCGGCCCGGCACCGGATCGTCGGCAGTTTGCCGTAATCCGTGACGAGTTTCACGTTGTGCTTGCGTGCGTATCCCTGAACCATGTTGATCGATGACTCGATCCCCGGGTTGAGGTCGACCTCGTTCCATTCTCCCTCGTCCACCCTCGCGAAGAGACGCAGATCCTTGACGATGCGCTCGATTCGCCGAAGGCCCTCACGGGTTCGGTCGATGATCCTTGGCAGGTTCTGAAGGCAATAATCGAGATCAAGCTGCTCACCCAGTTCCTTGATCTGGTTGGTGAGTGCCTCGCAGTCAGGGTCCTCCGGGATGTGTGAAGCGCTTACTTCGATCTCTCGCCGATAAAGGCCGATCAGTTGGATGAGGTCCGCGAGGTCACGTTCCAGCACGGCGACGTTGTTGGCGACAAACGCCAGCGGATTGTTGATCTCGTGTGCCACGCCTGCAACAAGCTGGCCGAGACTCGCGAGCTTTTCCGACTGGACCATCCGGCTCTGGGCCGACTTGAGGGCCTCGTGCGCCTGGTGCTCGGACCGGGCGAGCTCCTGAAGCGTGATGTTCTGCTCCTTGAGCCTCTCCTCGGCTCGCATTCGCTCGGTGACGTCCCAGAAGATTCCCTGGATGCCGATCGGCTCGCCGTCAGAGCCAAGGATTGGTGTTTTCATGGTCTGGACGTAGAGCGTTTCGCCCTTCGGCGTGACGTGCCGTTCGACGACGTCGATCACCCGGCCGCTCTCCAGCACTCTGCGATCGTCGGCACGGTATTTTTCGGCGAGTTCGCGGGGGAAGAAGTCGAAATCGGACTTACCGCGGACCTGGTCGAGGGTCGTTCCCAGCTCAGCGCAGAAGCGGCCGTTGGCGAAGGTGAACCGCCCCTCCAGATCCTTGCAGAGGATCATCTGGGGGAGGGTCTCGACGAGCGTGTGATAGAAGACCTCGGTCTGTCGGAGGGATCGCTCGGCGCGCCTTCGCTCGGCAACCTGCGACCGGATCTGGGCCATTCGTTGACGACGGAGCCCTCTCCACCGGATCGCCCGGAGCGACATCGCCGCCGCGAACGCCGCGACGATGGAGAGCACGACCGCGATCGTCGCGAGCCAGCCGTGAGAGACAGGGACGTCACCCTGGGAGAAGACCATGAGGTCATTGCCGCCGAAAAGGTTCAAGACGGACCCCCGCCGATATCCCGGAACTCCTCCGGTGAGACAACCCGATGCTCGCGTCCGGAGGCCAGAACCGCCTCGGCCAGCGCGATCGTGCCGAGGTTGTCCCGGCCGTCGATGTCTGGGACGCCACCCGATTCGATCGCGTGAAGCAGGCCACCCATCGTTCCGGCGAAGGCATCGGGAAACCACGAATCGGTCCACCGAGGACGATGCCAGGTGCCGGCGTCGGCGGTCGTGGTGTAGTCGATCGTGCTGGGAACCCGCTTCGGCCAGCCGGGCCATCCGATCGTCCCAACGGCCAGTCCGTCGGTGCCTTCGAACCTCCACCTGACGAAGATCTCGGAGCCCGCCCCTTCGAGTGCCGGCCCGGCCCAGACGTCGTCCCAGGAACTGGCCCGGGCGCCGCCTTCGTATTCGAGAATGTAGAGGTTGATCCCGTCGTCGTGCGGGAATTGGGTTCGCGGGTCGGGGCGCAGGCTGGCGAGAACCCGGTCCGGGTCGCCGAGCCAGTATCGGAAGGTGTCGAGGTGGTGGATGCTCATGATGAACGTCGAAAGCGAACGCCCCCCGCGCGCCCAGGGCATCCAGTGCGGGACGGCCCGCATCTCGATCGTCGCGAGGACCGGCTCGCCCAGCCGTCTGGCGTCGATGAGCGTCCTGAGGGCCCTTACTGAGGGATCATACCGCATGTTCTGGTTGACTTGAAGCAGGACGCCGGCGCGGGCGCACTCCTCGACCAGTGCGGCGGCCTCGGCGTAGCTCAGCGCCATCGGCTTCTGGGCCAGGATGCCGGCGACTCGACGCGGGTGCGCCAGAATCCGGCGGATCACCGCGGGTTGCTCGGCCGGCGGGACGGCGACGTCGACCACCTCGACCGCCGGGTCGTCGAGCATCGCTTCGAGCGACGTATGGACTCGCGGGACGCCCCGGAGCGCGGCGACTTCCTCGGCCGTTGCGAGGGTTCGCGAGGTGATCCCAACGACGCGATACCCGGCCTCAGCATATGCGACGAGATGGCAATCGCGGACGATGAAACCCGCCCCCACCACGCCGATGCCGGCGCCGGGGTTGCTCGGGGGATCGGGGCGATGGTGAAGGTCGATCAAGACGAAGCCCGTCCCGGTTGTGCTGGAGTTGATGGACGACCTTTCGTTGATACAACGCCGTTGGCCCGAAGTCCAGGGGTTCGCGAACGGACCGCCGACATCGATCCACGCCCTTGACTTGCCCCCCGGAGAGCAATATTTTGAATCCTTGTTGCAGCCGTCCCGACTCGTTCCCCGTGGCTCGCATCCTGCGGCCCGCCGCGCTCCCCCGCCGACTCCCGCCCGGACCAACTCCCCGGGGCCAGGCACCAAGGAGCCATCTCCATGACCAGCCGGAGCCCGCGCGTTCAGGTCACGCCCTTCGCCGTCTCGCTGATCCTGATCACCGGAATGACCGGGAACAGCTACGGCCAGCCGGTCGAGGCCCCGCCGTGCCGGACCACGATCAAAACGAATCAGGGTCAACTGGATTACTGCTGGCCGTCGGGGGACGGCCGGATGGTGGTCACGAAGGATGCGGAAGGCGCAGCGGCGGCCGTCTGGGACGTGAAATCCGGTGCTCGTCGGCACCTCTTCGAGCAGGAGGATGCGGGAAAGACGGTCCGCGTCTGGGACGTCGTGTCGCCGACCGAGAGGCGGCTCGTCTTCGAGGAGCCTATCGAGACCGTCAGCTCGGGGCCTGGGATCCGAAGGCGACACACGCGGGTGGAAATCAAACAGCCGGTCCGACCCCGGGGGAACTTCCTGCACATCTGGCCGAGTCTCTTGCCGGATAATAAAAGATTCGTGCTAAGCCTATTAGGTGGCCATCAGTTTTATCATGGCAGTAATATGGACACCTCCAGGGATGCAATCGTTGTCTACGACCCGGAACTGGGCCGTTCCCAGACGATCTTCTCCGCGGATGGGGGCCTGCCCTGGTCCTCACGGCTCGTCGATGACGGTGCTCGCCCTTATCGCGGGAGTTTGATCGCTTATCAAGCCCTGATCGACCCAGACGGGGACCCCTTGTCAACACCCAGAATCGTGGTTTACGATTTGTCGAAGCACAGCGCCTTGGCCCAGATCAATCCTGGTAGCCGTGGCCCCATGGGCTACTCGATCTCCGATGAAGGCGAACTGGTCTGCACGATCAGCCTTTTCCCCACCTCCACACGGAGACGAACGGCATTCGCTGACCGCGTCCATTTGTGGAGCGTGAGGACTGGCGAAGCGATCGCAAAGGTCCAGACCGACGGCAGGAGTGTCAGCGTGGGGATCATGTCCCCTAAAGGCCGGGAACTCGCGCTTCTGGGCAGCGAAGAATACAATCGCGTCTTTATCGTCTATGTCGGTAGGAATAAGATCGAGCGTACGCTGGACGACTATGGCCGGAAGACCGGCCTACTTCGCATGCGACTCGGAAACATCGACTATACCCCCGACGGCTCCTATCTGCTGGGACTCGGGGAAGATGGGACGATGATGTTCTGGGACACCCGGGATTATCGGGAGGTCCTGTGGGTCAAATTGTATCCCTCGGGTTATCCCAAAGCCTATCTTTCGGCGGACGGCAAGAAGCTGATGGTCACCGGTGGCGGGGAACGGGATTGGGGCGAGGTCAAGGTCTGGGACTTCGATCAGTTCCTCGCCCTGATCCCGAAGAACCGACGCGAGACCAGGTCGGTTCTTGGTGGCAGTAAGTAAAGGTCAGAAGTCAGCCCGATCCCGACTCGCCGACCGGCCTGCCTGCGACGACTCGACATGATGGAACCACCGGGCGAATTCCGTCTCCGCCGCGCCTCGGTTCACCGCGCGGGCGATCCTCGCGATCGCGAGCGTCGGCGCCGCGATCGCCATCCCGATCACGCCCGATCGCCAGAGGTCCAGCCACGCCCAGGGGAACACGATCGCCGCGAGAGCCAGGACGGTCAGCTCGATCAAAACGACGTGCGGCTCGCACGCCTTGTAAGCCGGCCAGGTCAGCATCTTCAGCCCTCGGCGCGGCCAGGGGGCAGGGGGGGCTGGTCGTCCGCCGCTGCCGGCGTCGATCCGGTAGCTCGACGTCCCGGCCTTCAGTCGCTGAAAGAAAGCCTTGTATCGGCAGTCGTTGTGCAGGCTGAGCATCGTCCAGCCCCCAGCGATCAGCAGGCCCGCGATCGCCCAGCGCGGGTCGCCCGATTGCGAGGCCAGGCCGTAGCCAAGCGCGAAGCCGGTCGATAAGGCTGAGGCGTGGTGCATCAGGTAGTCGAGATAGGTCCCGTCGAGCGACGACGTCCCTCGCCATCGGGCGACCTGACCATCCACGTGATCGAGCCAGAAGGCCAGGTGGGCCAGGATCACTCCAACGACGAACGCGGATCGACTCCCCCACCCGATCGCGACCGCCGATGCCGTCGATACAAGCCAGGCGGCCGTCGTGACCTGGTTCGCCGAGAGCCCGAGTCGGACCGCCAGCCAGGTTCCGTAGACCGCCGAGGGCCGTGCCACCCGGCGTGCCATCCAGTTGCCGATTTCTCGGTGCCGTAGCTTCTGGACCCGGCTCCTCAGTTCCCGGAGTGTGGGCGCCTCGCGTCGGCTCATCGCGAGCCGCCTCCCGGCGCCGAGGCGAGCCGGTCGTTGTTCAGTTCGTAGATTGCGTAGCGGCGGACGACCCCATCGCCGTCGGTCAGGTCCTCGCGATAGATCGGCGAGCGGCCCGAGAGCCAGGACGCGAGCCGCCGGCTCAGTGTCGGGTCAAATTCGACCGCGTTCTCGGGGACCGGCGGGCAGAGCAGCAGGTGAGTGAAGCCTTCCTCTCGCAGCCGATCGACGATCTCGCCGGCGTTCTCGCCGTGCCGGCCGAGGCCGGTCCGTCGACGGTGGGCCAGTTCCATCGTGTACGGGCGCGGGATGTAGAAGCCCCGGTGGTCCTGGCCGATCAACCGGGCTGTCGCCGGCAGATGCTTCTCGGCCCATCGACCGACGATGTACGTCGGCTCACGACGTGCGAGGAGCGACTCCGCCGACTCTCGCCCGGCGAGCATCGGCGTCAGAGGAAGTCCCCTCGCCATCGCCCAGGCCGATTCAAACCCGAGCGTCATGAGCATCATCGCAATCATCGACCGGGCCGCTAGGCTCCGCCGCTCCGCCCAGGCCGAGAGTCCGCAGGCGACCGCCACTGACAGCGGCCCCAGCGCGATCAGGACGAATCGCATGCTCTGTCGCTGGGTCAGGCAGAGCATCAGGTACAGGTAGCCGAGTGCCGCGAGGCCGAGCACCCGTCGCCCTGGCCGTTCGAGCAACGCCGCCGGAAGGAAGAGCAGGAAGATCGGCCCGAACTGGTGCGAGAAGCTGTCGAACCGGTCAGGCTGTAAAGTCAGCGGGGCGAGCGAGGTGAAGAGGTTCCAGGGCGTAACGACCATCGGCCGCTTGATCGGGTCGAGGACCTCATCCAGCCCCGCGCCGCCGAAGACGTGGCGGAAGAACGGATAAACGGGATTTCCCGTGTGGAGATAGGCCCGCAGGTACCACCAGCCTCCGACCCCGAACACCATCGCCGTATAGATCGCCACGGACCGCCATCGCGAGACGCCGCGACCTTGAACCCAGAGGACGAGTCCCAACAACACGACCAGCACCAGCGCAGGGTATTTCACACCGACGGCCATTCCTGAAAGCATCCCTGCGACGACCGCCGCGCCTCCGGTCGGCCGATCAAGCAAACGACTCCAGGCGTGAATGGCCGCGGCGCCAAAAGCTGCGAGAGATAGATCGTTCAGAGGCGCCGACATCCCGTTGGAGATCGCCGGAGCGAGCAGGACGATCACCCCAGCCCACCAGGCCCGGCTTCCGAGCGTGGGTCTTGCCAGCGCGGAGACGTTCGCCATCAGCGAGAGGCCAAGGAACCAGGGAATCCATCGGCAGGCGACCGGGCCGCGAAACGCCAGGACGATCGCGTCGAGCATCTCGGTCAGCAGCGGATAGACGGTCTCGTGCAGGTCGGGATCGTAGCCGACCGACCTTTGCCAGAGGAAGACCTTCGGAACCTGCAAATGATAACACAGCGCGTCGCCATCCGTAACGGGCGAGTTACAGACGATCGCGGTTCCGAGGATCGCGACGCTGGCCATCACGGCCAGCGTTCGATCGAGCCCGGACCACATGGCCCCGTCATCGAGCCGCGATCCTCTCCAAAAGATTGAGGATCGTTCTCGATCCTCGAGAAGACGCGGCGCCTGCCGAGCCGCGCACCCAGGTTCACCTTCCCGGTTGGCTCGGACCTTCGTTGGGGGCCTCTGCCTTCGGAGGTTTTCCGACCACGAACGATGGCCGACGAGAATCGAGACGGCCAGTAGTCCCATCATCCCGACCCGATCGAGCCAGCCGACCTCGCCGAGTGCGAGCGTTCCCATCGAGAGCAGACCCCACCCGATCGGCAGCGACAGAGCGGCGGCATCGATCAGATGCTCAGGCGCCTCGCCAAGCCGGTCGAGCACTCGCAGACCAAGGCCAGTCCCAATGGCCGCCAGCATCGCCGCGAAGGCCAGGTCGATCATACGAAAATGGTGTCCAATTCCCCGGATTCGACAAGACTGAGGAACCGCCCGGCCCTCGGATCCTTGGAGTTGACCAGTGTGGACTCGGGGCCTTCCAGAACGGCCACGCAGAACTGTGAGGAGTCGCGATCCGGATCGCCGGGAATCGGCCCGGACTCAGCCAGTTCGAACCCCCGGGCGCGATACCAGGCGGCGGTGTCGTATCCGAATCGGTTGTAGCTGACACTGGTCTCCTCGCTGTGCGCGGCGAAGCGGCCGGACACACGGAGAACCTCTGCCCGTATCCGCTCGGCGGCCGGCGGCGGGTTGTGGAGGATCACGGCCGAGGTCACCACCAAATCGAAGCTCGCATCAGGGAAGGGGAGGTGCTCGCCCCGGCCGAGCAGCAGACCAACACCGGCATTCGGACCAAGATAACGGCGAGCGTGCTGGAGCTGAGACGGACTAAAATCCACGCCCACCATGGGCACGTCCAGTCGTTCCCGCAGGGCACGGAGGAGTTTCCCGTAGCCGCATCCGACCTCCAGGATCGATCGAGGCTCGTACTGAGCGAGCCGATCCGCGATCCATTCGATTCGTCGCGAACGGGAGGGTTGGCCCTCCTGCTCCCGGAAATAGTCATCGCCGCCGCGGAGTGTCCAGTATTGGCGGGGGTCGCCGTATAATAATCGGCGTTTCCACGCAGGCCATCGCCCGAGTGTCCGCCGGAGGGTTTTGTGCCAGGCATAGCCGGCGCCTCGTGTCCGCAGCGCCATCCAGGCACGGGCGGGCAGCGCGATCCGGGAGCGATCGATCGAATCCATGAGACCTTCCCTGGTAGGCCGAAATTCGACAGGCTCCGCGATCGGGATGGGAGAAGCGAAGATGGGAGCTGACGAATCGGTTGCACGGTCCTGTGCAGGCGAGCGATTTGTCCTCGCGGCGGGGAGTTTACGCAGGACATCAAGTTCGGTCAAGTCGGCCTGGTACAGGCCGCGCCGCTCGAACACGAGACTTGCGCCTTCGGTGTTGGACGACGTATACTTACGTAGGGTTGCCCCGCGTAGGGAGCGAGGTCGGAAGCAGGACCGCCCCGCTTGGGCGGACAACGTCACCCTTCGGATAAGGACCGGGCCCCATGGGTGTAAGTTCCGGGCGATTGCGGGTCTCCGATCTGTCCTTTCAGGTTTTCCGCCGTCCTCTTCATCCCGACTGGTTCACCACCCGGTCGTTCCGTCGAGTCGACCACCGGGCGTTTTCGGCCGACCTCCGAATCATCGAGGGGGGACACGCCCTGATCTTCCGGTCGGGGCCGCTCTGCCTGGTAGAGGTTCTCGCAGGCCCTGAGACCGCGCTGCCGGAACCCGGACTCCTCTTCCATTGCCATATCCGCCGAGAAAGATCCACTCACCTCCGACCGGGTGGCGTGGTCGAGTATCAATGCTGTATGGATGTTGAGCGGACCGATCCCGAAGTTTTCCGCCACCTCTGCGACGAAGCGGCCCTCGACGCTGGCCGCGACTTCCTCTTCCACCAATTTCGTTCCTCCAACCGATTGGCTCCCGCCCCCCTGAGCCAGCTTCACATCGAAGCCCAGGCCAATACTCTCTCGATCCACGCTTTCCACAGTTTCCCCGACGAATGCGCGATCGTTCGCACCCAGTCGCTCTTCGAGTTGAATCCGGCGCTCTCAACCAGATGACGTCGTCCCCTTCCTGTTTCGCTCCTCGAGACGGATCGGCACGTCGTAGGGGTCCGTGGGGTCGGCCGACGACTGAGCGTCGTCGGCCTCGATTCCCCGGCATCGCCGCTGAGAATCGACGCTCCGTTCCGTCGATAACTCTAGGGTCGGTTTCGGCCATCGAACCGAAACTCTCCTCGTCTCGATCACTCCTCTTGATTCCCGTACGACGATTGGTGGACGTGTGAATATAAAAGGTCTGGCGGCAAAGCGGATTTGGGCCGCTCTCCGGGAAAAAACGGAGAAGACACCAAAAAAAAGGGATGGAGCCTCGTCTCATCCTAAGTGAAAGTGGCATCGAGTGTCCGTAGTGCCACGTGGTCGTCGTGGGCCGGCTGTGTCGGCCCCCGGAGCTTTTTTTCGATGGTATGGCCTGGCCGGAGCGGTTAATCTTTCGGTCGAAGGGCCAAGTCTGAGGTTGGGCACCGGAAGACAAGGTGTCTGGCCTGGCATCCGAGGAGCGCTGCCACGATGCCTCATCTGTCTCGAGTTGACCGTGTCCGCGGGTGCCTGCTGGGGATGGCCATCGGGGATGCCCTGGGGGCACCGCTGGAGGGCCTGAGTTCTCAGCAGATCAAGTCACACTACGGGCGGGTGAAGAACTACGTCGACGGGATTCAGGCCTGGAAGCGAAAGCCGTATCGGTGGAGGCTCCGTGGCCTCTATACGGACGACACTCAACAGGCCCTGGCTCTCTGCGATACCCTCCTCGAACATGGTCGGATCGAGCCCGAACGGCTGGCTGAGATTTATCTGAATTTGGCGAACCCCAAGGGAACTTTCGTCGGCGCCCACCGTGGAATTGGCCGGAGCTTTCGCCAGGTCCTGGCTGCGCTCGAACGTGGTGTCCCGGCCCACCTCACCGGTCAGGAGGGAGCGGGCATCGGTGCAGCCATGCGGATCGCTCCGGTCCCGCTCTATTTCGGCGAGGACACCGATGCCGCCTTCCAGGCGATCCTGGCCGCCAGCCTGATGACTCATCGGGATATCCGGAGTCTGGCTGGGGCGTTGGCTGTCGCCCATACGATCCGGCGACTCCTCGCAAATGAGCCGCGCGACCCCAGCTTGCTTCTCTGGGTCGCTTCCGACCTCGTCAAGGACGAAAACCGAATCGCCGAATCGCATGCCGAATACGTCATTAAACTAGCCGACCATCCTCGGGCGCTCCCCAGGACCATCGCCCACGCCGAATCGGTACTGGACCTTTCCCGAGAGCGTGCCCTGAATGCTCTGGTCGACGAGGCCAATCGCCATGGCGCCGAACCTTCCTGTCGTCGGCCGACGCAGGGCTTTCCGCCAGCCTGCATTCCCACCTGCCTTTACCTCCTGTTGACCACCGATAGTTTCGAGGAAGCTATCTCCGAGGTCATCAACCTGGGCGGTGACGCCGACACCGCCGGCGCCATTCTCGGTGCCATGGCCGGAGCCTATTATGGCGTGGACGATATCCCGCGACGTTGGCTGGATGGACTCCAGAATCGCGAAGGGATTGAGGCCCGCGCCTACGCTCTGGTCCAGCAATCGACTCGAGGACTCGAAATTCCCGATCTCGTCGCGACCGAGCGAGAGTTAACCCGTCGCGAAGGGGAGATCCTCGAACAATTCCATTCGCTGGCTCGGGGTGGCGGTGACCGCGGTGCGAATCGCGTCTTCTGAACGTTGGCATCCCAACCCATCGCGGGGGATCAGCCTCGGCCGGCACCCGACCGTCATCGCGTTGCCTGAGGGCATCAACTCAGGGCTTCGCCGCGTTATCGCCCTTTCCCCGCGGTGGATTGGAGAGTAAACTTCTTTTGACTCTCATGCAACGACCCGGGGAGCTCACCTGAGTCGTCCACGACCATGGTATCGTTCAGGCATCGGTAGGCCGTGGCCGGAGCCGGATGGCCATGGCGGCGGCCTTCCTGGGAGATCGCTCGGCGATGAGTCGAATCCGTCGCGATCGTATCCGCAAACTGCTCGACGAAGCCGAAGGCTACTTGATGCTGGACCTACCCCGCCGCGCCCTCAGGGTTCTCGATTCCCTTCCCGATTCATCTCTGATGCCCTTCGAAACGAGCTTCTTACGGGGAGAGGCTTTACGTTGCGTCGATCGATATCGCGAAGCGATCAAGCCCCTTGAGACAGCCGCGTCGATTCGCCCGAGTGACACTCGTGTGGCCCTGGCTCTCGGCTGGTGCTACAAACGCACCAACCGACTCACGCAGGCGATCGTCGCGCTAGGGCGTGCTCTGTCCGATAATCCGGACGAACCCCTGCTCCATTACAATCTCGCTTGCTACTGGAGTCTCGCTGGTGACGTGTTGAAAGCGGTGGATGCACTCACCATCGCCCTTGACCTTGATCCCGAGTTGAGGGCCCTGGTTTCGGACGAGCCGGATTTTGAACAACTGCGAGGCAATCCTGAGTTTGACCGACTCATCCTTGGCCCCGCTCCTCTCACCTGACCGGCCGAACCGGGGTAGCGAATGCGCCTTCCCCCTATTACTTCGAGGGATCACCGCTTCGTACGACAGTCAGCCGGTGAGAAAGAACAGGATGTGCATATTGGCCTGCTCGAAAAGGGTAGGCCGTTCATCCGGCAACCATGATGGGAAGGCGGAGCGAAATGGCCCTCGCCGACGGGCGGACAGGACCCCGGCGAGGTGAGAAGAAGAGCCTGAGATAAGGGGTGTTTTCGGACCTCACCCCTCATCAATAATCCGCTGGGTGATCTCGCGCTCGCAGAGCTTGCACCACTTCCAGTGGCGACGTCCGACGGCCCCGTCGAGATGCTCCTGAGCCTTTCGGATGCTCCGGAACCAGATTTTCGCCTCCCCCTCGCCGACCTTTTCCAGTTTCACGCATCGCGCGAAGTGGAGGAGATTGGACGACGCGCGGGCAGCAGGACGTTTGCCGTTGGAATCCGGTGGAGTCCCGTGGAAAATGTACCCGATGGCCTCGACACGAGCCTCCGAGTATTCCTCCGAGGTTTCCAGTTTGCGAACTCCGGCCATCTCTTGGGTCAGCATGGAGTGTTCCCAAAACCATCCGAATTCGCCATCGAAATCATAAGCGATAATTTAACCGATTCGGTCGTTTGCTGCAAGACGAAGATTGAGGGCCAGGGATCGGGGGGCCGGGCGCCGCTCGACGAACCAGGAGGGGGGGCGGCGTGATCCGCGAGACAGTCGGGCATCTTCGGGATCTGCCTCGATATCGCCAGATCCTCTCAACCCTGGTGAAATATGGCTATCAGGACGTCGTTTCGGCCTTGCATCTGGAAGGACTGGTACGCCCTTTCGAGCGAGCGGCGCTCGGTGATAGCGTGCCGCCTCAGGACCGAGCGTGCCGATTCCGGATGGTCCTGGAGGAGTTGGGACCGACTTTTGTCAAGCTGGGACAACTCTTGAGTACCCGGCCCGATTTGCTCCCCGAGGCGTACATCGCGGAGCTCGCCATACTCCGGACGGATGTCCGGCCGTTTCCGTTCGAGCAGGTTGAGGCGATCCTGGCCGAGGACTATGGCCGACCTGCTTGGGAGGTCTTCGCGGAGCTCGATCCGGTTCCTGTGGCCTCGGCGTCGATCTCGCAGGTTCACCGAGCCGTCCTGCACAATCGCCAGATTGTGGCACTGAAAATCCGGCGTCCAGAGATCGTCAAGGTCGTGAAGGCGGACCTCGACATCGTCAAGAATCTGGCTCAACTGGTCGAGCGGCACATTCCCACTCTGGCGACCTACCGCCCGGTCTCGCTGGCGCGCGAGTTTGAGCGGACGCTCTGGCGCGAGCTGGATTTCTCGGCCGAGCGGCGGACGATCCAGCGGTGTCGCCACCAGTTCGCCTCGGATTCCACGGCGCACATCCCGATGGTTTTCGAGGAGTTTTCGACTCCTCGGGTGATTGCGATGGAGTTCATCGGCGGTGTGGCGGTTGATGATCTCGACGGAATCCGAGAAATGGGGATCGAGCCGGAGGCCGTGGCAGTGAATGGAGCTCGTATCCTCCTGCGACAGATCTTCGAGCTGGGTTTCTTCCACGCCGATCCGCACCCGGGGAACCTGCGCGTCCTGCCCGGCGGAGTGATCGCTCCGCTGGATTACGGGATGTTCGGCCGGCTCGACCTGCCGGCCCGCGAGCGGATTTCTGACCTCCTGATGGGCCTGCTCGCCCAGGACACCGACCGCGTGATCCGGGCCCTCGATGCGCTCGATGTGCGCGGCGAGCCCCTCGACGCCCGCGACTTCCGCCGCGACCTCGCCGAGCTGGTCTCGGCCTATTCCGAGCTCTCGCTCGAGACGATCGAACTAGGCCCGCTGCTCCGCGAGTTGATTGGCTTCGTCCGGGCACATCACCTGCATATCCCTCCGGAACTTGTACTCTTGATTCGGTCGCTGGTGACCATCGAGTCGGTCGGGAGGAACCTAGACCCCCGTTTCGACATTGCTGGGCAACTCGAGCCCTTCCTTCGATCGCTGGCCGTCCGCCGATTTCGACCGGCGCGGGTGCTGCACCAAACGATCCGGACTGCTGAGGACATCCAGCGGATCGCGACTCTTCTGCCCGATGTCCTGAGCCAGTCGTTGGAGTCAATCCGGCGGGGCGAGATGCGGGTGACGTTCGATTTGCAGGACTTCAGCCACCTGGTCCGCCAGCTCACGAGGGCGGCCAACACGCTGGCGGTCGGGATCGTGATTGCGGGGCTCTTCGTCGCCTCGTCGGTGGTTTACCGAGTCGGTCCGCACCCGCTCGCCTACACCGGGTTCATCGCCGGGGTCGTGCTCTCGTTCTGGCTGGCCTGGAACATGTCGAGGACGTAAGAGGTCGGTCAGTCCGTCGGCTTGCGGCCGTTGGCCGTTGGTCCGCTCAGTTCGTCCCGGATGAAAGCAGGGACTCCCTGCCAGGCCGCCTCGTACGTCGCCTCTAGCGGCACAGGTACGTAGGTTTCCGAGGTGAGGAACAACGGCATCTCGGGCAGGGGATCTCCCACCGCGACCGGTTCCAGGAAAACCTCGCGCGCGGGAGAGCCGATGTCCGAGACGCAGGTCAGGGGCTTGTCCGGCGGGAGTGCGAAATCGCCGTCCTGACCACCGCCCCAGATCACCCGATGGATTCCATCCGGGTCGCGTGTCGAGGGCGGGAACAGGTCGATGATCAGCAGGTGGATACCGGAGAGCAGGGCCTGCTCGGACTTATTGATGAAGGCGTCGAACGGGACCCGGCGGTCCTTGTTGCCGGGCGACATGATCTCGATCATCGCGATGATCTGGTTCCTGCTCCCGTGTCGGATCACGACCGTTTTGGCCTTCGCGGCGTAAAGATCGATCTCCTGCTTGGCATGGAACCGGACTCGGGGACGGGCCTCGGCCAGGGCCACCCCGCCCTGAGGCTCCGACTCCGTGGAGAAGGAACGATCGACCGGTCTCTGAAGCGTCAGGACGTCCGGTCCGAACTGGCCGGTGATCTGTTCGGCCAGGGCGTAATAGTCGCCTGGGAGCAGGCCGTGGTTCAGGGAGGTGGAGATCGTCGTAATCCAGACGTGGTGGAAATGATGGAAGATCCCCGGATCGACTCTGGTCCAGTCGTGGATCGGCATGGTCTGGCCTCTCCGCAGGAGACATTTTCTCCATCCATCACTTATTCTACCCGATCGCACGCCCCGATCGCGCGTTCAAAGCTCCGAGGCCGCCACGGCGAATCCCTCGTCGGCCTCCTCGTCGATGTCCTTGCCCGAGGCCGAGGCGTGGGTCTCCTGGAAGTTGGGGAGCCAGAGGGTTGCAATCATCGTTCCCACGCCGAGGCAAGCCATCCACAGGTAGACATCCCGGAGCGCCAGGCCGAGGTGTTCCTGGACGGTCGCCAGCTCGCCGGCGGCCAGGAACTTGTGGGTCTCGGGCCGAAGGGCGGCCGTGACGTTGATCCCGCTGGCGCCGGCCTCGGCCAGGCGATGGGCGAGTTCCCAGCCCAGGACAGCGCCCAGCAGGCCGACCCCCAGCGCCCCGCCGATCGTCCGAAGGAAGATCACGGCGCCGGTCGCCACGCCGCGTTGGCCCCACTTCACCGTGTGCTGCACCGAGAGGATCAGGCTCAACGACGCCGGACCCATCCCCAGGCCGACCAGCACCAACCCCGGATAGAAGCCGTACTGATACCACCTCGGGAACGAGGCCCCGGCCAGCAATCCGAGCGCTCCGAGCGTGATGATGCACGAGCCAATCATCCCGCCGAACCGGAGTCCGCGGTGGACGACCGCCTTCGCCGCGACCGCCACGCTGAACGCCCAGGTCAGGAAGAGCGGCATGAGCGCACGCCCAGCGAGCCAGGCATCGCCGCCCTGCACGCCCTGGATGTAGAGCGGGACATACGTGTCGATCCCGAACAGGATCGCCCCGATCAGGCAGCTTCCCACCAGCGAGGCTGCAATCACTGGTCGGACCATCAGGTCCATCGGCAGGATCGGGTCGGGCGCCCTCTGTTCGCGTAAGACAAACCCGACCAGGAAGACCACCGACGCCACCAGGAAGCCAATCGCCAGGCCGATTCCATGGGCCTGTCCTTCCAGAACCAGCAGGAGAACACTCGAAAGCCCCAACGAGAGCAGCGCGGCGCCGGCCCAGTCGATGGGTGCCACCTTCCGCTCGACTTCCGGTTCGGTCACGTAGAAGGCCAGCATCAGCATCGCGACGATCGCGAACGGGACGCAGACCAGAAAAACCCATCGCCATCCGACGTTGTCGGTCAGGTAGCCGCCGAGGATTGGCCCGGCGACGCTCGACAGACCCCAGACGGCACTAAAGAGGCTCTGCACCTTCGCCCGCTCGTGGAGGGTGAACAGGTCGCCGAGCATGGTCAAAACAATCGGCCCAACGGCCCCGGCGCCGAGTCCCTGCAAGGTCCGCATGGTGATGAGCTGGGTCATCGACTGCGAGGTTCCCGAGAGGATCGACCCGGTCGCGAAGGCCCCAAGGCCGAAGAGAAGGACCCGCTTGCGGCCGTAGAGATCGGCCAGCTTCCCGTAAATGGGCGTGCTGACGGTCGCCGCCAGCAAGTAGGCCGAGATCACCCAGGGGTAGATCTCAAAACCCTTCAGTTGCGCGATGATCGTCGGCATGGCCGGGGTGACGACCAGTTGCTCCATCGCGGTGACGGTCATCGCGACCAGGAGCGCGGCGGTCACCATCCGGCGGCCGGCGAGGGCCGATTCCCTGGTGGTTTCCTCGATCGGGGTTGCGACGCGTTCTCCTTCACGGGCGTCCGACGACATGACGGGCGTGGCTCCTGGGCTCTCGGTATGGGCAGGTCAAACGATCCATTGTACGGAGGATGCCAAGGTAGACACCGGGAGGTTCACGGGTGGAGATAGCCCTCGAAAAACGCGTGCCGTCATCGTAGAGTGGTCCACGAAGGGCGCGCCGAGGGGGCGCGATTGGCCGGTATCGGATCGGACCTGGGGGGACGCTGCGATGAGTCAAACCGAAGACGTCCTGGCAAGAAGCAGTCGGCGCGAGATCCTCAGGCAGGCGGCGGTCGCCGGTGCCGCCGCGGCGGTGATCGGGACCGGTCCGAACGCAGGGGCCGAGGAGCCGGCCTCCGCCGAGCGTGCCGTGAAGAACGGGCGAATCAAGCAGTCGATCGTCTACTGGTGCTTCGAACCCTACTGGACGATGCCGCAGGCCATCGAGATCGCGAAGCGGCTCGGCTGTGTCAGCATCGAGCTGATGGCGCCGAAGTACTTCCCGATGCTGAAGCAGGCCGGTCTGCACTGCGCCATCGGGACGATCGACATGGCCCCCGATCGCCCGTTCGTGAAGGGCTTCAATAACCCGAAGTATCGCGACCGCGTCGTGAAGGCGACCCGCGATGCGATCGACGCCTGTGCGGAGCACGGCTTCAAGAACGTGATCTGCTTCACCGGGATGCGAGAGGGAATCCCCGACGACGTCGGTGCCCGGAACTGCGTCGAGGGGTTCAAGGAGGTCGTCGGCCACGCCGAGAAAAAGGGGGTCACGCTCTGCCTGGAGATGCTGAACTCTCGGGTAAATTCGCATCCGATGAAAGGGCATCCCGACTACCAGGGAGATCATACCGATTATTGTATCGACATCATCAAGCAAGTCGGTTCGCCGCACCTGAAGCTGCTGTTCGACATCTATCACGTCCAGATCATGGACGGCGACATCATTAGCCGTCTGAAGCAGCATCGCGAGTACATCGGCCACGTTCACACCGCCGGCAACCCGGGCCGCGGCGAACTGGATGACAAGCAAGAGATCAATTACAAGCCGATCATGGAGACGCTCCTTGAGATTGGGTATCAGGGGCACGTCGGTCAGGAGTTCATCCCGACCCGCGATCCGCTTCAGGGTCTGCACCAGGCGGTGGCCCTCTGTGACGTCTGAGCGACCCGGTCGCCCGACGGTGCTCCAAGCCCTGTGACGTTCGGTTCTCATCCAGGGAGTTGTCCCGTGCCCGATCCAGGACCGAAGACCGGCCCGACGAAGCCAGCCCCCGTGAAGCCCTCGAAATCGGCAAGGCCGACGGCACCGCCCGTCGCGCCACGGGTGCCCGCTCCGGTGTCCGCCGCTCCCGCCCGGGCCCGACCCGCGCAGGTCGTCGCGCCGGTGCCGGTCGGCGACGTTCCGATCGGTGTCGCTGTTTCCGCGGCCCCAGGCGAGAGCGGCGTCGTCACGGCTCGGAGGGCCGGCGGCCTTCGCGACATGGCGATGGTCGTTGATCCCCGACAGGTCGGGGTCAAGGCCGCGCTCCAGCACCTCGCCAAGGCCGTCAACATCGCCTTCCAGACCGATTTCGGCGAGAACTTCCTCGAATCGGTCTACCAGGCCGCGATCGTTCGTCGTGGCGAGGTCCACATCGTCCACAAGGAGTATTTCGGCTTCGGAGACACCTGGTTCGGCCAGTTCGGCCGATTGATCCGGTCGCTGCAACTGTCCCTCGAAGGCCCCGATCCCGCCTCGCCCGAGGGGCAGAAACTCATCGCCGAGAAGGGTGCCTCGTCCATTCGCGGCCTCCTCAACCTGGTCGGACGCAAACTTGACCTCGTCGCCGAGTACGAGGACCGCGTCCCCGCCTACGTCGAGCAAATGTTCGACCGCCTTGAAGCCTCCGGCATCATCGTCGGCTGGGATCGCAGCAACTGGGAAATCTGGACGACCCAGGTCGGTCTCGATATTCATATCGCCCCCAGGGAAGAACCCGCGCCCAGCACCGCCGATATGCTCGAAGAAGCTCCATCGCATTGATCATTTGTAATTGGTAATTGGTAATTTGTAGCGTTGGAAGTAGATCGGGTGGATTGTCGCCCCGCGCGGCCACATTGCTATCGCGAATCGATCGCACGCCCAGATCAGGCCTTCCTTACCAATTACCAGTTAGGCATGATCGTCTCCGGGCTCGGCGGCGCGGAGCTGGCCGATTCCGCGAGCGCGCCGCATCCAGGCGCTGGTCTGCCAGTTGTCGACCGGGTCGCTCGTGGTGACGATCGGAGGAAGGGGCATCAGGAAGCGGTCGGAGAGTGCCTGGACGAACGGCTCGTACATCGCTCGGAACTCGGTCAGGAGGTTCTCGGCCAGGGCGCCCTCGGCCAGTTCGAGGCCAGACTCACGGAGCCTGGAGCGGAGGAGTCGCAAAAGCTCGGGAGAGAGTCGATCCTCCGGCGGCTCGACGGGTCGGACCAGAACCACCTGGCTCAGATCGACGGCGACGTGCCGGGCCATGGCGAAGGTCAGGTAAGCCTGGGTCCTCGCCGCGCCAGGGACGCCCGCCATCACCAGCGCCGAGGTGTCGAGAATCGCGGTCAGGGCGGCCAGCCACGATTGATTGTCGTGCTGCGACCGGTAGAAAATCAGGACGGGAAATGAGATGTGGCCTTCGAGCATCTCGGCCGCCCACCGCTCCCATTCCGCGAGGAGCTGAGTCAGCAGCTCGAGGTTGCCGTACCGGGCATTGCGGGCCAGGAGCGTTCCGGCGGTCGGGGGCGAGCCAGCCCGGGCGTCGAACAGGTTGATCGTCACTTCTCGCTTGGAGAAGGCCTGGTAGAGCACAGGCAGATACCCGATCACCAACGCGAGGAAACCGAATCCAATCCCGGTCTCCAGCACCGCGAGGGCCCGAGCCAGAGAACCTTCCGGGGTGATGTCGCCATACCCCAGGGTGAAGAACGTGACGCCGCTGAAGTAGGCATAGTGACCGAAGTCGGCTGGCGGCTCGACGATTCCTCGGAGCAGCGCTCCCGACGCCCACTGGACCAGGGCGAACCCAAGAATCAGGGTCAGAGCCCAGAGACAAAGGAGCACCAGCAATGAGAGCGGTCCGAAGTAGCTGAGCACGGCCGAGCGTCGACGAGGCGAACCGATCCAGCCGGCCATGCTCGACCAGAGTTCCCAGGAGGTGTTGTAAAAGAGCCGCGTCATCCGAATCGCCCGGGTGACTCTGCGCGGCAGAAGCATGGTCTCGAACGCCTCGAAGAGCACCGAGACGATCAGGATCAGGCCAAGCACCATCGCGACCGACCTCATCGGGTGGGCTCCTTTCGCGGGATCTCGCGTTGCATCGCGAAAGCCTGGGGCTTAATCTGGCGTCCGATTCCTCGATGGCGAGAGTCGGTCCCTGGAAGGAATGGTCGAGGAGGACGTCGCTCGCCCTGGACCCTGAGATCCTCAGCCTTTTCGAAAGGCGGTATGCGATGCCTGCGCTGACTCTCGAAGGTCGCCTGATCTGTGCGAGCGGAGCGGCTTACGCGATCGACGGTAAGATGAAGGTCCTCGTCCCGGACCCAAAGGACCTCTACCTTGAAGGGGTCGGCTACCTTCACAATCCGGTCGTGATCGTGGCCGGGGACGACTCGATCGACGGCTGCCTCATCGGTCCAACCTGTCAAGGAATTGTCCTGGCATTCCGCGGGACCATGCCCTTCGACATCAACCAACCCCCCACGGTTCGCGACTGGATCAGCGATTTCCACGCCGAGCCGATCTCGCTCGACGGTTTTCCCGGCTGCGTCCATGCCGGGTTCGGCGGAGCCTTCACCGATCTCTGGCCGAGAATCGACCTGGCGCTTCGGGCCCTGCTCCCCGCGGCACCGAAGGATCGCCCGATCCTCGTTACCGGGCACAGTAAGGGTGGAGCCATGTCGGCGCTCGCTGCGTGGAAGATCAGGCAGGCGGGTGACCTTCCGCCCCCAAAGGTCGTCACCTTCGCCGCCGCCAAGCCGGCCGACGCCGATTTCCAGGCCGCCTACCAGGCCGCCGGTATCGATCATGTTCGCTACGAATACAACATCGATATCGTCCCGCACCTTCCACTCTCCGACCAGGGATTCTTCGACGTTTTGAGGCAGTTCCCCCTCGATGCCCTCGACTGGTTCCGCGACCTCCTCGTCGAGGTGAGGCGGTTCGACTATCGACCGGTCGGCACCCTCCGCTACATCAAGGCCGACGGAGCGATCGTCGACGACAGCGACCAGCTCCGTCGCCAGCGTGACCAGAGCCTTGCCTTTCAGGTGCTCTCCGGGCATTTTGCGCAAATTGCCGCCAATCATTCGATCGGGTGCGGGTCGGGATACATGCGGGCCGTGGCACCCTCGGGTGTCTGTCCCTCGGTGATCGCCTGAACGAAGGCGAAAGGAGTTGGATATTCATCAGGGATTCAAACTTGAAGATTCCTGATTCGAGAGGGAAGACAGAAGCTGGAGGATTCTATTTTGAAAGGATACGAATTTCTGACAGGAAATTCGGAATCTCGAATCTTCCATTGCTGTCTTCCATCGTGGTGGTTGACCTGGTTCGCGGCACGAGTCGAAAAATCGGGCCCTTGAGGGCGTCAGCGATTCTCGATGGCCTTGATCCTATCGCGGGCCGTCTTCGCGGCGGGGGTTTCGCCGAATTCCTTGACGATCCGTTTGTAGCCGGCGAGGGCGGCCTGGACCTTTCCTGACTTCTCCAGGTTCTGGTTGATCCGGAGCAGGCTCGCCGCCCGGGAGGCCGCGGCCGAGGTCTTCGGCGGAGCCGGTGATTCGTCGTCTTTCGAATCGTCCTTCGAACGGGCCGGGGTGGTTGGGGAAGGCTTCGCGGCCTTCTTCTTCGGCATCTCGGAGACGTCGCCGGCGAAGGCGTCCTCGAACCGGCTGACGGCCGAGGTGGGCGGCGGTGCCTTCTTCGAGCCGGCGGCCTGGGTCATCAGGCTGGCCTTCTTGATGTATTTTTCCGGATTCTCGTTGAACTCGTCGCGGCAGCCCGAGCAACAGATGGGGAAGGTCCGGCCCTGGTAGGCGATGGTCATCGTCGCGGAGCCGCCGGTGACGATGCACTTCGGCTGCTCGGACGACGAGGAGCCGCCGGCCAGGGATTCGCCTTCCTTGGTGAGGCCGACCTCGGTCATCGGGTGGAAGCGGACCGCCTCGGCGGTCTTGCGCTCGATCGACATCGTGTATCGAATGAAGTTGCTGTTGGGGCGGAGGGAGATGCGGAGGGTCTCCCCCTCGCGGTTGGCCTTGCCGGCGTCAACCTGGTCGAGGACCAACCTCTTACCGGTCGAGTCGAGCGTTCCTTCGAAGGCGATGGGAGCGCGAGCGGGTGGGGCGGTCTTGCCGTCGAGGCGGTAGACCTTGCGTGTGGGATCGAACGTCAGCTTGCCCTCGGCGAGGACCTTGCCGCCGGTGATCGCGAGAGACATCCCGGTCGGCTTTCCCTTGAGGAAGGTCCAGGCCCAGGCGTGCGACTCGGGCCAGCCCCGAAAGCTCTGCGCCGAGTCTTTTGGCATGGCCTGTCCCTTCCACTTGCCCAGGAGGTATTCCAGAGGTGCGAAGGGCCTGGGAATCTCACGGCCGGGTGACTCGTCGGCCCGGGCGCCCGGGACCGGGGCACCGAAGACGATGGTCAGGAGTCCCGAGACGACAAGCGTCCGCGCGTTCCGGCTCATGACGGTCCTTTCTTCGCTAGGATTTTCAACGGGCCTCGTTTTTTGCGGCTTTCGACTCAGCGGGCCGGCTCGCGACCGACCTTTTCAGGAGCGCCTGAACAGCCGACTGGCGGAGCCGGATCGCGGCTGGGCGGAAATCGGGCTTCGCGATCGGAGGTGGCGAGCCAGCCGGCACGTCCACGTCCACGTAGCCGATCATCATCTCTTCCCAGGTTTGTTCGCCCCACCGGACCAGCTTCGAGGGGTCGGGGTTGTACGGGTTGTTCGACGAGTTGTCGAAGTGCGCGAGGCACTCGATCTGGGAGCCCTTCGGCAGGTCGATCGCCTTCTGGAGAACGTAGTACGTTTGCCAGCCGAAGTCATACGCCGGGACCGAGAGGACAACGCGAGGCGCCCCGTCGGGTGGGACGATCGTGTACCGGAAGTCCTTGCCCCGGAGATGCATGTGCGGCATGAAGCTCAGCAGCCGGGCGTCGGCGCTCAGGACGGCCGTCGACGAGACCGCCACGTTGTCGCGCTGGGGCGGCAGGATCAGGTCGGGGTTGGCGATCGCGATGGTGTAGGCCTGCCGCTTCGGCGGCTCCTTGGCGAAGACGAAACCGACCTTCGATCGGTCGACCTTCATCCGACCGTTTGGGGTGTAATGCAACTGGAAGATCAGGTCGGTCCCGGCCGGGATTTTCTTGGCGGTGCCCGGGGGCAGGACCGTTGGCATCTCGCCGGGTGCGTACCCGCAGAAGTGCTCGCCTGGCCCACGCCTCGGCGTCTCCGACCGGTCCATCAGGTAGACGACGATGTGGTGCACAACCGAGGGATCGCCCGGTACGGCCTCGGCCGCCTGGATCCATCGGTCTTCCTGGAAGTTCGTCGGGACGCGGAAGTGGACGTAGGCGACGGTTCCCTGCGCAGGGACGTAATAGGGTTCGGGGATCTCGAAGACGACATCGGGCTTGCCGATCGACCAGCCTTCCTGGAAGGTCTTCGCGGGCGGCAGGTCCTTGACCTCGCCGAGCGGGGCGCCCTGCTCGACCCAGGCGAGGAGACGGGCGCGTTCGTCGGCGGTGAGGCTCCGGTCGTTGGCGAAGTGACCGTAGCGAGGGTCGGCGTGCCAGGGGGGCATCCGCCGCTGCTCGACGACCTCCTCGATCATCGCCGCGTGCTTCCGGGCGTCGTCGTAACTGAGGAGCGAGAACGGCGCGACCCGGCCGGGTCGGTGACACGACTGACAGCGGTCCTGGAGGATTCGGGCGACATCCGAGGCGAAGGTGACGGCTCCCGGCTTCGTCCTGGCCTCACCCTAATGCTTCGAACCAAGGGCCCGCGCCAGTTCGGCCGACGGGGCCCGGACTCTCGGAGCGCCGGCGGAAGGAGCGGGCTTCGGGTCGACTCGATCGAGGAGGCAGCCGGCGACCGCCGTGGAGGTAACCGCGATCGGCTGATCCTTCAGGAGGGCGTTCAGGGCCTCTTTCAGGTAGTTGTGCGAAGGTTTGTCCTTGGCCTTTCCCTGGATGTACTGGTCGTCGATCGCGCCTCGATAGCGAATCCGGGCGATCCCGTCGAGCACGAGTGTCTCACAGGTCCGCTCGGCCAGAACGGTGTCGCTCACCCGGTTCTCGACGTCCTTGAGCACGGGGAAATCGATCCCGTTCTCCTTCGCGTGCCGGGCGACCGAGGCCCGGTCCTCGTGGGCGTTGGAGTTGATCCCGAGGAAGACGACGCCCTTCGTCCGGTATTCGTGGTTCAGTTCAACGAGCCGGGGGACATAGAGGTTGCCGACGGGGCAGTCGGTCCCGAGGAAGACCAGGACGATCGCCCGCTTGCCGGCGAAGTCGTAGAGCGAGACCTTGCGGCCGGACGTGGCGTCGTCGAGAGTGAAGTTCGCGAGGCGCTGCATCAGGCCCCGGTCGAGTGGTAGCTTCGACGGGCCCTCGACCGGCCCGGCCCATCCGGTTGATCCCGACGTCGGGATCGCGACCAGTGCGGCCAGCGCGATCGCACGGACTCCGTCCCCGACCCGCCCGCGCACAATTCGATCGAACATCGCAACTCCCTGGGAGTGGCCCGTACCCGTTTTGCCGGCCCCTCGACGGTCGCGTCCCCCTCGTCGCGGCCGGCCCGATCCATGGAGGCCCGTCGGGCCCCCGAATTCATTCCCATCGTAGATCCGGGCCGCCCGATCCTCAAGACGAACGGATCGGATGGGCCGTTCCCGCGGGTCGCGACCATTGGGATGGTCCTGGCGATCGCCCCGGCCCGAGCTGGGTTCGTTCGTCGCGATCGAGATCGCGGGATCGGACCCGGAAATCGGCCCGATACGATGATGGGTTGCTCTCGGTCGTGGGCGGATTCATCGTCTCGGGTCCCGGCCGCTTGTTTTTGGGGACATTATCCTCCACCATGGAGTGTGGCGCAATTTTTCACAAAAGCAAATGTCGCCCGCTTTTTCGCGACGCGGTCTTTCGCGGCGCGGGTGCGTCGGACTTCGTGGAGGGATCAACGTGACTGTATATCGAGGTTTCACAATCATCGTGGCGAGTGGGATCGGCTTCTCGATCGGGGGCGGGCTGATCGGCTTCCTGCTCGCGCTCGTGGTGCCTTCTTACTATCGGACTGTCTTCCGCGACGGTCATATGCCCGTCTTCAAGCCGGTTGAGGTGGGAATCGGGCTGGGGGTCTCGCAGGGTTTCATCGCGGGGCTGATCGTCGGTTCGGTCGTCGTCCTGGCGGTCGCACTGGCCGGATCGCAACTTCCCCGGAAGGAGCCGGTCGACCTGATCTAATCCTGGTTCCATACTCCCACTCACCCCTTGACGCTGCTTTCTTTGTGTTGCAAAGTAAGTGAATTGCTGATTCCAGACGTCCGAGGAGGGGCGCATCATGTCGGTGAGTGAGGGCGGATGGAAAGGGGAACGGCGGGGGTTGCTGGGGTGGTTCGGCGAGCTTGACCGGCTGCTGACCGGTGAGTACACGGGGGTTTCCCTTCTTCGGGAGCGGGGGCTCGGAATCTCGCCCTGGCGGTTGTCGGCCTGCATTGTGATCCTGGGGATGAGCTACGGGATCTGCATGGGGCTGTTCTCGGTGTTCGGAGAGAAGGGGCCGGGCGCGATGCAGGTGGTCGCCAGCATGGTGAAGGTGCCGCTGGTGTTTTACCTGACGCTGATCGTGACCTTGCCCTCGCTTTATGTTTTCAATGCATTGGTGGGGTCGCGGATTTCGTTTGTCGGGGTGGTTCGGTTGCTGGTCGCCTCGCTGGGGGTGAATGTGACGGTGCTGGCCTCGCTTGGGCCGATCGTGGCGTTTTTCTCCGTCTGCACGACGAGCTACCCGTTCATGAAACTATTGAACGTGGCCGTCTTTGCGGTGGCGGGGGCGTTTGGGCTGCGGTTTCTGTTCCAGACCCTGCACCGGATGAACCTGGCGGCCGGACCCTGGCCCACGGCTGAGGCTGGCGACGAGGCCGGGCCGTTGCAGCCGGTTCCGGATCGGTCGGTGGCGAGCCATGTTCGGCTGGTCTTCCGGCTCTGGATGATCGTCTTCGGACTCGTCGGTGCCCAGATGGGGTGGATACTCCGTCCGTTCATCGGTGATCCCAGCCTGCCGTTCGCCTGGTTCCGGCATCGCGAGTCGAATTTCTTCCTGGCGGTGCTCCAGGCGCTTCAAAACCTGTTTTCCTGAGAGGCCCCGGAGGCCAGGCCGATGGCAATGCCGGTCGAGCTGTTCCGGCGCACGGATGCTCTGCTCCGGGGCGAGGCGGAGGCGGTCGAGAGCGGGCGGGCCTCGTCGATGGCGGCGCTCGCGCTGATGATCGCCGGGTTTGGAATGTGGTACGGCGGCGTGATGGGAACCTTCGGCGGCCTGGCCGGCGATCGACCCTGGCAGCTCCTCTACTCGGCGGTGAAGGTCCCCATCCTGATCATGCTGACGTTCGCGATGAGCGTCCCAAGCTTCTACGTGGTCAACACTCTCCTGGGGCTCCGCAACGATTTCCCCCGGGTCCTCCGCGCCCTGCTGACGACCCAGGCGGGGCTGACCGTCATCCTCGCCTCGCTCTCACCGCTGACCGCATTCTGGTACGCCTCGGGCCCACCCTATCAGGTGGCGATCCTGTTTAACGGAGCGATGTTCGCGGTGGCGAGCCTGGGCGCCCAGGCCATCCTCCGACGCGAGTACGGTCCGCTCATTCGAAAAGATGGGACGCACCGATGGATGCTTGTTGTCTGGGTGGTCCTTTACATTTTCGTCGGGATCCAGATGGGATGGGTGCTCCGGCCGTTTGTGGGTTCTCCGATCCGTCCTGTGCAGTTCTTCCGCGAGGATAGCTGGAGTAATGCGTACGAATTTGTGCTGCGGCTGACTTGGGATGTGGTGATGGGGCGGGGTAGTTGAGCGAGCAATCCTCTGGCGGAGGGCGGCCGGCGGGGATAAGCTGTGAGATGAAGTGATCGAGCGGACCGGATGGGTTGTCGCTTCGATCGATATCGACGGAACAAGACAAAAAAGGCGGGGTCCACCATGCGCCATGCGGCAGTGATCCTGCCGGACCTGGGGACTGGCCCGGACGTCCCGATTGTCGTCAGCTACTGGTTCGCGTCGCCTGGTGAGGAGGTCTGGGAGGGGGAGCGGCTGGTGGAGGTACTGGCCGGCCCCGCGACCTTCGATGTTCCTGCGCCCGTCACGGGGCGGCTGGTACGGATTCACGGGCGGGAGGACGACCGGGTTGAGCCTGGGTCGGTCCTGGGTCTGGTCGCGCCGGCCGTGGATGAGGCGGACGATCGGGCGGGCGGGTCTGGGGGCGGACAGTCGGGTCCGGACGGTCGAGGTCGCGAGGGCGGTGGTGGGTCTTCGCGTCGGCGTCGTCCCAGGTCATGACCACGTTTCACGAGCGATCCGCCGGTGTGATCCCGTTCCGATGGACGGATGGCCGGTCACCGGTCTATCTGGTCCTCCACTCGGCGACGGTCCGCAACCCGCGGGCGAAGTGGGAGTTCCCCAAGGGGGGTGTTGAGCCGGGCGAGTCGCCCCGGCAGGCGGCGGCGCGCGAATTTCGCGAGGAGACCTCGCTGGTCGCCTGGAGGTTCCGCGAGGGATTCGAGCGAACGCTCACCTACACGTACATCCGCCGCGGGCGGAAGATCGTCAAGACGGTGACCTATTTCCTCGTCGAGGTGGTCGACGATTCCTCGCTGGCCCGGTCGATGGAGCATGTCGAGGATCTGGCCGGGCACTGGCACCACTGGGGGACGTTCGAGCAGATCAGCGCCTTGCTGTATCACAGCAAGATCCGCCAGGTCTTCGCCGAGGCCGACGCCTGGCTCCGCTCCGAGGCCGCCGATCGGGAAGCGGGGGGCTGATCGGTTCGATCGGGTCTCGGCCGTCGGCGCTGGTGAGTGGAATCCGAATGGGTCTTCCGGGGTTGCGGGATCGCGACGACTCGGGTAGAAGGTCCGCCCAGCAGGTCATGTCTTTTGGAAGACGGCGGCGCGCGGGCCTCGCCGGTGCCGGGCCAGGGATGGCCTCGGTCTCGGCGGCTTCGGGATCGATGCTCGCGTCGGCCGCGGGGAAAATCCGGTCGGATTTCGGAAGGGATGGAAAGGGCGCTGGCGTCGCGCCCCCGAACCCCGCGAGAGAGTGGCTCGACCGCCGGAGGGCGGCGGGTCGGATCGGGGTCGGCGGACGCCGCGAGACGATGGGCCCCCGCGCCGCTGGACGGCTTGCCGTCGCGTCGCCGGGCATGGCGGCCGCGCGGGGCGGGTTAGGATGACGCCCGCGCGGCTCCCGATTGCTGTCGGTCAGGAAACGATCGCTCATGAGATCTGACGAGATCCAGACCCCGCGGGCGCCAGGGAAGGCGGCCGCGGGTCGAAGCCGAAGGACGCCGGGCGCCTCGATCGCTCCCCGGCCCGACGCCGGCGCGCCGGCGATGGGCAGGACCGCGACCGCGACCGCCGCGCGATCCTCGACGAGGGCCCGTCGGGCGCTTGGCCTGGCGGCCCTCGCGGCGACGTTCCTGGTGCTGGCCGTGCCTCCTCGCTCTCTCGCGCAGAGCCATTTGCCCGAGGGACCAATCTCCGAGATCCGCTTCGAGGGGAATCACTCCATCCCGCCCGAGAAGATGAGGACGCGCCTGCTCAGCAAGGCCGGCCAGACTTTCGATCCCGGGAAGATCGACGCCGACGTCAAGAGCCTGATGTCGACCAACTGGTTCTCTCAGGTCGAAGCCTATTACGACGAGGCGCCGCCCAAGAGCGGTAAGTATGCGCTCATCTTCTCGGTCCGCGAGATGCCGGTGCTGACGAAGGTCGAATTCCGCGGCCTCCGGAAGATCAAGCTCCGGGAGATCCAGGATACCACCGGGTTGAAGGTCGGCGAACGGGCCGATTACATGCGGACCCGGAACGCCGTCCACCAGATCTACCGGCTCTACAAGGAAAAAGGTTACGACCTCGCCGAGGTCGAGCTGATCGAGGGAGGCAACCCCGGCGATACCAAGGTCGTGATGCAGATCTTCGAGGGAGACAAGGCCAAGGTCTCCAGCATCGCGTTCGTCGGCAACCAGGCGATCAGCTCGGCGACGCTCCACACCCACATCGTCACCCGCCCCTCGCTCTTCTTCGGACTCTTCGGAAAGTATCAGGACGGCATCCTCGACGAGGACAAGCAGAAGCTTCTCGAATACTACCAGGGGCTCGGCTACTTCGAGGCGCAGGTGACACCGGTGACGCGGTCCGGCGACAAGCCTGGCGAGAAGCGGGTGACGTACGTGATCCACGAGGGGCCCCGGTACTCGGTCCGCAAGGTGATCCTGGAAGGAAATGAGAAGCTCAAAACCCCCGCGCTGATGGCCGACCTGGAACTGCACTCGAACAAGCCCTACCTGCTCGGGATGCGCGAGGCCGACAAGAATCGGATTCTTCTCAAATACCACGAGATCGGCTGCATCGACGCCGACGTGGGAGTCGAGCCCAGGTTCACCAACCAGCTTGGCGTGGTGGACCTGCTCTACAAGATTTACGAGGGTGAGCCCTACCTGATGGGCCGGCTCGACATCAAGGGGAACGATCGAACGCGGGAGAAGGTGATTCGTCGAGAAGCGGTGCAGGCGGGATTGCTCCCCGGAGAGGTGCTCGACCGAACCCGGATCGACATCTTCAAGCAACGCCTGGCGTCGCTCGGTTACTTCACCAACGATCCCGAGAAGAAGGAGAAGCAGATCCGGGTCGACATCGTGCCGAACTCCAAGCGCCCGCACGACCAGCCCTATGGCGACCAGGTGCTCCCGCAGCTCGACCAGTTGACCGTGACCGGAGCCGGTCCCGGAACGCGGATGCAGGACGACTCGGTGGCGCAGGCCCGGATGCAGGAGCCGTCGACGCCCTCCGATGGCCCGACGCAGGGGATCCCGGTCCCCGATCCTCTCCCCATGTCGCCGGGCGGCCGCGCCGGCGCCGGCGCCACCGTGCCGGGCGGACTGCTGGGCGACAACCCCTTCAGCCCACCGGCGGACAGTCCGCCGGCCGATGCTCCTCCGCTGGATAGCCTCCCGCCAATCACGGTGCCCGAGCCGCCGGCCGACGTCACCGGAGGGCCGACCGTCCCCGGCGCCCCTGGGACCGGCGCCCCGCCTCCAGTCGGCGCGGGCGAGCCCAAGGGGTCGTTCCCAAGCATCCCGGGCATGGACGCCACCGACGTCGGCCCCGACCGCACCGATCCGTTCCGCAACCGATCGTATGCCGACGTGGTGACCTCGGTCGAGGAGGCACCCACCGGCCGCTTCATGATCAGCGTCGGCGCCAACAGCTTCCAGGGGCTGATGGGAACGATCTCGATCATGGAGAAGAACTTCGACGTGTTCAATCCGCCGAAGAGCTGGAGCGACATCGTCAACAGCAAGGCGTTCCGAGGCGGCGGGCAGGAGTTCAGCCTCTACCTGATGGCCGGTACTCTGATCAATTCGATGCAGGTCTCGATCCGCGACCCCTACCTGTTCGACCTTCCGATCGGCGGCTCGGTCTCGGGCTACGTCTTCCAGCGTCTCTATCCGAACTGGTTCGAGCAGCGGGGCGGCGGCCGGGTGACCGTCGGGCGGCAAGTGGGGACGATGACCTACGCGAGCCTCTCGGCCTGGGCCGAGGATGTCGACTTCTTCGGCTATCAGACCCCAGCGCCGGCCGATTACCTGGCGGCGAGCGGATACACGCAACTCTACGCGCTCATGCCGAGCTTCCGGATTGACAACCGGAACAACCCGACCATGCCGACGAAGGGACAGTACGCGAATTTCTCGGTCGAGCAGGGCTTCGGCTCGTTCACGTTCACCAAGTTCGACGCCGAGGGCCGGATGTACTTCCCGGTCTTCCAGCGCCCGGACGGGACCGGGACGCAGTTCTTCACGGTCCGCGGCCACTTCGGCGTGGCGACCGAGTCGACGCCGGTCTACGAGCGGTTCTTCACCGGTAACTTCGGCAGTCTCCGAGGTTTCCAGTACCGGTCGGTCAGCCCGCACGCCTTCGGCGTCCCGACCGGCGGTGTGATGATGGCCGTCGGCTCGGTCGAGTACCAGTTCCCCTGGACGGCCCGCGACACCCTCAGCCAGATCCTTTTCACCGACTTCGGCACCGTCACCGGCAACTACCAGCTCAGCGACATGCGGGTCTCGATCGGCACCGGGTTGAAGGTCCACCTGCCGATGATGGGCCCGATGCCGTTCGAGTTCGATCTGGCCTTCCCCGTCATGCACGCCTACGGCGACAAGGTCCAGTACTTCAACTTCTCCGTGAGCGGGTTCTATTGAGAATCGAGGGACGCGGGCGGATGGATCGAGGTTCCGTCGCCCGCGTCCCTCGTCGGACTCGTCTGGATCAGCGGGCGGCTTCGGCCGGTGCATTGCCGCGGAAGGGCTGCAAGTTGACCTCCACGCCGGGAAGGAACATGCCCATTTTCATGTTGTAGACGTGGAGGTGATTCCCCTGGAGGACCTCGATGTCGCTCTCCGAAGCGTAAATCTTCGGCTCCTCGGGGCCTTTCAGATGGAGGACGGTCCAGGTCCTCGGGTAGGCGTCGCAGATATAGATGTCACGGCCCACCTGGTAGATAACCGCCATGGACAGGATGCAGGGATGGAGTTCGCCCTCGGCGGGCTCCAGGAGCTCTACGGTCGTCCAGTCGCCCCTGGGACTGCTGAAGGCGGCAACTTCCCGGATGATCTTCCCTCTGTAGTCCAGGGCCAGCATGTTCTGGCCGACGACCGGAGCGGCCGTGACGCCCTCAGGGATCGGAAGCGACTTCCATCCCTTGTGGGCCTGCAAACTGAGGGCGAGCAGCGAGCGCCGATCCGGGGACTCGGCGACGATGATGGACGGCGAGCGGAGGTGCGGCATGCCCGAGACGAGGTTCGGGGAGTTCTTGCGGCGAGGCATCGGTGGCACGGAGAAGGCCTGAGCAGGCGTCGCGGACGGATCGGCCGGCTTCCGAACGTCCACACGTTTGGGCTGGGGTGATGGAGCCGAGGCCGGATCGGCGGGCTTCTTTTCCTGGACGGGCCGCGTGGCCCAGGCGACGCCGCCAGAGGCCGCGACCGTCGCGACGAGGACCATCGAGACCGCCTGGATCTTGTTCAGCAACATGGCGTTGAGGACTCCCCGACTGAGGGACTGGACCGAATTCGAGAGGGTGGCTGCCGCGGCGGTCCCGGCCGCGACGCCGACGAGAGGATGGACCAGGGAAGGGGGGATGGTCGCGGCTCCGGGCGTCCATCGACCGGCCAGAATCACCGTCGAGACGGAGACCCCGCGCCGTTCGAGGCGTTCCCGGAGGAGCTGTCGACCGCGCGAGAGCCGTCCGCTGACCGTGCCGACCGGCCACGAGAGCAAACGGGCCGCTTCCTCGTGCGACCGGCCTTCGAGGTGACAGAGCACGATCGGATCCCTGTACTTGCCCGGGAGCCGGGCCAGTTCCTCGTGGAGGATCGGCGGGACGTCGAGGTCGGGGGCGTCGACGGATTCCGCCGCCACCTCGACCTCTCCGCCCCGGTATCGCGACGCCCGCGCCCGCGCCCGATGAGCCGTCCGGTAGGCGACGCCGTAAAGCCAGGGCGCGAGCGAATCGCCCACCCGGACCGATCGCGCCTTGCGGACCAGGACGAGAAAGGTCGCCTGAAAGGCGTCTTCCGCGTCCTGGGTCCGCCGGGCGATCTGTCGGCAGACGCCCATCACCATCGGGCCGTGCCGGTCCACCAGCGCTCGGAAAGCCGCCTCGGCCGCCTGACCACCCTCGTTGAACCGACCGAGGAGCTGGGCATCGGTCATCCCGATGAGCGTTCCCGAGGTCCAGAGCCTTTCCAACGAGTCGCGAATCGACCGGCCGCCTGCTGGGATCATCGATGCGAGTCCCCCTTGTGTGTCCTTCCGCCCTGAAAATGCAGAGAACCGGCTCCGGCATACAACTTTCTGGGGAGAATTCCTATTTTCTCGCGAGCCGCCTGCCCGCCGGTAGGCAGACGCGACTTCCCGGGCCCCTTTCATTTGGGTAGGATGGACCCATGTCCACAGAAGACCGACCCATCCTGATTGGAACGAGTGGATGGAGCTATCCCGAGTGGGACGGGGCGTTTTACCCACCCGTCCCAGACAGGAAAAGGGAGACATACCACGTCTGTTCGGCACAAAATTTGCGCGATCGGCTCTGCCAGGCAAAGTGACTGCCATTCTGGCGGAGTCCTCGCATGGCGAAGCCGTCCCACGATAACCCGCTCGCTGGATGTAAGCTCCAGGGGCTCAAGTATCTCG
>DAIDKV010000272.1 GCA_027449865.1 Planctomycetales bacterium
CTCGCCCGCTTCGCCAACGAGCGCCAGGCCCTCGCCCTGATGGACCACCCGAACATCGCCCGGATCTTCGACGCCGGCGCCACGCCCAAAGGCCGGCCCTACTTCGTGATGGAGTACATCGAGGGCCTGCCCATCACCGCGTACTGCGACAAAAAGCGAATGACGATCGTCCAACGCCTCGAACTCTTCCTCGCAGTCTGCCGCGCCATCCAGCACGCCCATCAGAAAGGCGTCATCCACCGCGACCTCAAGCCGTCCAACGTGATGGTTGGCAGCTTCGGCGAGGTCCAGGTGATGGACTGGGGCCTGGCCAAGGTCTTGCCACACGGTGGAATTACCGACGACGAGCGGGCCGGTCTCGTGCCCGATCAGGAGACCATCATCGCCACGACGCGGAGCAGTGGCGAGCCCGACCCCAACCTTTCCCGGGCCGGCTCGGCAATGGGCACGCCGTCGTACATGGCGCCCGAGCAGGCTCTCGGCGAGGTCGATCGAGTGGACGAGCGGGCCGACGTCTTTGCGCTGGGATCGATCCTGGCGGAGATCCTGACCGGCTCGCCCGCATTCACTGGCCGCTCGTCGGCCGAGATTCTCCGCAAGGCCCGCCACGCCGAGACAGCCGAGGCCCTGGACCGACTCGACACCAGTGGGGCCGACGCCGAGCTGATCGACCTGGCACGCGATTGCCTGGCGGGCGAGCCGGAGGACCGGCCGCGCGATGCTGGAGCCGTCTCCGCCCGCGTCACGGCTCACCTGACCGGCGTGCAGGAGCGGCTCCGCGCCGCCGAGATCAACCGTGCCCGAGCCGAGGCCAGAGCCGTCGAGGAGCGCCGCCGACGCCGGCTCCAGCTCGGGCTAGCCGCGTCGCTGCTGGCGCTTACGACCCTCGGCGGCCTGGCCTTCACCTACGAGTTGCACCGTCGCCAGGCCGCCGCGGCGCGGGCCGATCGACTACTGGCCTGGGCCCGGTTACTGCGGGCCCAGGCCCTGGCCCAGCCCGACGACGTCGGCCACTGGGAGCGGGCCCGCGAGGCGGTGGACCGGATCGGCGAGGAGCCCGGCCAGTCGGCCGCAACGGAACTGGCGGAACTGCGGCGGCAGGTTGAGGCCGGCCTTTCGGCCGCCAAGGCTGATCGTGACCTGCTCGCCCGACTGGTCGACATCCGCTCGGCCCTGGCCGACGACCCGGACGGCTCGGCCACCGACGCGGCTTACGCCGACGCCTTCGCCGCCGTTGGGATCAACCCGGACCGGGACGACCCGGCCGAGGCCGGTTCCCGGGTCGCCCACCGCCCGGCGCCGGTGACCGCAGCTCTCGTCGCGGCCCTGGACCACTGGGCCGCCGTCCGTCGCCTCCAGGACGAAAAGAACGCGGGCTGGTCGCGGGTCCTGGCCGCCGCCCGCGCCGCTGACCCCGACCCCGACCGCGACGCCCTCCGCGACGCCCTGCTCGTCGAGGATAAGACCGAGCGGCTGGACAGGCTCCAGCCGCTGGCCAAACGAGCCAATGCCGGATCGTGGGCGCCGGCGAGCCTGGGCCTGCTCGGCGCGTCACTGGCTGACGCAGGCGACGTGGACGCGGGCGTGGCGGTGCTGCGGCGGGCCTCGTGGTCCCACCCGGAAGACGCCCGGATCTACTACGCTCTGGGTCGCGTAATGGAAAAAGTGCAACTGCCGCAGGCCGAGGAGACGATCCGCGCCTATTCTGTCGCATGGGCCAGGCAACCGGAGCTGGCCGGGCACGAGTTGGCCCACGCGCTGGAGAAACACGGCCGTGGAGCGGAGGCCGAGACGGTCTGGCGCGACCTGGTCGGCCGCCGGCCCGAGGACGGCCGCCACCTCAGTTGCTATGGCCGCCATCTGAAAGAGCGGGGCCGCGGCACCGAGGCCGCGGCGGTGCTCGCCCGGGCCATCGCGGCAAGCCACGAGGCGACACGCCTCAAGCCCGACTACGCCTACGCCCACTCCAACCTCGGCAATGCTCTGCGCGACTCGGGCGACGTGCGCGGGGCGATCGCGTCCTACCGCGAGGCGATCCGTCTCAAGCCCGACGACGCCTACACCCACTCCAACCTCGGCGTCGCCCTGAAAGACTCGGGCGACGTGCGAGGGGCGATCACGGCGTGCCGCGAGGCGATCCGCCTCAAGCCCGACGACGCCATTGCACACAACAACCTCGGCAACGCCCTGAAAGACTCGGGCGACGTGCGCGGTGCAATCGCGGCGTATCGCGAGGCGATCCGCCTCAAGCTCAACTACGCCGACGCCCACTCCAACCTCGGCATCGCCCTGAAAGACACGGGCGACGTGCGCGGTGCAATCGCCGCGTATCGCGAAGCGATACGCCTCAAGCCCGATTTCTCCGACGCTCACTACAACATTGGCAACGCCCTGCGCGACTCGGGCGACGTGCGGAGTGCAATCACGGAATATCGCGAGGCGATCCACCTTAAGCCCGACCTTGCCGAGGCCCACTGTAACCTCGGCCAAGCATTGCGGAGTCAGGGGCAATACGCAGAGTCGCTGACCGAGCTCCGGGTGGGGCACGAACTTGGCTCGAAGCGGGCTGGGTGGCCCTACCCATCGGCCGCCTGGGTCGCCCTGGCCGAGCGGCTCGCCGCCCTGGCCGAGCGGCTTCCGGCGGTCCTGGCCGACACGGACAAGCCGGCCGACGCCGCCGAACGGCTGGTATTCGCCCAGATGCTCTACGACACGAAGCGGTATGCCGCCGCCGCCCGGCTCTGGTCCGAGGCGATGGCGGCCAACCCAAAGCTCGGCGACGACCGCCGGACCCGGCATCGCTACAACGCCGCCTGCGCCGCCGCACTGGCCGCCGCCGGGCGGGGCGAGGACGATACAAAGCCCAGCAACGATGCAAAGGCCAGCCTGCGCCGCAAGACCCTCGACTGGCTCCGGGCCGACCTTGCCGCCCGGTCGAGGGACCTCGACTCGGGCAACTCCAGGGCCCGCGCCGACGTCGCCCAGATTCTCCGCCACTGGAAGATAGACACCGACCTGGCCGCCGTCCGCGACGAGTCCGCCCTGGCTGCCCTACCGGAGCCCGAACGCGCGGAGTGGAAAACCCTCTGGGCCGAGGTGGACAGCCTTCTGGAGAAGGCCGGGAAGTCCCTCGAGTCGCTTCCGACACAACAACCCAGAGCAGAAAACGGTTCAAGCCGAGGTGTGAAGATCCCGAGTGACGCCGAGAAGAAACCAGGTAAAGTTTCGAGGCTGAAAACGAATAATCGATAGCCTGGGACGTATCCGCAATGGCATCCCGCATGCTGCCGGACACTGCATCAAAAAAGGCCGCCGGAGTATACGACTCCGGCGGCCTCCGAGGATTATTCGTGCGATGCCCCCAGAATGACGGCGGGAGCGACGATCCAAAATCAGCGCGACTCGCTGAAGTCCATCTCGAAATCGCTGAGGTTGATCGGCGAATCGGCCTCACCCTCGTCGGAGGGCTTGTCATAGATCTTCGCCCAGCGTCGGGAGTCGGGCTCGTGGTAATGACCGTGGCCAGACCGCTCGTTCTCGCGCTGGCAGTCGATGCAGCTATTCGTGTACGGCAGAGCGTTGAGCCGGGCCTCGGAGATCTTCCCGCCGCAGAACTCGCAACGGCCATAAACGCCCGCCGCGATCCGCTGGAGGGCATGCTCGATCTGCCCCAGCTCTCGACTCTCAATCTCCACCAACTGCGAGCAGATCTCGTCGTTGGCCGAATCCACCGCGGCATCGACATTATCGCCGACGACGCTCAGCTCGGAGAATTTGCGGAAGCTATCAAGGTCGCCGTTGAGGGCCTTTCGCAGCGCATCTCTCCGGGCGATCAACCGGCTGGTCAGTCGAAGTAAGGCGTCTTTGCGGGCCATATTAACACCTCCTGGTGTCTATCACTCGCGGATCTCGGTGGTCGGAATCAGACCAACCCGGCGTTTCAGCTATCCCCAGACGACACAATCGGCCGGAAAGACGTTCGATGAAAGAAGATCAGTCCTCGAACTGGGTGGCAGAGCCGGGGCGGGCTGACGGTGAGGATCGCCTCGTCGTTCCGCTCGTGCGGGCAACGGCGACGACCTCTAATAGCACATTATGCGCCGTTGACAAGAGTCAGGCGGACCAACCGCCAGCCTCCAGGAATAATACGTCGTGGCCGGGCAAGGGGTTGCCCGAATTTCCAAAAATCTTCATCCGCAACCCGGACATCCGGCGGATCGGAAAGATCCGATGCCCCCGGGGCCGGCAACATGGGCCCCGCCGAGGGGACGGAGGAGGGTCGGGAGAAGTCGACAGCCGAGACGAGACGAGCCGGCCCGACGATCATCCGAGGGGAAGTCGCAGTGGGCTCGAGCCCAGATCGGGATCTGCCCTCGGCTCTACATATTTCTTCGCAATCTTGCCCGGATCGGTGTCAAACGAGCTCGAAGCCCTGGCGGGGGCGAGGATCTCGACCGGCTTCGGTCGGGCGTCATGGGACCTGGTGCGGGACTTCCTTCCGGGCGTTCCGGGGCAAGGTGTAATCGGCGATGACCCGAGGTTGCGATTCTCCAGGGGTGCGAAGCAGATTTACATAACGGACCGAGCCCGTGTCAAGATAGACCCGCTGTTCAATGAGTCTTCCTCGGGAGGCGACATAGCTCCGCGAGGTCGGTTCCGCGATCAATCTCCGCTTCAGTTCGTCGGCGGTCAGGCCAATGAGGCTCGCGGAGGCGACCGTCGCCCGGCCCGGTTCGACGGGGGTGGACGGAGCCTGTGTGCTGGCCTCGACCCAGGTCTCCTTCTCGCGGCGGAAGCCACGAAGGCGGAACGCCTCGGCAGTCTCTCGCGAGCCTGGATCAATCTCCCATGCTTTACGGAGCAATTCGACGGCCGTGACTCGATCGCCGACCATCTCTTCATAAAGCGGAGCCAGCGCGAGGCGGCCCTCGACGTCGGAATCACTGAGCTTCGATCGCTTCTGGTCGAGCCAGTCGCGAAGGACCTGTCGGGCTTCCTCGGGGCGTCGGAGGCGGTTGCGATAGACGTCGGCGAGCCGGCGAATCTCGTCCTGTCGAAGCGTCCCCAGGTCGCGCCTCACCGCGGCGCCCCCCTTCTCGAGAAGCTTCGCGGGCAGGTCGCCACGTTCGGGAAGTTGCTCGGCGGCCTGGTCGGCGATCCCGATCGCGGCGGGAAGGTCGGCGAAAGGCGTGGCCTCGAGGATTCGGGCGCGTACATCGGCCCAGAGGCGGCGGTCCATCGCCTTTCGGATCGCCTCGGGCGCCTCGCGATAGGCCGAAGCGGGGTCGTCGGCGTACCGAGCTTCCCACCGCTGGAGCGAGACCTTCGACGACTCGCGATCACGACCGGCACTCGGGAAGAACGAATCGATTTCGGCGGCGACGGCCCGGAGCGCGGCCAGGCCTTCGGCCGAGGCGATCCGAGCCCGAAGGGCCCGATGTGCCAGCGCCGAGGGCTCAGGCTCGGCGACCTTCCGATCCCGGGCCTCGCGGGCCATCCTGAGCCATTGCTCGGGCGCGTCCACGGTCACCCGCTTCATCTCGCCCTCGATCTTCAGCGCCTCGGCTTCCAGGGAGCTGGCCCGGCGTGCCAGGGGCTCGTCGTGAAAGGCGGTAGCGCGGTGCTCGGCCCATCGAGCCCAGGCGCGTCGTGTTCGGTAGTCGTCCGGACGAAGCTGACTGAGCGCCGCATCGAGACGCTGCAAGTCGGGCGGCTTCAGGTCGAGCGCCTCCACCCGGCAGACAAGCTGTTTCCCCTGCCGTTCCAGCCGTCCACGAATGACCGCCGAGACGATCCGGGATTGCGAGGGCCGAAGCCGTCGAGGGACCAGAAATGTGACGGGTGTTCGTTTGAGCTGCAATTCATCGTCGTCGTTGCCGCCTCGGGTCACGTAGAAGGCGACCCGATCGTCGACCAGCACCTCCTGACCGACGAGGTCGACACGACGGGCAAGGTCCGAGGGCTCGACCAGCGTCGGGGTGATACCCGGCTGCTGGGCGCGTGTGAGGGCGGAAACCGCGACGAGGACGCAGGCCAGAGGGATTACGGGGAATCGGGTCATGGCTGGTCCTCTTTCGGCAGCTCGATCATCTGAAGCGAGGGCCATCCGATCGCCCGGAGTGCCTCGGTATGCGTGATGAAGGCACCACCTTCGGGCTCGATACGGACGACCCATTGCTTCGCCTCGCTCTCGTAGTCGATCGAGCGCAGCCTCGCCCCAAACGCGATTCGCGATCCCTTCTTCGTATCGGCCTGTTCAAAGAGGCGGAAGCCGGACAGGTCGATTCGGGCGTAGCGATCGGGAAGAGGCAAATTTCCATCGCCGAACCGGCTCGCCTCACCTGCCGGGAAGACGGTGTAGGCAATCTCGTACCGACCGCCGTCAGCCGGGGTCGCGATCACCGTTGTGTCGAACAGGAAGTATCGCCCCTTGTAGAGCTTCTCGAAATTCGTCTCCCAGTCGCCCTGGGCCGAGGGCCGACCCGCCTGTTGGAGCAGTTCCTCCAGGGGTTCCGGGGAGAGGTCGTTGAAGACGGCGGCCTCATCGGCGGCATGCTGGATTTCCGCGGCTCCCTCAAAAGCACCGCCGAGGGCATTGACGGCCGATCGGGCAGCCGAGAGAAGCTGGTAGGCAAGGTCGAAGTCTCCCCTCTCGAGCGCGGGAATCCCCTCGGACCGGCCCCGTTCCGCGATCAAAGGATACTCGGCACGAAAGTTCTTCCACGACCGAAACCCGACGCTTGCCGCGATCACCAGCGCCAGCACGGCGAAGATCAGCGCGGGCCGGGGCCCGGTCCGTACTCTTGCTCGCGGCCTGGGCTCCACGTGGGTGAGGGTCGGTGGTGGAGCGTTCGTCGGCCGGAGTCGAGCGGGCCGGACTTCCGTACGAGTCGGGGCGGGTTCGGGACGCCGAGCAGCCTTGGCGCGGGCGGCCTCGATCTCGGCCGCAGCCAGATCTTCGGGGGCAACTCGGGCGGCACGGCCGGGCGGCGTCTCTGCGGACGTCTCGTCCCATTCGATCCCGGGAAGAGGGCCGTCGGAGGCATCCTCGGTCGCGACAGCACCGGGGGGTAGGTCGGTTAGCTCGATCGGAGCATCGTCGTCCCATCCGCCCGGATTGCGAACCGGGTACGGCCGTGGAGGCGAGGCACCGACTGGCGGCACAGGTTCCGGAAGTGGGCTCCTCGGCAGCACGAAGACGCCCTCGCCGCAGGAGGGACACCGCAACGCCTGGTATCCCTCTGTACGCTCGCCCCGAACGCGATGGCCCGAGGCACACGCCAGATTGAACGTCTGGACCTGCGGGCCCTCCGTTCCCAGTTCCTGCAGGAATCGCCTGGCACGGCCCAGGAAGCTCAAGACTACACCTCATGCCATCCGCACGCAGTCGGTCGAGCCCCGCGCCCAGCGCGGGGACAGGTGTCGGAATTATCAGAAGGGCCGTCGCCCAGGTCAACTGGCCTGAGGACAGGGAACACCGTTGGAACGCGACCTACGGCGCAACGCTTCATGCGATCGTCCCGACGTGATACGATCTTATGGAGCGTCCGACGAGTAGTCTCAACCTCGGGGGGCTTCGTGGTTGCCCGTCCTCGCCTCGACGACGCGACGGGGTCCCCAGCCCCGAGATTCCAGGAGTTCACGGTGGCGACTCAGTTCGACCTGGTGGTGATCGGTGCCGGGCCCGGCGGCTACGTCGCGGCGATCCGGGCGGCGCAGCTCGGCATGAAGGTGGCATGCGTCGAGAAGGGCCGGACCCTCGGCGGAACCTGCCTGAACGTCGGTTGCATCCCCAGCAAGGCCATGCTCGATTCCAGCGAGCTGTTCCACCTTTCCAAGGAGCGATTCCAGAAACACGGGATCAAGTTCGACGGCCTGAAGCTCGACCTCGCCGCGATGCTCGCCCGCAAGGACGAGGTTGTCAAGGGACTCACCGACGGTGTTCGGTTCCTCTTTCGTAAGAACAAGATCGAGCCCGTCTTCGGCGCCGCGACGATCACCGGTCCAACCTCAGTCCGCGTCGCGCTCAACGAGGGCGGCACGGCCGACCTTGAAGCGAAGCACATCCTGATCGCGACCGGATCGGTCCCAGTCGCCCTGCCGTTCCTTCCGTTCGATGGCAAGACCGTGGTCGACTCCACCGGGGCCCTGTCGTTCGATCGCGTCCCCGAACACCTGGTCGTCATCGGCGCCGGGTATATCGGGCTGGAGCTTGGCTCGGTCTGGAAGCGGCTCGGGGCAAAGGTAACGGTCCTGGAATTCCTCCCGAGAATCACTCCGCTGGCCGACCAGGAAATGGGCGAACTCCTCCGACGGAGCCTGGTTAAACAGGGGCTAGAGATCCATCTCGAGACCAAGGTCACCGGGGCGAAGGTCGAGGGAGACCGGGTCGATGTTCGCGCTCAGAAAAAGGACGGCTCCGAAATCGCGATCGCTTGCGATCGCGTTCTTGTGGCGGTCGGGCGGAAGGCCTATACCGGGGACCTAGGGCTCGAAAAGCTGGGTATCGCCGTTGATCCAAGAACGGGGAAGGTCCCCGTCGATGCGCACTTCCGAACCAGTGTCCCGACCATCTCCGCCATCGGCGACGTGATCGAGGGCCCGATGCTGGCGCACAAGGCCGAGGACGAGGGAATCGCCTGCACGGAGATCCTGGCGGGCAAGGCGGGACACGTCAACTACGAGACGATCCCCAGCGTCATCTACACCTGGCCCGAGATGGCGAGCGTCGGAATCACCGAGGAGCAGGTCAAGGAAAAGGGAATCGAGTACCGGGTCGGGAAGTTCCCGTTTCTGGCGAACGGCCGGGCGAAGGCGATGGACGAAACCGAGGGCCTGGTGAAGATCCTGGCCGACGCAAAAACCGACCGGGTGCTGGGCGTCCACATCTTCGGACCCAAGGCCTCGGAGATGATCGCCGAGTCGGTCGCTGTGATGGAGTTCGCCGGCAGCGCTGAGGACATCGCCCGGACCTGCCACGCGCATCCAACACTCTCCGAGGCCACCCGCGAGGCGGCCCTCGCCGTCGAGGGCCACGCGATTCATAGTTGAAATCCGGAAATCTACCCATGCTCTCACGCACGCCGTCGCGACGCATAAGCCGTACCGTCGCGGCGGCGATGACGTTGCTTGCGATCGCTGCCTGCTCGCATGGGCCGTCGACGGTTGTCCCCGCGGCCCAGGACGAATCCTGGTGGCTCGAACGCCACCGAGCGAACCTCGACCGCGTCAAAGAGGGACCGGTCGAACTCCTTTTTCTCGGCGATTCGATTACCCAGCGCTGGAGTGAGAACGCGATCTGGCGTCGATACTATAGCCCCCGCCACGCGGCTAACTTCGGTATCGACGGCGACCGGATTCAGAATGTTCTTTGGCGGATCAAGGACGGCGAACTGAACGCCATCACCCCGAAACTTGTCGTGCTGCTGATCGGGACGAACAACCTTGACAACGCCTCGACCGAGGAGATCGCCGAGGGTGTAAACGCTATCCTCGTCGAGATCCGCCAGCGGCTCCCGAAAGCGCACGTCCTGCTGCTCGGGCTATTTCCCAGGGGTCGAGCGACGGAGACCATCCGAGAAAAGATTCGCGCGGTGAATGATAGGTTGGCAAGGCTTGGCGACGGCAAGCGCGTTCGATATCTGGATATCGGCGAGGTCTTTCTGGAACCAAATGGTGAGCTTGCGCCTGAGTTGATGCCCGACCTTCTCCATCCAAACGTCGATGGCTACAAAAGATGGGCCGAGGCGATGGAACCGTCCCTCCGTGAAATGCTCGGTGAGGCCCGGGGCAAGCCGTAGCCTCGGGCCTCACCAGGATCAGTTATCGCGGGAGTACGAAGGCCGCCCGGACCGGAGGCGGCATCGGTGAATCCGCTCCCTTGACGGCCTTCCAGATAATCTCGTTGAATCGGAGATCGTCGTTGCGATCCTCCTCGTCGAGGTCAAGCTTCGAGGAGGCCTCAGCCAGCGGAGCGCCCTCGCGGTTGCGCTCGTTGATGTCGACGTTGGCCGGGCGATGGACAAACGGTCGGGGATCGGGCTCATCGGTGAAGGAGGCGAACATTGGCCGGGCCGCTGCATCGAACTGGCTCATCGGCGCAAGACCCAGGATCAGTTCCATCGTCCGGAGCATTGACGAGGTGCTATACAACGTCGAGTCAACCGAATGGCGACGGCTGTAGGGACTGATCGCCAAGGCCACCGTCCGATGGGCATCGACGTGATCCGAACCGTTCTGGGCGTCGTCCTCGACGACGAAGATCGCCATCTGCTTCCAGAACCGGCTCTTGCTCAGTCCCTCGACGATCCGGCCAAGGGCCAGGTCGTTGTCGCCAACACAGGCTGTTACGCTGAATTTGCCAGGTGTGGTCCCCGAGGTGTGATCGTTCGGAAGCTTGAGAATTACCAGGCGGGGCATCTCACCGGTTTTCTCGAACCCGGCCAGCTCCTCAAGGAAGCGATCGGCTCGCTTGACGTCCTGGAAATCCATGTCAAAACTGCGATAGAGTGGATCGAAATGTCCTTCGAGTCCCTTGACCCGGGTCGTCGCGGGCTCTCCGGGCTTTTTCGGGTTCTCAATGAACTCGCCGTAGCTCCGGTAGCTGAGGCCCTTCTCGGCCGCCCTGTCCCAGAGGTAACCGCCGGCCGGCCGGGCCACCTCGTCCATCACCCCCTCCGACGGATACGGAACCCGGCGATCGCCCCGGTAGCCGACCGGCCAGATCCGTTCGACGAAGTCGCTCGCATAGGCGCCCATCGACCATTCGTGCCCGTCAGCGCTGACCTCGCTCTCCACGTAAAAGTTGTCCAGCAAGACGAACTCACGCGCCAGAGCATGATGGTTGGGCGTAACCTTCTCTGGGAACAGGCAAATCGAGGGCTCGCCGTTCCCCTCCGGCATGTCGCCGAAGACCTGGTCGTAGGTCCGGTTCTCCTTGATGATGTAGATGACATACTTGATCGGCGATTCGCCGCCCACCTTCATCGGGATCGGGTTTCGTGGCGAGGTCGGCCTGCCGCGGACGGCGATCGGGTCATCCTTCCGGAGCGGACTGCATCGGTAGACTGTCTGCGAATATCTCGACATCTGCCGGGCGTCGGGCATCGGGATAACGGAGAGCGTTCCCTGGAAGAGGCCGCCGATGTACTCCATCGTCACTCCGCCGGCGCGGGGAAATCCAGGACGTGGGCCATCTCGATTGGCCTTGGAGGTCGAGCCCTTCCCATTCGCAACGAAGATGGATTTGCCGTCGCGTGCGATCCGCACGGAGGTCGGATACCATCCGGTCGGGATGAAGCCCATCGGCTTGCTCTCGCCGGGTTCCTTCACGTTAAGAACGGTGAGGTTGTTGGTGTTGGCATTGGCGACGAACAGGATCGACTCGTCAGGCGAGAGCGCCAGGGAGCAAGGCGTGCTGCCGGAGGGGGCCTTCGGGTCGATCGCGGTCGCGATTGTTTCCAGAGGTTTGCCGGCTTCAGCGTCGAAAACGCTGACCGAGTTGCGGTTGGCATTAGCAACGTAGAGCAGCTTTCCGCCGCGGGCCAGGATCATCTCGCCGGGATGTTCCTGGGTCGGCCAGGTCCCGATGACCTTGAACGAGCCGGTGTCCACCACGGCGACGGTCGCCCTGCTCCAGAGGCTCACATAAAGCCGCTCGCGTGACTCATCGATCGAGAGGGAGTGGGGATAGCTCCCCTCAGGCAATGCTGTCTCACCGAGGAACTGGCCCGACAGAGCGTCGAACCGGGCGACCGAGTGGCCGAAGGCAGCCGAGGCGTAGAGGGTCCGGCCGTCCCTCGACACCGCAAGCCCGGCAACCATGCGTTGGAGCTTACCCGCGCGGCGGCCCGTGGCCAGGAACTCCTTTCGGTCAGGATACTCCAACGTCTTCCGGTTCGAGAGCAGACCCTCGGCATGGTCAAAGCGATAGATGACGTCATCGAACCCGCCGCCGACGAAGAGCTGACGACCGTCGGGCGACCAGGCCAGGCCGTTGAAGGTTCCGGGAACGGCAACCCGCCCGATCACCTTGCCGGTGGCGGTGTCGGTCGTGACGACCTCGTGCTCCCCGTATCCGGCGTGCAAGATCGCCAGTATCGGCCGGTCGGGATGGACGGCGATCTCCACCGGGAGATCGCCGAGTTTCGACTGTCGACCAGCCGGCTCAAGCGACCAGCCGTTCGGCAGCAGGACGGTCCCCTCGCGGGTCATCCCCGGCCAGTGGACCGCCCCCGCGGCTACCGGCGGCGACGCGCCGGGGGCGCGGCCCCCCGGCTCGACCGTTGCATGCTCAGCCGCCTTTCGGGCCGTCGGCGGCTCTTGCCCCGCGGCCACCGCCGAGATCCCCAGGCCCAGCCCGATCGACAACGTTATACGCCACATGAACCTTCTCCCTCCAATGTCGGTCGTCTCGCGCCTAAGGCTCTTCAAGGAACCGAGCTAACAGGGTAACGCCCGGCAGCGAACAGGGCCAACCCCGTGGAGGGATCTTCACGCAATCTTTCTCTTGTCTCTTGTCCCTTGTTCGTGTCGTCCGTGAGTAGCGCGCGAATGGGCAGCCTGGGTCTGTGCCGGCGAGAGCCGGCGCACGACCCAAGCGGAGAAGCCTTCGCAAGAGGCTTGCCGACCTCAGGAAGCGATCGAGGTCGGGAACAACGGACAGAAGGAGTTCATGACCCGACAACTTCGAGACTCTCGCTGGCCTCCGCGGCACCGGCGAGTTCTTCTTCCATCTCGCGGAACTCCTTGCTCTCGGTCTTGCTCCGCCAGACGGCCCAAATGACGCCGACGACACAGGCGGCACCGACAAGGTAGAGTATCCAGGAATCGCCGCGGGCCTCGAGCGTCAGGATGGGGACAATCGCCAGTAGCGCGACCATGTTCATAACCTTGATCAGTGGGTTGAGGGCGGGCCCGGCAGTATCCTTGAGGGGGTCACCGACGGTGTCACCCGTGACCGCAGCCTTGTGCGCCTCTGAACCCTTGCCACCGTATCGACCGTCCTCGATCAGCTTCTTGGCATTGTCCCAGGCGCCTCCAGCGTTCGCCATGAAGACCGCGAGCAACTGCCCGACGACGATCATCCCCGCCAGATAGCCCCCAAGGGCCTCGGGGCCCAGAAAGATACCCACGAGGATCGGCATCAGGATCGCGAGTAGCGCGGGGCCGATCAACTCGCTCTGAGCCGCGGCCGTGCAGATGTGAACGACCTTGCCGTAGTCGGGCTTCTTGGTCCCCGCCCAGATCTCCTTGTCCCGGAACTGCATCCGGCACTCCTTCACGATCAGGAACGAGGCGCGGCCGACCGCCCGGATCATCATCGCGCTGCAGATCATGGGGACCATCCCGCCGATCAGGGCGCCGATGAAGACCTCGGGATACGCCACCGAGAGCCGGGCGGCGTGCTCGATGTACTCGACGCTCGTCATGTCCCCGATCCGGTCCTCGCTCCGGACCGCCAGAACGGCGATGTAGCTGGCAAAGAGACTGACCGCGGCAATCACCGCACTGCCGATGGCAATCCCCTTGGTCTCGGCCTTGGTCGTGTTGCCGACGGCGTCGAGGTCAGCGAGAATCTGCCGGGCTCGTCGATAATTCTCCTCGCCCATCTCCTCGCGGTCGTAGCCCATCTCTCCGATCCCATTGGCGTTGTCGGCAACTGGGCCGAAGACGTCCATGCTGATCGTGTTGCCAGTAAGCGTCAGCATCCCGATGCCGCACATGGCCACGCCGTAAGCCACAAAGAGCGGGCTCGCTCCCGCGTAAATGAAGACCGAGAGCAAAATCGCCAACCCGACCACCCCTGTCGAGACCACTGCCGATTCATACCCAACGGCAAACCCCTGGATGATATTCGAGGCGTGGCCTGCCGTGCAGCTTCGAGCCAGCGACTGAACCGGCGAGTATTGAGTATGCGTATAGTAACTCGTCACCTTGTTCAGCGCAATCGCCAGAATAATCCCGATCAAACAGGTCCAGGCCGGTCGCATGTCGAGCGTCGAGACATTGAGATTCGCCCAGACTGGGAGGTCGTCCTTGAAAAGTCGTCCCGGGTGGTCGTCGATCATTTTTCGGATACCGGCCCGATAGGCATCTCGGACGGCTGGGTCGTCGCTTTGTCGCATGGCGGCGTTTTCCGCCTCGAACTTCGACTTCTGCTCGGCAAAGGCCGGATCCAACGGAGCACCCCCGAGGGCCTGAGGATACCGGGCATAGTAGTCGCGGTCGAAGTGCAAGTAGCCGAAGCCCAAAAGGACGAATCCTACGACGCAGAGAATCGAGCCGAGGACGAAGCCTCGGTGGACCGAGTGCAGTGCCTCGTCGCTTCCGCTGTTCGGCCCCGCCTTGACGGAGTAGGTACTGACGATCGATCCGATGACCCCGATCGCCCGGACCAGCAGCGGGAAGATCACCCCCTTGTGGCCGAAGCTCGCGTAACCAAGGATCATCGCCGCGACAATCGTGACCTCGTAACTCTGGAAAATGTCGGCCGCCATGCCGGCGCAGTCGCCGACGTTGTCCCCCACGTTGTCGGCGATCGTCGCGGCGTTGCGCGGATCGTCCTCGGGGATGCCGGCCTCGACCTTGCCGACAAGATCGGCGCCGACGTCGGCCGCCTTGGTGTAGATCCCCCCGCCAACGCGCATGAAGAGCGCCAGCAAAGTCCCGCCGAAGCCGAAACCAAGAAGGACCTGATAGGCATGCTCACCGTACATCATGAAGATGATTGTCCCGCCGAGCAGGCCAAGACCGTCGGTGAGCATCCCGGTGATCGTCCCGGTCCGGTAGCCGAGTTGAAGCGCCCCGCCATAGCTCGTCCGGGCCGCCGCGGCGACGCGGAGATTACCACGGACCGCCAGCGCCATTCCAACGTATCCGACCAACCAGGAGAACGCGGCACCGGCGAGGAATGCCGCCGCCCTTCCGATCGCAACCTGCTCAGCACCCTCGGTCGTTGCCCAGATCAGGCCGGTGAGCAAGAACACCAGCAGGAGGATTGCCCGGAACTGTCGGCCGAGGTAAGCGTTAGCCCCCTGCCGGATCGCATGGCCGACTTCACGCATCCGGGCCGTCCCCTCGTCGGCTCCGATGACCTGTCCGACCAGCCAGCCGGCGTACGCGAGCCCGGCAACCGCCACGCCCAGCACCAGCCAGAGCGAGATTTTCTCGACGGGGTCGTACGTCGAGTCACTCATGAACGAAAAGTAATGGAATTCCTGGAGGGCCGACGCCGACGTGGCGACTCCGTCGGCCGGCGCCGACGGCACGGACGACGGGGCGGACTGTGCCCGGACGTCACCAGACATCACCAACGACGACGAGACGACCAACGCGAATCCCAGGTATCGCCAACGGCTCATGATGCACGTCTCCAGCTTCATGGGGCTCGCCGCCGCCCCCGGGGCGACGACAACCGACGCAACGATCGCCCCCGGGTGGCACGACCGGCCCCCGGACGATGGCGACGGCACCTCGTGATCCGGTAAGGAGAGAACGGCCCGACGCGAAGCAGTTCGATCGCGTAGATGACCCCGCCTGGCGATCGATGCAACCCGGGGTCTCAAAGACGGGACGGGCTTGGACCCGCTCTCGCGCCGGTCTCGCACCGACCGGACGAGCCCCGCGCTTGCCTGCTCCTGCGATTAGACACCAGGGCCAACTCATCTCGCCAGGGGGCAGCGGGCCCGCCCGCGAAACCGGGACCCGCTAGAATCCCGAAACCGTACTGGGAAACTTGCTCACGTCGATATACAGATAGGCTCCTCCAGTGGTGGTGGCAAGCCGACGCAGAGGCGTCCGCTCGCCGAGGTTCATGCCACGTCCAAACTCAACAGCCTGTATCCGCGTCGTACCGGCCTCGGAAAGAATCTCATCCACGTCGCCATTGGTCATCAGGTCGGCATCGGTCAAGAAGAATACCACCTCGGTCCGAAGCGCCAGTGCCGATCGGAGGGCCGCCATATGATCGGTTCCGCCATCGGGAACGACCGATACGAGCTGAGACCGGATCCTCGCCTTGTTGGCGGCCGTGGCCGCCATCCGGCCCCGGTGCCCCTCAGGATCCGTGAGCATCCTGGGGGTCATGTTGTAGAAGACCACGGCGAACTCCGCGTCGGGCGGGAGTTGGTCAAGGCTGGAGAGCAGCTCTCGCTTGGCGACGTCGAGCGAGTTATGGCTGACCATGCTGCCCGATCGGTCGATCACGTAGGCGAAGGAGTGGGCGTGGTCCCGGGCGCCGAAGAACTGGGTGCCGGGTCCGATCCCCCGGCCCACGCCGCCGCCGGAACCACCGCCGGAGCCGCCACCACCGCCGGACCCAGCGCCGGGGATCAATCCCTGGCCAACCGTCTTCGGGCCGGGAAGGGCCTTGTTCAGCGTCTCGGGGCCGAGCGGTTGCGTGGTGGGGAGAATCTCGGCGAGGAGTGAGTCGGCCGGATCGCGATCAATGGCGGCCAGGCTGTCCTTGGGGTCGGGCCCGGTGATCAGGACCGGACTCGTCCCGCCGATTTCGCCAGGGCTGCCGCCCCCCTCGCCCGCGACCGCCTCAGGATCGGCCCGGTTGTCCACCGGCCCAATCTCCGCGTGCATGCGACGGACCTCCGGCTCCGAGGTCGGCAACGCCACGTTCAGAACCGCCGCCCATGCCAGAATCACGATCAAGAGGTGGAACAGGACTGAGCTTGCCAGCGACCGAGGATCGGTCATGGGCGATTGGCCAGTGAGCAGCGAGTCGCGGACAGGCGGCATGCGAATCTCCCTCGCGGGACGGAAGAATGCGGAGCGCACCGCGACGGCTCAGGCTCCAATCGAGGACACTCCCTCCCTTCCCATTCTATGACGACTCTCGGCAGAAGTCCCGGGTTCTTGCCTTGCGATCCCTATCAGGCGCCCGGTGATTTCCCCGAGGCCTTCGCAGCCGAGGTGTCGCCGAGCCCCGCGTGCCAGATGGCTCGGACCTCGCGACGACGGAGATGGTACTTGCGGGCGGCGTGTTCGACGGCCGCCGTCAACTTGCGCTCGAATATCTCCTGTTCGTGCCCAGAGGCGGCTTCAGGCGGATGACCGGCCCTCGCCCGGAGTTCTTCGAAGATCCGGGCCGCCAGATCGGCGTCTCGAAACTGGGCGAAGGGATGGCCCGCTTCAGCCGCCACCTCACCTCGATGGAGGGCCTCGGCCGGCACACGGAATGGCTTCCTCGCCTCAAAAAGGATCAGCCGCTCCCGGCCTGTGCGCCGATCCTCAGGGTCGAGATAGTGGTCATTCGCCTGCCGTTGCCACCGAACGGCCTGCTTGAAATCGCCTGCTTCCGCGTAAGCCGCGGCGAGAATGGCGAGTTTACCCGGGTCCTTCCATTGGGTCAGTTCGCAGGCAGTCGTCGCCGATCGAACCGCCAGGTTGCCATCACGGAACCGTCGATCTGGGCAGGTCGCGTATAGCCAGGCAAGGGCCCCGTGCGCCCGGCCGTATCTCGAATCCTCGTGGATCGCACGCTTGAAGTCATCAATGGCCTTGTAGTAGTCACCGGTGTCTTCGCGGGCAAAGCCCCGGTTGACGATCGCCAGAACACAATGTGGGTCAAGCCGAAGTGCGGCGTTGTAGTCGGCGATCGCCCGGTCGAACCGCTTCAGGCGGTGATAGGTCCAACCCCGGTTGTTGAAGGTGTTAGCCCAGAGAGGATAAATCCGGATCGACTCCGTGTAATCGGCGATCGCCCGTTCATACTGGTGCTTCACGTCCCAGACGAAACCGCGATAGAGATAGGAATTCCAGGCGTTGGGATTGGTACGCACGTCCTCGGTGTAGTAGGCAATGGCCTCATCGAGGGTCATGACCTGATCCTTCGGCAGCCAGCCCGAGACACTCCCGGAAACCAGCCAGACCATGTCCCCCTCGACACGATCGACAGTGTACGCACGATAATCTTTCGGCTCGACATTCACAGAGCCGATAGTCAGCGGCCGTCGATAGCGAATGACGACACGCTGCCCAAGCATCGAAAGCGCATCCTGGCCTCTAACCGGAGCGAAAACGAACAGCACAATCGCAAGGGCCGGCCAGGTACGCCGCATGCTGAAGACTCCCTCGGGCCTGAAGGACCGGCAGGCGAGGGGTTCATCGTAATCTTCAATGCCGAGATAAACAAGGGGTTCCTGATCCGATCGGCGCACGGCGATTTCGATCAGATCCACCCCGGACAACCGACGCGAATCGGATGCGATCAAACAACCCGGGCCTTTGCGTTTCGCGAAGGAGCGGCCGTCCAGGGCTTTGCCGACGGCACAGAATCCTCAGCCTGGGATGCATGTGATCGACCGGCAGGCGCTAGCCGGATGTAGGAGTTCAGCACCCGGGCGAACTGGTCGGCATGATGAGTCCGACTGATATACTCGCGAATACCCATCCGGTAGAGCGTGGTCGCCTGGTCAATCCGGTATCGATCCGCGAGCACGACCACCGGGATGGGACGCGCCAGAACGGTTGTCGCCCAGAGGAGTCGGTTGAGCTCCTCAAGACGGCCCCCGATCCGCGGCCAGTGCACCACAATCAGCCGAGGATGAGCCATGGGAATCAGCGAGCACGCCTCATCCACAGTCCCGGCCACGATCATCCGCATCGCGCCAGGAAACTGGTCATGAAGCTGGGCACGCAGCCCTTCAAGGAACTTCTCATCGCACGTGATCGTCAGAATAGTACTATCAGTCATGCTAGGAACACTCCCTGTGGAGAAAGAGCGAATCCTTGCGTTCTTACAGGGACGAAGAGGTGGAGACACGACCCAACACATCCGAACACACTCGGACCCAGTGCCTCCTCCGAGTGCGAGGCAAGCTCTAGGTCGATGCTCATCGTGGGAACGGCAGAAGAGAGGGCGGCAACGCCTTCGCGACCCCGGACTCCCCACTTCGCTCGTGGTCCTGGCCGTGGGATCATGGCACGACTTCACCTATTATACAAAGCCTTGCGGCTTTGTGGACCCCGCGCGGGAAGATTTCGGGAAGGGTCACTTTAAGTAACCGCAATCCTCGGAGTTGCACGACAAAAAAAATCCAGCGAATGCTCCGAATCTTCATCAGAGACTCGACGCTGCCCCCTTGATCGCCTGATACCGATTGCTGACGATGCCTCTCCAACGGGCCGGCACCCGCGCCGCGGATCGATTGCGGGCGACCGCTTCACCAACGACCGATCGAGCTTTCACACTGAGATATAGAACACGTTGGTCAAAGAGGGAGAGGGATACCAATGAACATCGTGAAACACTTGAAGATTGTGATGTCGGTCCTGGGAATGGCGATGGCGGCTGGTCCGATGGCCGCTGGCCAGGAGGCGACTCAGTCTCGGGGGCTTCGAATCGAGTTCATCGACGTGATGGGAGGCGCGGCGACCCTGATTGTTACGCCGATGGGCGAGTCGATCCTGATCGATTCGGGATGGCCCGGACACGACGACCGCGACCCGAAGCGGATCGTCCACGTCCTAAAAGACCTGGATGGTTGCGACCATCTCGACCATCTCGTCACAACCCACTGGCATACCGATCACTACGGGGGTGTGGGCGGCCTTAGCCGACTGCTCCGGATCGACCATTTCTGGGATCGTGGCCTGCCTGAGGACAGGATCGAGGGGCTGGAGTTCCCGGATGGCCCCCGGGAAAGCGATCCGCTTGGAATCGCGTACCGGGCGGCGAGCCAAGGGAAGCGGAAGGCGCTTCGGCCGGGGGATGCACTTCCGATCAAGGGCGTGGAGGCAACCGTACTCGCCTCCGGCGGCCGGGTGATTGAGGCCCAACGCGAGGGTTCATCGGGCGAGTCTTCGCGTAACCCGCTTTGTGATTCGGCCCCGCCCGATCGACCCGTCGATGGGTCGGACAATGCCCGTAGCCTTGCGTTTCGCTTCCGCCTCGGCCGGTTCACGTTCTTCGACGCTGGCGACTTGACCTGGAACGTCGAGAAGAAACTGGTCTGCCCCGTCGATCTGATCGGCCAGGTGGACCTCTATCAGGTCACGCACCACGGGATGGACATCTCGAACCACCCTACTCTCGTGCGAACCATCACGCCGACCGTGGCTATCATGAATAACGGCCCGAGGAAGGGAGGCTCGCCAGCGACGGTGAAGCTCCTCCGATCAATCCCCTCGATCGAGGCCGCCTATCAGCTCCACCGGAACGTGGCGACCGGCGCCGACGACAACACCGATCCATCCCGGATCGCCAACAAGGACCAGGCCGGTGGGGCGATGATCCGTGTGCTGGTCGTGCCGGACGGATCGAGCTTTTCTGTGCAGATGGGCGAGGACGGCGAGAAGCGGACCTTCCGGACGCGCTGAAACGAGGGCTGCCGATGCTCGTCTCGCTGAAGGAATTCGCCGCAACGGGCACTTTCGGCCCGGTTACTTTGGGATGCTCCCGCTCCGACCTCGAGCGGCATCTCGGTGCCCCCGAGGATCTGGGCGGGACTTCCCGAAAGGTACGCCGGCCGACAATCTGGAAGTACGGCGACGTCGAGTTCTGCTTCCCTTCGCCCGGCGACGCGCTCGACATGATCCACATCGATCGATTTTCCGGGCCGGGTGCGGTCCCGATCGGCTGGAGAGCACTCTCGATCGATCCGTGGGTCCTCCGCAGGGGCCTCGCGTGGCAGGACTTCTGCCGGGAGGCCGATGCGGCGACACTCCCCTACACGGCTCGATACGACGAGTCGATGGAGCAGTGGATCGTCGAGTTCACCGCGGGCGTGAGCCTCGGATTCCTCGACGAGCCGGACGGTTTTTCCGACCTCATCGGCCTCGCGTGGGTGGCCCAATACCAACGACGAGGGACCTAACGGCAGCCTGATCCGCGGGCGGTCGCCCTCCTGGCTCTCAGGGCCTGATCCGCTCCCATTCGCGATCGCCGTCGGCGATCGCGAAGCGGACGCCCGTCACCTTCCCGGAGGCGTCGACGCGGAAGGTGAAGCGGCCGTCGGTGTGCGGCATGTCGAACTCGGTCTCGGAGATCGGCTCCAGCCGGAACGCCCTCGGGCGGGAGGGGAGCTTCAGCGTGAGGTGATCGCCGTCCCGGGCGATCACCGCTGGTGGCGAGTCGGACTTCGTGCTGTGTCGGTATCGGCCGGCGTATCGGTCGAGGGCCGCCGGCGCGAGCGCGACGGCCTTCGGCCGGGCGAGGTCGGCGGGCGCGGGGTCGGCGCGGTCGGGAAGCTCGCGGAGCCAGATGTTCCGGTAGCGGACGGGGTGATCGTGGTCCTGGAGCGCGATCGGGCCCCGGGCGCCCTTTCGTCCCTCGTAAGGTTCCCACTCCAGCCAGGAGGTCCGGCCGAACGGGGCCTCGGCATTCTGGACCAGGATGCCGTTGAAGAAGACGGTGATCCGCGCTGGTTCGATCAGCCGTCCGCCGTTGTCGAAGCGAGGGCGACGGAAGGCGATGTCGTACGCCTGCCACTCGCCGGGCGGGCGTGCGGGGTTGGAAAGCGGCGGATACTGGCCGTAGATGGCGCCGGCCTGGCCATCGGCGTAGGTATCCGCGCGGTACGAGTCGAGGACCTGGACCTCGAACTGTCCCATCAGGAAGACGCCGCTGTTCCCTCGGTCCTGTCCCTTGCCGTGCGGCGGGATGGGGGCCGACCACTCGACGTGGAGCTGGATGTCGCCGAACTTCCGCCGGGTCTCGATCCGCCCGGCGCCGGGGACCGTCTGGAGGGTCCCGTCGACAATCTTCCATCGGGCGGGGCCGCCGTGGTCCGCCTTCCAGGCGTCGAGGCTCGTCCCGTCGAAGAGGACCACGGCGTCGGCCGGCGGGCGAGATGCGATCGGGGCGTCGGCCGGCTCGACGACCGGCGGCCTCGGGCGTCGGATGTCGTGCTGTCGCCAGGCGATCGCCGGGGCGCCCGGGCGATCGTCGGGTGCGGCCAGCGCAGTGATCCCCGCCGCGGCGAGCAGTCCGACGATCGCAATGGAGCGGAAGGACATGGCAGAGGGACTCCTCGAAACGTGCCACTTACTCGGCCTTACCGACGAGCTTCGGCATTTGAATTCGGCCGAAGCCGACGTTCATCTCGGCGTCGAGGTGGACGGAATCGCCCTCGAATTTGAGCGAGAAGGTGACCAGGTACGGCGTCTCATAGTAGCAGACGCGGGCCTTGAAGGTGTTCTCGCCGACCCAGGCACCGCTGCCCGCCGCCGCACCGTGGAACATTGAGGCGATTGTGAATTGGCCCCGGGACCACGTGCCGGGCTCGCAGGCGATTCGGTGCTCCTGGCCGTCCACCTTCATCGCGAGCTGGACCGGCTTCGCCCCGTCGAGCCGGATCGATTCGAACTTGAGCGGGTTGGTCGGCAGCTTGTAGGTCTTGCCGAGGACATCGGCGGGCGAGCCGGTGCCCTGCTGCGGGCGGATGGTCAGACCGGCGAGCGTGCTCTGGAGCTTTGCTCGGGCCGCGTCGTCGGGCGGAAAGGATTCCGACTTCATCGCCGGGAGCAGCTTATTCCAGACCAGGTCCAGGACGGCCTGCATGTTCCGGACACCGCTGGTGATCGCGATCACGGCGTCCTGATCGGGCATCACGATGCAATACTGGCCGAAGGCGCCGTCGCCCCGGTAGGCACCGTGGCGGGACCGCCAGAACTGGTAGCCGTACCCCTGGTCCCAATCGCTATTCGGAGCGCTTCCGTTGGAGGTCTGCCGGGCGGTGGCCGCCTCGACCCAGTTCGTCGGGACGAGTTGCCTGTCGCCCCACTTCCCTTTCCGAAGGTAGAGCAGGCCAAACTTCGCGATGTCCTCAGTGCGAACGCTCAGGCCGTATCCGCCAAGGTTGATCCCTTGCGGGCTCTCTCCCCAGGTGGGGTTTTCGATGCCGAGCGGCTCGAAGAGGCGAGGGCGGAGGTAGTCGATCACCTTCTGCCCGGTTACCTTCTGCACGATCGCAGAGAGCATGTAGGTGGCCGAGGTGTTGTACAAAAAGTGCGTCCCCGGCTTGAACGGCACTGGCTGGGCGAGGAATCGCTTTGTCCAGACCGCGTCGGGCGGGCGGGTCGGCTCGACCTGCTGACCGGTCGACATCCTGAGCAGGTCGCTGATTCGCATCGACCGAAGGTTCTTGCTCGGCGACTCAGGAGCGTCTTCAGGAAAGAACTTGAGGACCTCGTCGTCCACGCTCAACTTCCCCTCGGCGATCGCCAGTCCGACGGCGGTTGAAGTGAAGCTCTTGCTCAGCGAGTAAAGCTCGTGCGGAGTCCCGGCCGAGTAGGGCGTCCACCACCCCTCGGCGACGACGTGTCCGTGGCGGACCATCATAAAACTGTGGAGCGAGTCGATCTCTCGGTCGGCGGCCTCGACGAACGCCTGAATCCCCGATGATGAAACGCCCTGCGCCTCAGGGGTGCTCCGCGGGAGCGAGGCTGAGGAGGGATGATCGGCCGCTGTCGCGGCGGATCCGAGGATCACGATAACGAGCGTGACGAGGCCTGGGATTCTCATGGATGTATCCTGGTTGCGGGGGCGATCTCGATGGCTCCCGGGGCGCCGGATCACCGGGTCTCCGGAATATCGTCGATCGCCGGCCCGCTTGCAACCGGGTAGCCCCGGCTGCCTCTTTGGGCCGGTTGACACCCCGCCGGAGGCCGATCACAATCGGGACGACGAGTGAAGCTTCGTGAAAATTCGGAGGAGAGGCTGCCATGGGTCCATTCGCCGTGATCTTTCCGGCCGCGGGGAAATCGTCGCGATTTGGCGACCCGAAGCAAAAGAAGATCTATGCCGAGCTGGACGGCCGGGCCGTCTGGCTCCGCGCGGTCGAGCCGTTCCTCAACCGAGACGACGTCGCCCAGATGATCCTCGCGATCGCACCCGAGGACCGCGAGCTTTTCGAGCGCCGGTATCGGGCGAATGTCGCCTTCCTGAACATCAAGGTGATCGAGGGAGGCGCCGAGCGGTCGGAGACCGTGGCGAAGGCCCTCGAAATGGTCGACGACCGCTGCGAGTTCGTCGCCATCCACGACGCGGCCCGTCCTTGCCTCTCGTCCGCATTGATCGACGCCGTCTTCGAGGCGGCGTGTCGGCACGGGGCGGCGCTGCCGGCGGTCGCGGTTGCCGAGACGATCAAGCGGGTCGATGACGACAAATTCGCCGTCGAAACTGTCCCTCGCGATCGGCTCTACCTGGCCCAGACTCCGCAGGTCTTCCGCAAGGAGATTCTTGGCCGGGCCTATGCGTTGCGGTCGCGACTCGGCTCGGCGATCACCGACGATTGCCAGCTCGTCGAGGCGGTCGGACAGCGTTGCGCGGTCGTCGAGGGATCGCGTTACAACATCAAGATCACGACGCCCGAGGATCTTCGCCTCGCCGCTGCGATTCTCCCTCTGCTCGAACCACTGCCGAACGAGGGGGCCGCGCACCCATACTCTGACGAGAAGGCCATCTTCGAGAAGCTGCCTAAGATCAAGCCGTCGGACCTCTTCGGGGCGTGAGCTCCTGGTTGGGTAGGATCGAGGAGAAACCACGAAAAACACGAAAGACACGAAAATCCTGGAGCAATCCCGGTCCGGTCACCCATTATCCTGAGTAGAAAGGAATGGGACTCGGGGGATCGCTGCTCATGAAAGACGGCCCGGGGTCACTGCTGCATCACATCGGCATTCTCTTCAACAGCGGCACGCTCGGGGAGCAGTCCGATCGGCAGCTCCTCGACCAGTTTGCCTCGGGCGATCGTGGGATGTCGGAGCTCGCTTTCACCGTCCTGGTGAAACGGCACGGGCCGATGGTCTTCCGGGCCTGTCGGGCGATCGTCCGCGATCCCACCGCGGCCGAGGACGCCTTCCAGGCCACCTTTCTCATTCTCGCGCGGAAGTCGCCCCGACTCTGGGTGCGAGACTCGATTGCGCCCTGGTTGCTCTCGGTTGCTAGGCGGGTTGCATCGGACAGACGGGTCGCCGACGCCCGTCGACTTCTCCGTGAGCATCGAGCCGCCGGATCGGAGCGGATCGATGACCCGCCCAGCGACGACGACCGCGACGCGATCGTCCGCGAGGAGCTGGCGCGGCTCCCCGATGGCTACCGGATGGCCGTCATCCTCTGCGACCTGGAAGGGATGACGCAGGAACAGGCCGCTCGTCACCTCGGATGGCCTGCCGGGACGGTCCGCAGTCGCCTGGCTCGGGGCCGGGAGCGTTTGCGCGACCGACTCACCCGCCGAGGGATCGCCCCGATGGTCGCCCTGACCGCGCCTTCCCCGACCATGGAAACCTTCCTGGAATCGCTGATCACGGCGACCGTCCGGGCCGCGCTCCGATCCGGATCGGGCCCAGCGATAACCGGCCCGGCAATCGTCCT
>DAIDKV010000273.1 GCA_027449865.1 Planctomycetales bacterium
CGAGATACTTGAGCCCCTGGAGCTTACATCCAGCGAGCGGGTTATCGTGGGACGGCTTCGCCATGCGAGGACTCCGCCAGAATGGCAGTCACTTTGCCTGGCAGAGCCGATCGCGCAAATTTTGTGCCGAACAGACGTGGGCTGTCCCTCATGTGGGGCGGCGAATCCGAGACCCGGCGCCTTCGAGAGTCGATCGCCGTGGCGATCTCGGCGGCGAATCAGTGCTTCTACTGAACGTCGGAGCATCTGCTCTTCCTGCAGGCTGCAGGATCCGACTTCGATCGAGCGCACGCCCTGATTGACGCCGTCGTGCAGGCCATCCGGCCTCCGCATGACGAGCAGACTCCCAGGGATTTTCTCGCTTTTAAATCTCCGAATCCGCGTATCAATCATGGACTAGCCCCCGGGCGCCCGGTGCTGGATCCGGAGCGGATCACGGAGCGCGTTGAGCGAGCCGGATGCGAGGGTCCCGAGGGCTTGCTCGTGGCACTCGCGGCGCACGCGACGCTCGCCGCTCCCCTGGGAGATGCCGATCTCGACTGGATCGCCTCGGCCGCGGCCCGCATCGGTGACGAGGATCTCCTCGTCGAGGCGGCCGGTGTCGTGTTCGCGTTCAACTTCGTCAATCGCATCGCCGACGCGCGACGGGTGCAACTGGAATACCGCTTCCTCCGCGAGTTGAAGCCGATCCGGGGCTGGGTCGAGCGTCGGTTCGCGTCGCTGATCGGGACGCTCTATGACCTGTCTTACAAGCACCAGCCCCGCCGCTCGTCCGCGGAACTGCTGGATCGGCTGGGTGTCCTGTTCGAGCGGCTGGGGGCACCGGCGGTGCCCGAGGTCTTCCACTGGTTGAGCCGGACGCCGGCCGTGCTTGAAGGGGTGCTCGAGCTGATCGAAGTCAACGTTATGTGCGCCGAGGTCCGTTCCGACCTCTGGAAGGAGGCGGCGGCGATCGCCGTTGTCTCCCGGGCGATGCCGGGTTCCGGCCTGAGTCGGGCGGTTGACCGGTGGCTCCCCGAAGGATCGTCGTCCGACTCGAAGACACTCCGCTCGTGGGCGGCGCCGCCGGGTATCGCCTCCGATCTGTCTCTCGTGTCGGCCTGTCGCCGGTATGCGTGGCAGGTGGCGAACGCGGCCTACACGATCACTGATGAACAGATCCACAAGATCTCCGCCCTGGGGCTCGGAGACGCCGAAATCCTGGATCTCACGCTCGCCACGGCGCTCTTCTCCGCGTTGTCCATCATCGAACCGATCGCCGCGGCTGTCGCCCCGACGCCCGTGGTCGCGTGATAAATGTCCCGAACTTACCATGGAGATCCCTCGATGAAACGACTTTGCCCCGGGTTCTTGCCGGCTTTACTCCCGCTCGTGATCGCCATCACAGCGGCCCAGAGCGCCCTCTCCCCGCCGTGCTTCGCGGCCGACCCGCCCCGCCGGAGTCCGTCCTCGGCGAAGGTCCCCGAGTTCGCGGAGATGCTCTGGGCCATCTTGAGGGACGGGGCGAACATGGGACCGGACTCCGGCTGGTTCCATCCGTCGGAGAGCCGCTATGAGTGGAGCTGGCTGGCCACCCGGTTCGACCAGAACAAGGATGGCGTCGTGACGGGCGACGAGCTCAAGGGCTCGGCCCGCCTGTTCCGCGCGCTCGACCGCGATGGCGACGGGGCCGTCACCGACGAGGACCTCGACTGGTCGCCCCGCTCGCGCTACCTCCAGGGCCGCGCCCTGGCTCGTGGGCGCTTCGCGCAGATGGACAGGAACGGGAACGGCCGGGTCACGCTCGCGGAATGGCAGCAGGCGTTCGAGCAGGCCGCGAACGGGAAGAAGTTCCTCACCCAGGAAGACGTCGCCGCACTGCTCTATCCGACGCCCGCGCACCCGAGGCCGGCGGCCAGCGGCGGGAAGCCGGCCGGCCCGGAGGGTCCATCACGCTGGACGCTCCTCAAGGGCCTGTTCACCGGCGAGATCGGATCGTCCACCGAAGGGCCGAACCTCGGCCAGGAAGCGCCCCCGTTCACCCTGGAGACGCACGACAAGTCGAGGCGTGTCTCCCTGGCCCAGTTCCGGGGGAAGAAGCCCGTCGTCCTGGTCTTCGGCAGCTTCACGTGAGGGCCGTTCCGGTCCCAGTTTGGGACCCTCGACGACCTGGCGCAAAAGTACGGCGACAGGGCAGAATTCCTGGCGGTGTATGTCCGCGAGGCCCATCCGGTCGACGGCTGGCGGATGGAGTCGAACGACCGGGTGGGAGTCGCCGTGGCCCAGCCGAAATCCAGCTTCCAGCGCACCGAGGTGGCCGCGAAGTGTCACGAACTGCTCGAGATGAACATGCCCATGCTGGTGGACGAAATCGACGACCGCGTCGGCCGCGCCTATAGCGGTATGCCCGACCGTCTCTATGTCATCGACCGCGAGGGGAAGGTCGCCTTCAAGAGCGGGCGCGGGCCGTTCCGATTCCTCCCGGGTGAGATGGAGCAGGCGCTGATCATGCTGCTGCTGGACGAGGGTCCGGCGGTCAAGGATACCCCGCTCGACACCCCAGTCCCCCAGCAAGGAGCTCGCCCATGATTCGCACGAGTTGGTTGGCCCTGTTCCTGTTCGCGATGTTCGCCGGCACGGCGCCGGCGGCCCCGGATCGCCCGGGCGGCTGGCCCCTGGCGTCGAACGACGAGGCGTGGAAACATCTGCCCCGGGCGCTGACCGGCGGGGGAGCGAGGCTGCCGGCCTGGGCCAGGGCCACGGCGTGCGACCTGCCGCGGACCACCGCCGCGATGCTCGAGCTCGATCGCCTGCACCGGACGAAGAGCCCGCTCGGCCCATCCCTCCGCGGTAAGATGCGGTGGGTCGCGGCCGACGCGAACCGTTGCGAATACGCCCGGGCGACCGCCGAGGCCGACCTGCGACGCGCGGGAATCTCCGAGGCGGAGATCGCCGACCTGAAGACCGGGCCGGATCGCTGGCCGGACGGCGAGCGCGTCGCCCTGAAATTCGCCCGACAGATGACCCGCGACGCCTCGCTCGTCACCGACGCCGAGTTCGCCGGACTGAAGGCGGCCTACGGCGACGAGAAGCTTGTTGCGATGGTCCTGCTGATCGCGGCGGCGAACTTCCAGGACCGGCTGATCCTTGGGCTGGGCCTCGCCCCCGAGGACGGAGGACCATTGCCGCCCCTCGACGTGAAGTTCGACCCCGAGGCGCCGAAGCCGACGGTCCCCGCCCGCGACAACCCTTCCCATCGGCACGGGCCGGCCGAGCCCACGAAGGTGGACGACCCCGCCTGGCGGGAATTCGACTTCGCCGCCTTGCAGCGGGGCCTTCGCGATCAAAAGGCGGTCCAGGGTCGCGTGCGGGTGCCGACGTACGACGAGGTCCTGGGCCGGCTCCCCGACGGGTATCCGAAGCCCAGGAATCCCATCCGCATCCGGTGGTCGCTGGTCTGCCTGGGCTACCAGCCCGAGCTGGCCGCGGCCTGGTCGGCCTGTACGCGCGCCTTTGGAGAGGAAGCCAAGCAGGACCGCGTTTTCGAGGAGAGCCTGTTCTGGATCGTGACCCGCACGATCCACTGCTTCTACTGAATGGGCCACTGCGAAATGCTGCTCGCGGTCGCGGGCCTGGATCAGAAAGCCCTCGAAGAACGGACCCGTCTCCTCGCGTCGAGGGATTGGGGATCGCTACCCGCGGGGGATCGTGCCGCGTTCTTCTTCGCGAAAAAGCTCTCGAAGACGCCCTGGGCGATCGACGACGACGACCGCAACCGTCTGGTCGCCCACTTCGGGCGCGAGCGGGCCCTGGACGTGATCTGGTGGGCGTGCCGGTGTCACTACATGACCCGCGTGGCCGACGGCTTTCAGCTCCCGCTGGAGCGAGAAAATGTCTTCGCTCCGCCTCCGTCATCGAACTCTACCGCGGGGCCGAAGTAGCCGTCGCCCGTGCGGTTCCCTCATCCTTGACTCGACTCGCGCTCGACTTTTCGCGCCTTCGCCCTTCCGCGGTCGCCCGTTCGCCGAACCGGACGAACGGGCAATCCCCCCCTACCCTCCCGGGCACGTCGCGAGGTGGGCGCCGATCCATCGGATGGCGTCGGGGAGGTTCCGGCGGAAGTATCGGGGGCCGTGCCGGCCCTCGGGGTCCTTGACGAGTGTTAAAGGGATCCCCCGCGAGGCCGCCAGCCAGGCAAACGACTCGGCGTGCGCGTCGAAGTGGAACTCGCCCCGACCGGGATAGTTCACGTACATCGGCAGTTCGCCGGGGCGCAGGTCGGTCGTGAAGATCAGGTCGGCCGGGTTGATCTCGGTGATCCGGGCCATCGTCCCCGCGTCGTCGCCAAAGACCGGCGTGATCATCGGCCCGGCCCGGACCTTCACCAGTCCACCGTAAAATCGAGCGAGGATCTCATCGGGATCGTATCGAGTCCGCCATCGATACCGGGTCGGATCGAAGTCCTCCATGAAGTCGCCATCGACGTTCCCATATCGAAGGTTCAACGGCGCCCCGATTGTCGCGACGGCTCCAAACCGGTCGCGATGCCGGATCGCAAGGCTCATCGCCCCGAGCCCGCCGGCCGAGATCCCCACGATCGCGTGCGAGCCGCGCCCGGGGGCGATCGCGTAGTGCGACTCGACGAACGGGATCACCTCTTCAAGAAGGTGGTCCTCGAACCGCCCGCCTCGGCCGTTGAGGTAGAACGAATGGACCTGTCGTCCCCGGTCGTCCGGGCCGTAGTTGCCGTCGGGGCTCGCCACGACCATCGGCGGGACCTCGCCCCGGACAATCAGATCGTCCAGATCGTGGATCGCCTGCTTGTCGACGAACGCCCGCTCGTCGAACGCCGCCATGTGCAAAAAGACGACCAGCGGATAGCGCCGGGTCGGGTCGAAGCCCGGCGGCAGATACACGTACAGATCGCGAGGCATCCCCAGGATCGGGGAGTAAATCCGCCGATCGGCGCCGTGGTTGTCGGTGAGGTCGACGACGCAGCCGACGAGCCGACGGTTCAGTCGATCGACGTTGGCCCGGCCCGGCAGCCGCTGCAACTGGGCACGGGCCGGTAGCGGGAGGATCCCCAGCAGGAGAACGACCGCGATTGTGCGACGCATGGTTCGCCCGGCCGCCGACCGCGACGGGTTCCGGTCCGTCGGCATCGGATATGGCTCTCTTCTCCAGAAGAACACCCACCTGATTTCGGCCGACGCCCCGGCCTGGCTTGATCTTATCCGCGTCCCACTCCCGGCGTCGACCGGGTCGCGTCGGGCGGACGGTTGCGGGTCATTCCTTCAGAACCGCCTCGACCGCCTTTCGGATCATCTCGGGCCCGTAGACGCGGCTGTATCGGATCACGCCTTTGGCATCGATGACGTACCAGTTGGAAGACTCGGCGTCCCAGGCGGTGAGGATTGGGCCGGGCCTTGGGCCCCAGATGCGGCCCCCGGCGGGCTCCGGCTGGCCCTCCCGCGGCGAATCCCACCACATCCGGATCGGAAGGCCGCTCTCCTGGATCGCCTGCTGATATCCCTCGCGATGCGAGTCGACCACCCCCCGCAGTTCGACCGGTTTCCCTTGGAAGGCCCGCGCGACCTGGCCGAGGACCCCGACGATGTGCGACGGGGCTCGCTCGGGCGGGAAGGCGGCCGGCAGCCCAAACCCGGCGACGAAAAGCACGACCACCTTGCCCCGCGAGTCGCTCAGCTTCATCGGTTGGCCGTCGAGGTCAGATCCCTCAATCTCGGGCGCGGGCTTGCCGGGCGACAGCCGATGGATCGCGTCGAGCCGAACCCGCGCCACGTCCGAGAGCGAGACGGCGGCCCGGCCGAGGAGCATCGGCGGCCGTTCCAGCCGGAAGTCGTCGGGCACGATGCCATCAAATTCCTCGATCAGACGGTCGTACAGCCGCGCGGCGCGGTGCTGCACCGCCCCTGGGTCCTGCTTGAGGAACTGGTCGGCATTCTCGGCTCCGAGCCGCTGGAGCCACATCGCGTACGTGCTCGGGGTCTCCACCGGCCGGGTCCGCAACACCAACGCGCGGAAGGCGAGCATCTCCGCAAGCCAGTAGCAGGCGTGACCGCGGATCTCTCGGTAGGGGTTCTGCTCCAGCACGCTTTGGAGCAGGTCCTCGGCGGAGCGCGTGCACCAGTGCACCTGGGCCATTCGCCGCGAGAAGACCTGCTTGATCCGGTCGCTCCGCGCGTGGTCGCGGGCCAGGATCTCGTAGGCCCTGGTGACCTCGGGCGAAATGGAGTTCTGAGCGGCGACCCAGATCAGAGCCCGCTCGGCGGCGTTTGTCCGCGGATGCTGCTCGGCCAGGTTGAGCATCTGCCGAGGGATGGGCCGGACCCTGGCCTGTTGCGCCTGGAGCCGGGCCTCCGCCTGGGCGTCGAACCGTGTGGGCTCACCGGCTTTCTTGATCAGCCGGTTGGCCTTCCTCGCCGTGGCGGCGGTCTTCCGCAGGATCTCCGCGGCCTCGTCATACTCGCGGAGCATCGCGTCGACCTGGTCGTCGAGCGACCCGGCCGCCGCCGGACCCGGCTTCTTCGCCGGTTCGGGGAGACGCACCTTCACCTCACCCCCCGCGCCGGGCCCCTGCCCCGGCTGCGCCAGCAACCCGACGCCCGTGACGACGAGTCCGGCGGTCATCACGGCCGCCGTCATCGCGATTCGACCCGTGATTGTCATGGTCCGTGTGACCTCCTTCATCAGTGAGAACACCCCGGCCGGGACCACCCCGGCCATCGCCGCCTTCCCCGACCCGATCCGCAATGCCCCCCGCACGGTCGCCCCGGCCAGCCCGGGAGGGACGGCGATCGTGCCGCGCGTTGTCTCCCACGCGGTCGCCATCCCCGGCGCAACGCCCCGACCGATCAACCGCTCTCGAAGGCGGTCGCGCGCCCGGGCCAGCCGGCTCCGGACCGTCCCAACAGGCCACCCCAGCCGATCGGCCGCCTGATCGTGAGTCAGCCCCTCCAGGTAGCAAAGCACCACCGCCCGCCGGTACTTCTCGGGGAGCCGACCGACCTCCTCGTGCAGCACCCGATCGACCTCGTCGCCCGTCCATCCCTCTTTCGGGACGGTCCCATGAACGGGATGAAGTTCGACACGCCGACTCTCATGACGGCGACGCCTGGCCTCCCGCCGACGCAACCGGCTACAGACCCGAAGCGCCACACCATGCAGCCACGACCCGACCGAATCCGCCCGACGGATCGACCGCGCCCGACTTGCCAGCACGAGGAACGTCGCCTGGAACGCGTCGTCGGCCTCGTCGCGGTCGCCGAGCGCCGACCGGCAGACGCGAAGGACCATCGGGCCATGCCGCTCGACGATCACCGCGAACGCCAGTTCGGCCGACGGGTCATCCGACCCCTCTCGGTCCGCGAACCGCTCCAGCAGCGCGCGGTCCGACAACCCCGCCGCCGTCCCGGCCCGGAACAGCGTCGACAACGACCGGACCACCTCGCCCGCCGATCCCTGATCCACGATCACCGACCCTCCCCACTCGTCTCCGTTCGCATTCCCGAAGTCGTACCCGGCCGGTCGCCGCTCAATCCAGGTTTTTTCTCAAAAAATCATTCCCCAGTACCCGACAGGCCGTTGGCTCCCTGGCGACGTGAATTTCTGGCGAATTTGCAAAAATTCAGAGATCGGCTTTGCCTTTTGCGAAAAGTGGATAACACTGTGATTTGTGGGATCATATGGATCGCTATCTTTGGCAATTCGGTGGATTCTTCGGGTCAATCGGTGTGACCGGTCCCGGGATGTCGAGCGATCCCGGGGCCGGTCACTCGCGACAAGGACGACGAACGAACCCAACTTCGGCGCTGAGGTGCGCGAGAAGGACGACGAACGAACCCAACTTCGGCGCCGAAGTCTCAAGTTTCGGCGCCGAAGCTCGGAAGAAACGCGCGAACGAACCCAAACTCAGGCTCTCAACCCTCGATTTTGAGCAAACGAAGCCACGATGATGACGACAAGAGGGGTTTTGCGGACAGGAGGGCCTGGCGGGGTTTCCAGGGAAAGCGCAATAGGTTGCGGCTGTTTGATTGAGTAGAGACGGATGGTGGTCGCCAGGGTATCGCTCCTGACGATCTTTGGGGAAGTGGGGCCTGGGTTGGTCGCAATGATTTGCCTGGCCTGAGTCGAATGTGGTGGGTAGGGCGATTGTTTGGGTGGCGATGGCCCGGTACGATGGCCTCAGAGATGGGCTCGCGAGGGTTTGCCCAGGGTGGAGGATCGTTTGTCGACGATGAATGGCGAGTCGGACCAATCGGAGAGAGGCGACGAACCGGAAGTCGCCGCCCGCGATCCCGAGGCCGTCGAGGCGATCGCCATCGAGGCCCTCGCCCATGGGTCGGGCGCATCGACCGCCACCGACGATCGGCGCCCGATCCTCGAATGGGCCGACGCCCGATCCCTGAGCCTCGACGACCGGGTCCGCCTGTTCGCCCGGATCGCCAGGCTCCTCGATGCCGACCACCGCCTCGGCCAGATCCACGGTGCCCTCGATCCCGGCCGGATCCTGGTCGACGACGACGGGACGCCCATCCTGATCGGCCCCGACCCATCCGGCTTCGATCCCGAATATGCAAGCCCCGAGCAGGTCATCGGCGAGCCGGTCACCACGGCCGTCGACATCCACGCCCTCGGCGCCATCCTCTATCGGCTCCTGACCGGCCTCGGCCCGTACCGGCTCCGATCGCTCGACCTCGATGAGCTCTATCCGGCGATCTGCGAGCAGGCCCCCGACCGCCCAAGTCGATCGATCGCGCCCCGTATGCAGGAGGTGGCCGCCGCATTCTCGATCCCAGATCGGTCGGAGATCGCCCGATTGCGGGGGACGACCCCGGCGCGGCTCCGCAAGGCACTCGTGGGCGACCTCGACGCGATTGTCCTGCGGGCGCTTCGCAAGGAGCCTGAACGTCGGTACGAGACCGCCGGCCAGCTCGCCGACGACCTGCACGCCCATCTTGAAGGCCGGGCCGTCCGGGCGCGGGGCGATGCGATCGCCTACCGGATGCGTACCTTCGTCCAGCGCCACAGGAGGGTGGCGGCCCTCGCCGCGATCGTTGCCGTCCTGATTGTCGGTGGAGTGGCGGGGCTTGGGAGGGGTCTCGGGCGTGCGCGGCTCGATCGCGACCGTGCCGAGCTTGCCAGGCGAGAGGCCCGCGAGGCTGTCGACCGCTCGGTCGACGGGGTCCTCGACGACCTGAGGCTCGACCAGCCGGGGATGGAGCGCCTCCGGGCCGATCTGCTCCGGGTCGCTGGCGACTACTACGACCAGTCCCTCGTCGAGGCGGGCGGGCGCCCGGCTGATCCTCTCGACCGCGCCCGGACGCTCACCCGCCTGGCCCGGATCGCCGCCGCGACCGACCCCCCGGCCCTGGCGGATGTTCCCTATCGACGGGCGGTCGAGGCCTGGGAAACCCTGCTCGCTGGCTCGCCGGGCATCGCCGAATACCAGGAGGGGCTCGCCGGAGCACTCGAAGGCCGGGCCTCGGTCTTGCTCGGGCTCGACGGCCGGCTCGACGAGGTGTCCGAGGTTTGCCGGCTCGCTCTCGGGCGGATTGACGAGGCGATCGCCGCGGAGTCATCGCCGTCGCGTCGAAGGCTTCGAGCCCTGATCCTGCGCGACGCCGCCGAGGCCCGGTCGCGGGCCGGCTCCGACGATGAGGCGATCGCCGCCCTCCGCCCGGCGATCGAGGCGGCCTCGGCCCTTCTCGATCGCGACCCGACCGCGATCCGGCCCCGGGAGTGGCTGGCCGCGTCCTGCTCCCGGCTCGGCCGGATCCTCGCCCGACGCCCCAACGGCCTGGCCCCGGCGATCGAGCAGCAGACCCGGGCGGTCGAGGTGGAGACGTCGATCGTCCGCGATCATCCCGACCTGGCGGGGCCCTCGGATCGCCTGGCCGCCTCGACGCTCGACCTCGCCCTGGCTCAGGCGATGGCCGGCCGGCTTGACTCGGCCCTCGCCGCCGGGCGCCGGGCTGTCGAGATCCTTGAAGGGCTGGATCGGCGGTATCCCGAGGCGGTCGCCTACCGGGAGAGACGAGCCCGGGCGGAGAACTTCCTCGCCGACCTCCACCGTCGCCGGGGCGAGCCGGCCGAGGCCATGGCGATGGCCGAGAAGGCCCGGCCGATCCTCGAAAAGCTCGTCGAAAACCACCCCGACGACGGCTCCCGTGTCGAGCTGGCGCGGACGTACAACATCCTCGGCCGCCTCCATCGCCAGGACGGCCAGCCCGACGAGGCCTTGAAGGCGTTCCGGCACGCGGTCGACCTGCTGGAGATCCTCGATCGCCCGGTCCCCGCCGACCAGTTTGACCTGGCCTGCAACCTGGCGCTCTGTGTCTCGATGGTCGGAGCCCGGCCCGGCACCCAGGGTGCCGACGACGACGAGGTGGTCGAGCCGGCCGAGGTCCGCCGGAGGAAGCTCTACGGCGACCGGGCGCTTGAGGTCCTCCGCAAGGCGACCCGAGGCGGAGCCCTTACTGCCCAGACCCTCCTCGACACCGACGACCTCGCCGCCCTCCGCCGCCGCGACGACTTCCGCCAACTGCTCGACGAACTCTCGACGAAGAAATAGAAGGAAGCCGATAGGGGCTCAGCTCAGCGCGGTTTCGAAGCGACCTGACTCGACTCATTTGCCACGTCTGGGCCGCGCGATACTCATTTGCTTCGTCTGGGTCGGCTACCATGTAGTTGGCTATAGAAGAAGTGGTGGGGATGCCTCGACAGGCGGTACAAGCGAAAGTGTGGAACCTTCGCAGCCGCTCGTTTTGGAGGTCATCCCCATGGTCAGCAGAGCATACCGGGCGACGCGCGTCAACGATGT
>DAIDKV010000274.1 GCA_027449865.1 Planctomycetales bacterium
CCCGGGGGTTAGGGGGTGGTTCGCGCTCGGACCAGAGGAGCGATGGCACCCGACGACTCACTTATGAAGATCCCCCGATCTTGGACGCAGGGACTGCCCTAAAGTCCAATTGCTTGCGTGGGTGTGAATAATCCGGGCTAGCCCGCCTGCTCCCAATCCCCCCGGAACCCGACCTCGGATCTCTCCAACACCATCCCGGGATTGCGACAAAATTCACGATGTATTCACGGAAGATTCACGATCTGGACCTAGAATGTTAAGTCTTAAGAGTTTCGTGAACCTGAAGGGGCTGTCGGATTCGCGGATTTCCCTGGGGTTCGGCAACCTGAAGAGAAAGTGAGTTTTTTGATGGTGGTCGCTTTATCGAGGCGAGTTCGTTCAGGTTTCACGCTGATCGAGCTTTTGGTGGTGATTGCGATCATCGCCGTGTTGATCGCGCTGCTGTTGCCGGCGGTGCAAGCGGCGCGCGAGGCGGCCCGACGGGCCCAGTGCACCAACAACATGAAGCAACTGGCGCTGGCGGTTGCCAATTACGAGAGCGCCAATGGCAGCTATCCGAGCAATTCGTACTCCTCGGCGACGGTGTCATACGGTCTGCCTGGCTATTTTCCGAACTTCTCGTGCTTCGTCTTTCTGACATCGTTCCTGGAGCAGCAGGCGGTTTACAACGCGACGAACTTCTCGTGGACGAATTACGATCCGTACAACCTGACGATTGCCGGGGTTGCGATCCCGGCGTTGATGTGTCCGAGTGATCCCTGGCAGCCGCAGGTGATCAGCTCGAGCACGCCGAACGCCAACTTTGTCGAGAACACCAATGCGCTGCCGCCGGGGAACTGGATGCAGCAGTTCACCAGTTACGGGGCCAACCAGGGAACCTTCCCCGGAACGTACCAGCAGGCGTACGGCCAGGCCCAGTTCCAGCAGTACAACGGCGTGATCTACAACGATAGCCACACGACGCTGGCCTCGATCACGGATGGAACGAGCAACACCTTCCTCTTCGGCGAGCGGGCCCAGACCCTCTTCAAGCGGTTCGACCCGGGCTACCAGAACTCCGACGGTTCGTGGAACTCGCACCACTGGTTCGACACGATGGTCACCACTTATTTCCCGCCCAATGTCGGGACCAACGGGACGAGCATCGCCAGCTTCCTCGGCGCCGACGCGACCGATGCCACCAGCCTCCACCCCGGAGGTGTCAACTTCGCCTTCTGCGACGGCTCGGTCCACTTCATCAAGAACACCATCGCGTCGTGGCGATTTGGAACCGCCATCGCGTCTCAGTTCTACGGCGTCTCGTTGCCGCTCGGCGTCAATTATGCCAACTACACCTTCTCGGTGACTCCGGGCGTCACTCAGTTCGGCGTCTACCAGGCGCTCTCGACCCGGGCCAACGGCGAGGTCGTCAGCTCGGATCAGTATTGATTCGGCGGCGGCCTTGATCCTTTCGCGTCGGCCGGGCCTCCCACCGTCGCCCGGCCGGCCTTGATGAAAAGAGAAGACTCTATGCGTGTTTCCCGATGGACGACGACGGCCCTCGCCGCGGCCCTGCTGGCCGGCTGCGCCGGGTCTTCGGTCCCGATTGAGGAGCAGGTTTCCACGGTTGGGCCACACCGGGGGCCGACGCTTCAGCTTCCCGAAAAGAAGGGGTTTGTCGAACTGGTCAACGAGCCGGCGCCGAGAGACCGGCGCGGCGGCGAGCCGACAGCGCTGGTGGCCTATTTCCTGAAGCTCGACGGCCGCTCGCCCATGGAGCCGGCGCCGACGGATGTCCGGTTCACGATCGACGCCGGCGCCAGAGCCAACGGCCGGGGTGGTCACGCCCGAGGCAAGGCCCAGGCGGCCTCGGGAGTGGTCGAGCTGCTTCCCGAGCCGAAGGCGGAGGACCCCGCCGGCGCCAGCCGGTTCGCTTCCAGGCTCGGTCCCTACCAGCTCGACGCCGTCCGAGGCTCCCTCAGCGCCAGGGTCGACGGCCAGGAGACGGGCGTCACCTTCCAGGGCGGTCGTTGATCCCACCGCCGAGCCCCGCCTCACTTCAGCCGCCAGCCGGACGGGCGCGTCGAAGCTCCTCGATCTCGCGGCGAAGACGCTCGACCTCGGCCTCCGCGGCGGCTCGGGCGTCGGCCTCCTCTGCGTCGGCCTCGCGACGCGCCCGGGCCTGCTCTCGACGAACCCGGGCCTGGGCCTCGGCACGGGCCTCGGCCTCGCGGACAAGCGCCGCACGCACCTCTCGGGGCGACATCAGATAGGCCCCACGCTCCGGGTCGTAGAGCCGCAAACGTTCGCCATCCGCCTCCAGGTGCAGGCCCCGCACCTCGCTGACGAGCCGCCTGTTGAATCGGCCCGCCAGCTCCCTCGCGAGTGCATCTCGACGACGAAGTCGGGGCCTTTCCCCCTCGACGTCAACCAATCGCGGTCCGGCCGCCCATGGCTCGTTCTCAGTTCTCAGTTCTCAGTTCCCTATAGGGAATGAGAACTGAGAACGATAGACCGAGGGCCTGGAAGGACGGAGAGAGAGCGTGTGTCTATCGTTCTATCTTTCCATCATTCTCACCCCCTAGGGGGAAGAGAACTGAGAACGATAGAACGAGCCTCAAAGGACGGAGAGAGTGTGTCTCTATCGTTCTATCTTTCCATCGTTCTCACCCCCTAGGAGGTGAGAACGATGGAAAGATAGAACGATAGACTGGTCGGCTTGCGAGGACGGGATGAGCGCTCCCGAGGGATTTTTCCTCGGGAATCGATTGCACCGATGGGAGCCAATGGAGGGAAAGGGACGAATTCAGGGTGTGATCACCAGGAAGGAGCAGCCGTTGCCGGCCAGTTCGGTGGAGAGGCGGAGCGAGCCGTCGGGCTGGCGGGTTGTGGTGGAGACGGCGGTGGGGTGGAGTTCGGTGAGGCGGGCGAAGGCGTCGGCCTCGTCGGGAGTGAGGACGGAGCGGTCTCGGAGCCGGCCGGAGAGCCGGAAGGGGGAGTTGTGCCGGCGGTCGAACCGGTATTCCTCGACGATCGCCGCGCGGTCCGGCGGATGGGGGTGGTCTTGCAGGTCGATGGAGACGGAGAACCGGGCGCCTGAGCGAGACTGGGTATCGCGGTCGTCGTGGGCGTAGACGAGGACGCGAAGGGTTCCACGCGGGTCGCGTGAGGCGATCCCGCTGATGATGTGGCCGCCCTCGACGCGATCGGGGAGGACCCAGTAGCGATCGCCGAGGTCGGAGAGCAGGGTCATCATGTGGAAGATCGGCATGGGGACGGTCTGGGAGCGGTCGGGGCGGCCGTCGCTGTCGCTGTCGATGCGAAGGGTTCGGGTGACGGCGTTGAGTCCGGCGAAGTTGGCTGGCGGCGGCCAGACGGTGAGAATGGTCTCGCCGTAAGCGTATCGGGGGTCGGTCGAGGCGCGGGCGAGGAGGCGGCGGACGACGTCGGCGGTCCAGCCGACGAAGTAGCCGTCGCCGCGGTAGGCGTCGCCGGCGGCCTGGTCGGGGGGCGGCATCCAGTCGGGGCACGACTCGTGTGAGTTGATCCAGAGGCGGGCGTAGTAGGCTGGATCGATCTCCAGGGCGATCTCCCTGGCCCGGATGAGTTTCGCGGCCATGAGCTGGGAGCGGTCGTAGGAGTGGATCGAGACGAAGTCGCAGGGGCTTCCCTTGCCGCCGTGGGCCTGGCAGAGCTGTTCGACGCGTCGGGAGCGTTTGCCGATGAGGCGGGGATCGGCGAAGGCGGCGTTGAGCGGCCGGGCTCCCCGGGCGGTCGCGGTTGGCGAGCAATGGGCGAGGAACTCGCGGAGCCGGAGGTTGGTCCCGAAGATCGCGCCGAGTTCCAGGCCGCCGATGAAGACCTGGCGCGAGTCGAGGCCGCGGTCCTCGAAGGCGCGGAGGATCGCGTCGGTGGTGACGTCGTAGAAGTCCTGGAGGTCGTCCCAGGTGGCGCGCCAGAAGACGCGGGAGAGGTCGGGCTCGTTGAAGACGCTCCAGGTGAAGGAGAGGGCGTCGTCGCCGTATCGGTCGATGAGGTGGCCGGTGATCGCGTGGGCGACCTGGTGCCACTGGGCGAGGTTCTTGGCGGTGGTCCAGCTTCGGCCGTCGCGGGCGGTGTCGCCGGCGGCATCGGCGAAGTTGACCATGAGCCTCCGGCCGTAGCGTCGATGGATCCGATCGTATTGCTGGTCGAGCCGGGTCCAGTAATAGCAGGGGGTGCCGGCTGGGCGGAGCTTTCTCAGGTAGCAGCCGCCGGCTGGGAACCGGCCGGGGGCGTCGGGATCGTCGCGGTCGGGGAGTTTCCGCTCGTAGCCGGTCAACCAGCCTTCGTTCGGGGTTGGGAACGACGAGACGACCACGGCGCCGGCTTCCACGGCGATCACCTTCGCGGTGGCGTCGTGGAGTCCATCGGCGATGAGAACCTCGTCGCCGGGATGGTAGTCGTCGGCGATCGGCCGATGGGGCGGGATGCCGTAGAGCGATCCGTCGTCGAGGTCGGCCAGCCGGAGCCGGGCGTGTCCGCCTCGGGGCTCGATCGTGAGGATTCGGCGGGTCTCGCGCTCGCGGACGATGTTCGGCAGGTGGTTGGGCAGGAACCACGAGGGGGGCCGGAACTCGGTCCCGGTCGTCCAGAAGTCGCGCTGATAGCTCCAGGCGCGGGGATGCTCTTTCCGGGCGGCGGCCATCAGGTCGTAGGTGGGGAGATCTTGCTCGGCCTTCGAGCAGAAGACGACGTTGCAGATCCCCGAGAAGAAGCGTCCGTGCCACTCGACGGATCGGGCGTTGAGATCGAGGCGGAAATCCAGTTGAGGCGTTCGATGGTCGGCCTCGGTGGTGAAGCTCCAGGAGCCGATCTCCTCGCCGGCGGCCCGGACGATCGCCGTGTATCGGGTCTCGGGCTTCATCGGCCGGTTGGGCTCGATATAGACGGCCAGCACTCGATCGCCCGAGAGTTCGCCCTTATCCCGGAGCCAGCCCGAAGCCCCCTGGGCGAACAGGTGTCCGGGCTCGAGCAGCTTGAGGGCCTCGCCCCCCTCGGCGCGGAGGGAGATGGCGACGGCAGTCGGGTCGATCTTCGTCCCCGAGGCGGCCGTTAGCTCGACGTAGAGGCTGCTCCGGACCGGGACGTTTTTCGCCCCTCGGAAGGGCCTGGGGCTCCCGTGCGGGTTGGGCTCGCGCTCGACGATCCGGGCGGGGCGGTGGTCGATCGGCGAGGCCCCGGCCAGGCTGGCCGCCAGCAGGATCGCCGCCGTGGTCCGAGGGATGAGCGCTCGCATCGGGTTCCTCTCCCGCGCCGATGGCCATCCGGACAGACCCTTCCGACGGCCCGCGACGTGAAGGATGGGGCCGCTTAATTTAACTGGGAACGAGCCGATCAAACCGCGAGGCGGCCTCGGCCCAGGCGGCGGCTTCTTGGGGTTCGTGGACGGTGACGGGGAACGACCGGGCGACGACCTCTCGCAACTCGGCGAGCGAGCCCAGCCGGCCCCGGCCGAGGGCCTGCATCAGGATGTTCCCGATCGCGGTCGCCTCAATCGGACCGGCGTGAACCGGCCGGTCGCAGGCGTCGGCCGTGAACTGGCAGAGCAGCGCGTTCCGCGCGCCACCCCCCACCACGTGAATCGTCCGGATCTTCGTCCCGATGATCCGCTCGATCTTCTCGATCGTCCACCGATACTTCAGCGCCAGGCTTTCCAGACAGCACCGAACCAGCGCCCCCTCATCCGAGGGAGCCGGCTGGCCGGTCCGAACGCAATACGCCGCGATCCTCGACGGCATGTCGCCAGGGGACAGGAACGAGGCGTCGTCCGGGTCCACCAGCGCGGAAAATCGGGGGGCAACCTGGGCCCGGGCGGTGAGCTCCTCGTATGAATACTCCCGCCCTGCGCGAGCCCAGGTCCGGCGGCTTTCCTGAACGAGCCATAGCCCCATGATGTTCTTCAGCAGCCGAATCGTTCCCGCCACGCCCCCCTCGTTGGTGAGATTATACCTCATGGTCTCGGGCGTGATGACGGGACTCAAAATTTCGACGCCTAATAAAGACCAGGTTCCGGAGCTTAAATAGCACCAGTCGGGTGGTGACGATGAAAGGGGGCCCTGGGCGATGGTCTGGCCGGATGGTCCGGGTCGTGCGGGGACGGCGACGACGGCGCTGGCGGTGTCGTGGGTGGCGGGGGTGATGACGGGGATGGTTGGGGGGAGGCCCAGTTCGTCGACGACCGACTTCCGGATGGGTCCGATCTCGGTCCCGGGTTCGATGAGGTCGGGGAGGATGGCGCGGGGGATATCGAGGGCCTGGCAGAGTTCGTCGGACCAGGTGCCGGAGCGGGGATCGAGGAGCTGGGTGGTGGAGGCGTCGGTGCGTTCGCTGGTCTTGCGGCCGGTGAGGAGATAGTGGATCAGGTCGGGCATCATCAGGAGGGTTTCGGCGCATTCCAGGAGTGGTGAGCCGGCCTGGGACATGGCGAGGAGCTGATAGATGGTGTTGAACGGGAGGAACTGGAGGCCGGTGATCTCGTAGATTCGCTCGCGGGGGATGCGGGCGAAGGCGGCGTCGAGGATGCCGATGGTCCGGGCGTCTCGATAGTGAACGGGGTTCCCCAGGAGGGTTTCGCCGCGGCCGATCAGGCCGAAGTCGACGCCCCAGGTATCGACGCCGACGCCATCGAGTTCGCCGCTGGCGGCGCCCTTGCGGAGGGCGGTCTTGATTTCGTCGTAGAGGCGGGGGAGGTCCCAGTAGAGGGTATCGAGCATCCGAACGGGGCCGTTGGGGAAGCGGTGCAGCTCTTCGAGTTCGAGGCGTTCGCCATCGAACCGGCCGAGGAGACCTCGACCGCTCTCGGCGCCCAGGTCCAGCGCCAGGTAATTGCTCGTCTTGGACATCGACAACGATCCTCGAATCGAAACGCGGGCGGCGGCGGTGGCGTCCGGATGCCCCGGAAGGGATGATCGCCCATCATAAGAGAGCACCAGACGCCGGACAAGCGACCATCGGGGCGGGGGTTGGGACCCTGTCCAATTCGGAAGGTCATCGCACGCCCTACCCAGGCACAATGCCCTCGCCTATACTGGCACCATGAAGGGTTTTGCCGATCTTTATGCCCTGCTCGACGAGACCACGAAGACCGGCGCGAAGGTCGAGGCGCTGCGCCAGTACTTCGCGACGGCTCCGCCAGCCGACGCGGCGTGGGCGGTGTACTTTCTGATCGGCCGGAAGCCGCGGCAGGTCGTCGCGACGGGGCGGTTGCGGGCCTGGGCGGCCGAGGCGGCCGGCATCCCCGACTGGCTCTTTCAGGAGTCGTACGACGCGGTCGGCGACATCGCCGAGACGATCGCGCTGTTGCTCCCGCCGCCCGAGACGTCGAGCGATCGGCCGCTCGCCGAGTGGATCGAGACGCGGCTGCTTCCGCTCCGGGGACGCGACGAGGACGCCCAGCGCTCCGCGATGCTCGACGCCTGGGCCGAACTCGACGACCGACAGCGGTTCGTCTGGAACAAGCTCATCAGCGGCGGCTTTCGCGTGGGCGTCTCGCAGCAACTGGTGACGCGCGCCCTCGGCGAGGCCGCCGGCATCGACCCGGCCGTCGTGGCGCACCGGCTGATGGGCGACTGGGAGCCTTCCGAGGCGTTCTTCGCCCGCCTGACCGCCCTCGACGCCGCCGACGCCGACCTGAGCCGGCCCTATCCGTTCTTCCTCGCGTATGCCCTGGAACAGCCGCTCGAAGAACTGGGCGACCGCGCCGACTGGCAGGCCGAATGGAAGTGGGACGGCATCCGGAGCCAGCTCATCCGCCGCGGAGGCCAGACGTTCCTCTGGTCGCGCGGCGAGGAACTCGTCACCGAGCGCTATCCCGAGATCGCCGCCATCGGCGACGCCCTCCCCGACGGCACCGCGATCGACGGCGAGATCCTCCCCTGCTCCGAGGGCCGCGTCTTGCCGTTTGCTCAGCTCCAGCGCCGGATCGGACGAAAGGCGGTCACAAAGTCGATCCTCGCGCAGGTCCCGGTCGTGCTGGTCGCTTATGATTTGATGGAAAGCCAGGGCGACGACGTCCGCGCCCGGCCGCTCCGCGACCGTCGCGAGGCGCTCGCACAGACCATCGAAAGCCTGCTCGCCGAGACGCCCGCTTTTCGGTCAAGGGTCTGGCTTTCGCCGATCGTCGAGGATGCGACGTGGGAGGGTCTGGCCGAGTCGTGGACGACCAGCCGCGACCGACAGGCCGAGGGGCTGATGCTCAAGCGGCGGGATTCGGCGTACGGCGTGGGACGGCGTCGCGGCGACTGGTGGAAGTGGAAGGTCCAGCCGCACACGATCGACGCGGTTCTGATCGCGGCCCAGCGTGGGAGCGGCAAGCGCGCGAGCCTCTACACCGATTACACGTTCGGCGTCTGGGACGACGCGGGGAAGCTCGTCACGATCGCGAAGGCGTATTCGGGCCTGACCGACGCCGAGATCCGCCGCGTGGATGCCTTCGTCCGGCGGAACATGGTGGAGAAGTTCGGACCTGTCCGGACGGTGAAGCCCGAGCTGGTCTTCGAGCTGGCGTTTGAGGGCTTGAACCGATCGCCGAGGCACAAGTCGGGGATCGCGGTCCGGTTCCCCCGGATCTTGCGGTGGCGCGAGGACAAGCCCGCCGCCGAGGCCGACTCGCTCGCGACCGTCCGGGCGCTGCTGCCTGAAGAGGGCAGCGAGGAAAAGGCAGGAACCACGAAAAGCACGAAGGGCACGAAAGAGCCGGGATGAGGTTTCGCCTGGATCATCCCCCCTCCTTGACGCTCCACGCCAGGTGGTTGAGGAACGTCACGGCGAGGTCGGGGTCGTCGAGCAGGTAGCCGGGCGAGCCGGGCTGGACCAGGCGATCGAACTCGGCTGCGATGGCTCCAGAGAGGCGAGGCGCGGCTTTCTCGCGAAGGTCGGCGAGGTAGCCGGCGAGGTACGCGCGATCGTCGGGACCGAGCGGCGCCTGGCGGTCGATCGTCCAGGTTCGGTGCTGGCAGTTGGAGAGCCCGGCCGCGCGGAAGATCGGGCGGAGATCGCGGCCGACGTAGAACTTCCTCGGCTTCGGCGAAAGTTCGATGAGCGCCAGTAGCTCGGCCCGGCGGATCGCCAGCTCGACCTCGACGGGCCAGGGGAGCAGCACGTGATGGAACTCGTCGTTCTCGAAGACCGCGACGATCCCGCCCGGCCGCGCGACCTGCTCCATCTTGCGGAGGGCCTCGACCGGGTCGGGCAGGCTGTAGAGGCTCTGCGCGCACCAGACGAGGTCGAAGGGGTCGTCGGGGATCGGCAGGTGATCGAGATCGGCGCGGGCGAAGGTGACGCGGTGGCTGAGCGAGGCGGCTTCCACCTCGCGGCGGGCCAGGTCGAGGAAGGCGGGGCAGATATCGACGGCCAGCACGTGCGCCCCTCGCTCGGCCAGCCAGCGAGCATAAACGCCGTCGCCGCAGGCGAGGTCGAGGACGCGGTCGCCCGGCCGGACAGGCAGGCCGTCGATCAGGGTTCGTAGCTCGCGCCCGAAGGCTCGATGATAGGCCGAGAGGGTTGCCGCGTAGCCAGGGAGCCCGTCGTCGGACGTATTTCCGGACATGTTCATCCTCCACGATGGATCGCCACGAGGGGGGGGGGTAAAGCAATCCCGATGCCGATTCGTCGCGGAGGCCGGAATCTCGCCCCGGGCCGTCGCGGACGATAGACTCGGGGGCGGGCGAACCTGCTGAACCGAGGAGAACCGGAAATGACACGGACGAGCTTCGGTGCGACAATCGTTGCGGTATTGATGGGAACAGGCTCATTCGCGGCCGATTTGCCGTCCGGTTTGCCCCGGCCTCCGCAACAGGATGCCCCGTGGACGCCGCCGAAGGCCGATGTTCCGGCCGCACTGATTGAGGCCGCTCGGGTGCTGTTTGACCAGGGCCTGGCCGATCCTCGCGGTTGCGGGTACCGGCAGGTCGAGCTGGCGGGCGAGGTTGAGGAACGTCGTTTCGATTTGAGGCCGAGGCCGACGATCCACGCCTTCGTTCTGCCGTTCGACACGACCGGCAGCCCTCGTTACGCCGTCGCCTGGAACGGGCTCGTCTACCCGGTGACAGGTCTTGGCCCGGCGGCCGATCTCGACGCCGATATTTTCGCCCTGAAACGGGCGGTTGAGCTGTCGTCGAAGGGAGGTAGGCCGCGGGCTTCGGGCTTCTACTTCGCGAAGGACCCAATCCGTGGCGGCAGCGCAATCAGCGACATCGAGGCTGCCCGGCAGGGTTTCCTGACGCCGATGAAGGCCGTCTTTCTGCTTCGGTTGGGCCGGGGCGACCTCGCCGAAATCCTCTGGAAGGCCGGGATGAAGGCCTCCTATACAGAGACGGATGCTGATGCGTTCGACCCCTACCCGCACCTTGCCGGCGACTGGGAATGGGCGCTGTTCGGCCGCGCCGCGATGGCCCACGAGCGAGGCGACGACCCACTCGCCCTGGCGACGATTCGGGAACTGACGCGGGTCCGTGCGCTGGTCGCGAAGCGAGTTCCGGAGGGGCCTGCCTGGGCCAATCCCTTCTTCGTCGATTTCCTCGAACAGATCCCGCGATTCCTCGCCGACCAGGAGCGTCGCGCCCGGGAGGCAGCGCAACCGCCCCGTCGCGAGCCTCGCGATCGGGTCGCCGGCCTGATCCGCGACCTCGACGGAATCCGAGGCGCGCGCTGGCCGGATTGGACCGACCCGACCGCCACGACGACCGTCCGGGCGCTCATCGCCGAGGGGGACGCGGCGGTCGGCCCGCTCCTCGATTGCGTCGAGCACGACGACCGTCTCACGCGGGTCGTCCATAACTGGAACGACGTGCTGGGACCAGGCGGTGGCCTGTCGACCGCGCGAGACCTCCGATACCTTGAAGTCCTGGGAGTCGAAAAGATCGCCCTACATGCGCTCGAGAAGATCCTCGGCCCGCACGATTTCGGCCCGTGGCCGCCGGAGGTGGTCTCCCGGAAAAGGAAGCTGACCCGCGCCGAGCTCGCGGCCGGGATCCGCGCGTACTGGAAGAAGAACCGCGGCCTCCGCGAGCAACTCGCTCCGAGCCGCCGCGGGCGATAGACTCGTGGACGGGAGAAGGTGGCGAAGCGAGGGGAACCGGCGATGACAGGGACGCGTCGCGATGCGGCGATCACTCCGAGGTCGAATGCGGCGACCTCAAAATTTCCCAGGACATCACGATCCCATAGCCCCTGGTCTGATTTCTGTGTCATTGTGTCTCTGTGGTTTCATTGATCGACAACATGCACGAATTTGATTTGATCCTCACGTTGACGGGCGGGCTGGCGGCGGCGCTGGTCTGTGGGTATGGGTCGCTCCGGCTGGGGCTCTCGCCGATCGTGGGCTATCTGGTGGCGGGCCTGATCGTGGGACCGTATACACCCGGCTATGTCGCCGATCGGACGATCGCCGGGGAACTGGCGGAGGTCGGGATCATCCTGCTGATGTTCGGCGTGGGGCTGCAATTCCACCTGGAGGAGTTGCTGGCGGTCAAGACGGTGGCCGTTCCGGGGGCGCTGGCGGGGGCTGTGTCGGCGGCGATCGCCGGGACGCTCGTCGGGCTGGCGGCCGGTTGGGGGCTCAAGGCGGGGGCGGTCTTCGGGCTCTCGATCTCGGTGGCAAGCACGGTGGTGCTGCTCCGCGTTCTCTCCGACGCGGGCGAGCTGCACACGCGCGCCGGCCATGTCGCGGTCGGCTGGCTTGTGGTGGAAGACGTGATCGCGGTCGTGATGCTGGTGGCGTTGCCCTCGGTCTTCGGCGAGGCCGGGCATCCCGCGTGGTCGCTGATTCTGGCGCTGGCGAAGGTCGCCGCGCTGGCGGTCCTGACGCTCTACGGCGGCGGACGGCTGATCCCCTGGCTCCTCACGCGCGCCGCGGCGACACGGTCGCGCGAACTCTTCACGCTGACCGTGCTCGTGCTGGCGATGGGGATCGCGGTCGGGGCCGCGCGGGGGTTCGGCGTCTCGATGGCGCTGGGGGCGTTCCTGGCGGGGATGGTGGTCGGACAATCGGAGTTCAGCCTCCGCGCCGCGACCGAGGCCCTGCCGATGCGCGACGCCTTCGCCGTGCTCTTCTTCGTCTCGGTGGGGATGCTGTTCGACCCGAGACAGCTCATCCGGTCGCCGGTCCCGGTGGCCGGAGCGCTCGCGGTGATCCTGCTGGTCAAGCCGATCGTGGCGATGGCGATCGTGCGGGGACTCGGGTACACGTCGCGGACCTCGGCGACGGTGGCCTCGGCGCTCGGGCAGATTGGCGAGTTCTCGTTCATCCTGGCGGGAGCTGGGCGGTCGATGGGCATCCTCGACGACGCGATGGTCAACGCGGTGGTCGCCGCGGCGATCGCCTCGATCACGATCAGTCCGATCGCCTATCGGCTCCGCCGTCCGATCGAGGGCGTGCTCCGCCGGATCGCCGGGGAGCCGAGGGTCGAGGGAACCGGCTCCGAGCCGATGGCAGGCGGCGATCGTTCCGGTTCCGGTCACGGTCCCGATCGTGATCGCGTGGTGATCGTCGGCTGCGGACCGGTCGGCCAGACGCTTGTCCGACTGCTCCGCGAGAATCAGTTCGAGCCCTCGGTGATCGAGCTGAACCTGGAAACGGTCCGCCGATTGACGGGCGAAGGGATCGCCGCGGTCTACGGCGACGCCTCGCGTCGAGAGACCCTCCAGGAAGCCGGGCTTCCGGGCGCTGTGGCGCTGGTCTTCAGCGCCTCGCGATCGGCCGGGATGACCGAGGCGATCCGGATCGCGCGCGTGCTGAATCCTCGCGTCCTGATCGCGGCCCGGGGCGACTATCTGACCGAGCTGCCCACTCTCCGCGAGGCGGGCGCCGATCTGGTCTTCTCGGGCGAGGGCGAGGTCGCGCTCTCGATGACCGAGGCGATGCTTCGACGCCTCGGCGCCACGCCTGAGCAGGTCGACCGCGAGCGGGATCGCGTGCGCTCGGAGCTGTTCGGGCGGACAGGAAAGGAAGGCTGATTGGCGAGTCGAGATTCCAGATTCCCGAGGGAAGCCGAGAGATAAAAGCAAGGAAGAAACTCGGGCGTTCAGTGGGATCGGGTTGCGGCGAGGTCGCGGAGGATGGCGGGGAGGTCGTCGAGGGCGAACTGCGATTGGATCGCCCCTTCGAGGAATGCGGTCTTGTTCATGCCGTAGACGACCGAGGTGGCCTCGTCCTGGCCGTAAGTCGAGCCTCCGGCGGCGAGGATGGCCTTGCAGCCGTCGACGCCGTCGCGGCCCATGCCCGTCATCAGGATCCCTGCGAGGCCGCCGCCGAACGCCCGCGCCGCGGCCTGGAAGAGCACATCGATCGACGGCCGATGTCCGCTGACGTCCGGGGCGTCGGAGATCGCCACGCGGACGCGCGGGTGGGTTCCGACGAGTCCGAGATGCCGGCCGCCCGGCGCGATCAGGATCGTCTCGGGTCGGATCGGGTCGCCCTCCTCGGCGATCTTCACGCGGAGACCTGGGTCGGTGTAGCGATCGAGCCGCGCGGCGAAGACGCCGGTGAACTCGGCCAGCATGTGCTGCACGATCAGGATCGGCGGCATCGGCGGCGTCAGCGCGGGCAGAACCTGGCCCAGCGCCTGCGGGCCGCCGGTCGAGATCCCAATCACGACGCAGGCGACCGCGGAGCCGGATTTCATGGGAGCGGGAGCGGGGCGCGTCGGCCTGGCGAGTTCCAGGGCGGGCCGGCGCGAGCGGCGGATCCGCACACGGCTCCGCGCAGCGCCCAGGACCTTGGCGACGAGCAGGTCGCGCTCGGCACGAAGGGCGCCCAGCGTGTTTTTCTGCGGCTTCGGCAGGTAGTCGACCGCGCCCAACTCAAGCGCCTGGAGCGTGACCTCGGCGCCCTCCTGCGTCAGGGCACTGACCATCACCACCGGCGCCTCGTGAACGGCCAGCAGCGTCGGGAGTGCGTCGAGGCCCGAGACTTCCGGCATCTCGACGTCGAGCGTGATGACGTCCGGACGGAGCCGGGCCGCCTGTTCGATCGCCTCTCGGCCGTCGCGAGCCGAGCCCACCACCTCGATCTCGGGCGACGACCGAAGCAGGTCGGTCAGGAGCCGACGCATGAGCGCCGAGTCGTCCACGACCAGAACACGCACCCGGCCCGATTCCCTTCGCTCGTCATCCGACACGTCGCACCCCCGCCTCTCGCCAAGCGCGGCTCAGGCCAGCTTCGCCAGCAGGTCGATCACCCTCTGCCGGTCGAACGGCTTGACGATGAAATCCACCGCGCCCTCGCGGATCGAATCCAGCAAGACCTGCTTCTGATCGAGGGCCGTGACCACCACGACCCGCGCGGTCGGATCTCCGGCGCGGATCAATCGCAGGGCCTCCAATCCTCCCATCTCGGGCATGACCAGGTCCATCGTCACCAGATCGGGCCGCAGTCGGTGGTACATCGCCACCGCCTCCACCCCGTTGCCGGCCTCGCCGACAACCTCCCACCCCGCCTCGGCCGCCACCCCGCCGATCAGCTTCCGCATGAAAATGGCGTCGTCGACGATCAAGAGGCGTTTCATCTCTGTACCTGGTAATTGGTAATTGGCAATTGGTAGGTTTCGCTGTCGATCCCCTCGCGTAAAAATCGGCCTCCAATCCAAGCTATAACTTACTAATAACAAATTAATAATTACTAATTACAAAGAACTAGAGAGAATACTCCGCTCCGCCGGGGACCTTGATGGCGACAATGCCCGAAACGGTGTCCAGGGTCAAGCGGCGACCGGCGTTACCGCCGAAATCGCGGGCAAGGACCGGGATTCGCAGTTCCGCCAGGATCGCCTCGATGGCTTCCTGATTGCGGCGGCCGATGTCCAGGGCGCCGCTGGTATCGGCGGCGACCTGGAACATGCGGGCCCCCCCGGCGAGTTTGGCCGTCAGCCGGGATCGGACGCGAGGGCCCCCCCGGCGCTCGAGCTCGGCGAGCACCGCCGGGATCGCCGTGTCGGCATATTTCCCTGGATGGTCGACCTCGATGCCCCTCGACGTCGGCAGGACGACGTGGGTCAGGGCGCCCAGCCGTCCCTCGCGGTCGTGGAAGGCCACGCCGACGCACGAGCCGAGGAGCGTCCGAAGCTGCGCCGGTGCCGACGCGACCGCCCATCGGCCGATCGCCACCGAGATCAACCCGGTGCCGGGATCGGTCGGGATCTCGCGATCGCTGGCCTTCGGCATGGTCGGAGACTCCTCGATCGGGACGGCTCAGGGCGACCCGGCGCGGAGGGCGCCGAGCGTCGTGGCCGTCGATGGTCCGGGGACGAACAGAAGGGTCCACCGGAGTGAGGGCAACTCGGGTCCGGCCACGAACTCGGTTCGAACCAGCAGGATCTCGTCCTGCTCCGCCGCCTGGTCCATCAACGCGAACTCCAGCAGGCTCCCGGCGAACTCGTGGCGGAACTCTGGCGGGGTCGGGACCAGTCCATCCTTTTCGCCGTCGGGAATCGCGTCGGCCAGGGCGTTGAGATACGCGCAGCCGACGATGTTGGCGGTCTCCATCGCGGCCGAGCGCTCCAGCTCGCCCCACTCGCTGGTCGATCCGATCGGGCGCGCCAGCAGGAAATCGGCGATCGCCAGGCCCGACCGGTCCTCGAAAACCAGAAGCAGCATCCCGTCGAGCCGGCCCGAGAGCCCCATTGAGCAGGCGGCGACCAGGTCGTCCGCCGGGCCGATCAGGTCGCCCGCGAGCGAGAGATCGGAGCGGTCGACCGCGCTGATCAGCAGCCGAACCGGTCGCCCGAGCCATCGCGAGAGTGCCTCGGACGCTCCCTCGGCACCCCGGTCGAAGACCGATCGGAGGGAATCCGGCCCCTCGCCTCCTGGATCGTTGGACATCGGCGTCAGACTCCTCCGTTGACGGTCGATTCGGCCGGAACCCGGCGCGAGGTTCGGCGCCCGAGCATTTCAATGACCGCGTCCAGGTCGAGAATCAACGAGACCCGGCCATCGCCCAGGATGCTGGCTCCCGAGAGTCCCGGGATCGCCTGGAAGTTCTTCTCCAGCGATTTCAGGACGACTTCCTGCATCCCGATCAACTCATCAACGACCAGGCCGATCGTGGTCTCGCCGTTCTGGACGATCACGACCGTTCTTCGGCTCTCGCCCTCGCCGTTTCCGTTGCTGTTGCTGGTCCCGCGTGAACCGTTTCGGAGCGAGGGATGCTCGCCTCCGCCCCATCGGAAGACATCGTCGAGCCGGGCCAGGGCCACGACCCGCTCTCGGATCTCGATCGCGGGTCGCCCTTGCACGCGGTAGACCTGGCCAGGGCGGGTTTCGACGATCTCGTCGATGTGGTCGAGCGGGATCGCGTAGACCTCGTCGTGGACCCGTACCAGCAGGCTCGACATGATCGCGAGGGTCAGCGGCAGGCGAACCGTGAACGTCGTCCCCTGCCCCGGCACCGCCCGAACATCCACAGCGCCGCTGAGATTTTCGATCCGGCTCTTGACGATGTCCATGCCGACGCCGCGGCCTGAGATTTCGGTGACGGTTTCGGCCGTGCTCAGGCCCGGGTGCCAGATGAAGGCGATCAGCTCGCGGTCGGAGAGCCCACGGGCCTCGTCGGCGTCGACCAGTCCCCGGGCGACGACCTTGCGGCGGAGCCGCTCGACATCGATCCCCCGGCCGTCGTCGCCGACGGTGATCACCACGCTGTTTCCTCGGTGCGACGCCTGCAACGAGACCGTGCCTCCTCTTGGCTTGCCGGCGGCCAGGCGCTCCTCGGGCAGCTCAAGACCGTGGTCGACCGCGTTGCGAACCATGTGGATCAGCGGGTCGGAGAGCTCGTCGATCATCCGCTTATCCAGCTCGGTCTTCTCGCCGCCGAGCTTCAGGTGCACCTCCTTGCCCGAGGAATGCCCGAGGTCGCGGATCACCCGGCGAAACCGCTCGAAGAGCGGGCCAATCGGGACCATCCGCGTGTCCAGAACCCCTTTTTGAAGGCCATCCGAGACGCGTCCGAGCCCGTGGATCGCCTCGGTGAGCGCCTTGACCTGCTCGCGCGCCTCGCGGATTCGATTCGGCTCGTCTCGCGCCGACGAGCCGCGGAACAGTTCTTCCAGACCTCGGGCGATCGCGACGAATCGCGCCTTGGTGATCACCAGCTCGCCAGCGAGGTTCATCAGGTGATCGAGTCGATCGCTGTCGACCCGGATCGTCTCGGCGACCCGTACTCGCTTTCGATCGGCGGTGGCTGGTGGGGTCCTGGAGACCTCGGGCGCTGAAGACCCGGGCTCTGGCCCGGCATCCGACGCCACCTCGGATTCGGGCACGGGCTCCATCTCGCCCGAACCCTCGCGATCGATTCGGATCTCAACCACCCCCGCGACGTCGGCCAGCGATCGCAGCTCGGCCGGATCGGCGTCGGCCGCCAGGATCACCGTGAATCGCGAGGGCGGATGGGCCTCGTCCATCCTTTCGACAGGAGGGTCGGTCGAGATCACCCGCCCTCGCGACGAGAGCCGGTTCAAAACCAGCCTTGCCTTCATGTCGGCCAGCGGCAGACCGGCCTCGAAGACAACCGTCACCGCGACCCGGTTCGGCTCGTCGATCGCCGCTCGATCGAGGGGCGGCCTGGGCTCGGGCTCCTTCGCCAGGGCCGGAGCCGCTGCCGGTGCCGGAGCCGGAGCCGAAGCCGAAGCCGAAGCCGAAGCTGGAGAGGGTGCTGTCTCGCCCCGGACGGTCGCGTCGACCTCGGCGGTCAGCGCGGAGAGGTCCACGTCGCTCTGGCCCTGGGCTCGGAGGTCTCGGTGGTAGTCACGCAGGTCGTCGAGGCAGCGGAACGTCAGGTCCAGCACCGATCGATCGAGCGTCCGCCGCTTGCTCCTCAGTTGTTCGAAGAGGCTCTCCAGGTGGTGAGTCAACCGGTTGACCGGCTGAAAGCCCATCACCACCGAGGCACCCTTGATGCTGTGGAACATCCGGAAGGCTTCCTGGAGCGCCCGGGCATCGGCCGGGTCCTGCTCGAGGCGCAAGAGGGCGTCGTTGAGGCCGGCGATGTGCTCGTCGGTCTCGTCGAGGTAGAACGGCATCAACTCGGCAATGTTGAAGCCCGACATCTCGCGAGCACCCTCCTATCCGCCATCCCGTCCGGTCAACCGGGCTTCCGGTAGAGCCACGACTGAACCCGCTCCAGCCCATCGAGCATGTCGAAGACACCCTCGGTTGGCCCGACCACGAGGTATCCGCCCGGGGCCATCGCCTCGATCAGGTTTCGCACGACGATCTTCTTGGAATCACGATCAAAGTAGATCAAGACATTTTTGATGAATGTGCAGTCGAACGGTCCTCCGGTGACCGGTCGGAGGAGGTTGTGGGCCCGCCACTCGACCAGGGCGCGGAGATCCGGCTTGACGACCCATCGGCCAGCGTCCGAGTCCTCGTCGAAAAAGGCTGCGCGGCGGGCGGGCTCGACCAGGCGGACAGCCCGGGCGTCGTACCGCCCCGCCCGCGCCGCGGCGAGGGCCTGGCCGCTGATATCCGTTCCGAGAATGCGGACATCCCACCCGGCGAGGATCGGCCTTCGACTGAAAACCTCGATGGCCATCGAGTACGGTTCCTCGCCGGTACTGCAAGCCGCCGACCAGATCCGGATCCGTCTCGAAGTTCGGCCGGCTCCGCCCGGTCCGGTCGCCCGCCGGGTCATCTCGGGCAAAAACTCGTCGCCGAGCCATCGATAGTGCTGCATGTCGCGAAAGAAATACGTCTCATTGGTCGTGATCGCGTCGACAAAATCAGGCATCTCGCCCGCCCCGGCCGGCGAGGTCAGGTAAGCGTAATACTCGGCAAACGTCCCGATCCCGGTCGCCCGGAGCCGCCGACGCACCCGATTGCCGACCATCACGCGCTTGTTCTCAGCGATCCGGATCCCGGCTGTCCGGTAGATCAGACCACAAAACTTCGCGTACTCGTCGTCAGTCAGCTCGACTTGGTGCATGGCACGGGTCGGAAATCAGGTATCCGGAGGAAGCGGAATTCGGAGGAACCACGAAATAACACGGAGAACACGAAAAATTTTTTTATATTTTGAATGGCGAACATGCAGCAGTTAGATAATTATGTATAACGATTTTCATCTTGCTGTTCGCCCCGCGGGCATCTGTATTTGTTTCGTGTCCTTCGTGTTTTTCGTGGTTGCTCCCTGTCTTTCCTCTACAGAAACCGGAGGAACCACGAAATAACACGGAGAACACGAAAATTCTTTTAAATTTTGAATGGCGAATATTCAAAATTTTGATAGTTATATATATAGAATTTGCATCTTTCTGTTCGCCTCGCGGGCATCTGTATTTTGTTTCGTGTCCTTCGTGTTTTTCGTGGTTGCTCCCTGGCTTTTTCTCGTGGTCAGACCTTGAAGCCGGAGATGACCTGTTTGAGCGCGGCGGCCTGGGCGCCGAGTTCCTCGGCGCTGGCGGAGAGTTCCTCGGAGCTGGAGGCGTTTGTCTCGGTGATTCCGGAGACATTCTGGATGGCCTTGCTGACCTCGGCGGAGGCCTCGGTTTGCTCGCGGGTGGCCTGGGCGATCTTGGTGATTCCCGCGGCCGTTTCCTCGACGCCCTGGACGATTCGTGCGAGCGATTCGCCGGCCTTTTCCGAGAGCTGGGCGCCATCGGCGACGCGGCGGGTGGATTCCTTGATCAGGCCGGTGATCTCCTTGGCGGCGGCGCTGGAGCGCTCGGCGAGTTTTCGGACCTCATCGGCGACGACCGCGAAGCCGAGCCCGTGCTCGCCGGCCCGGGCGGCCTCGATCGCCGCGTTGAGGGCGAGGAGGTTGGTCTGGCTGGCGATCTCGCTGATGACCTGGATGATGTCGCTGACCTGCTCGCTCGACTTCTTGATCAGGACCATCGCCTCGATGGCCTGCGAGACCGACTCGCCGCCGCGTCGGGCCAGTTGGGCGGCCTGGCTGGCCTGGGCGCTGGCCTCGGAGGCGTTTCGGTTGATCTCGACGATCGAGTGCGAGAGTTGCTGGATCGACGCGGACATCTCCTCGACAGTCGCCGCCTGGCTCTGAGCCGACTCGCTCAGGTAGCTGGCGCTTTCCGCGACGACGCGCGAGCCCTCGGCGAACTGACCGGCCGACTCGATCACCTGGCCGATGATCTGTTTCAGGTCGGTGATCATTCGTCCCAGGGCCTCGCCGAGCCGGCCCATGTCGTCGTCGCCCCGGACGCCGACGACGACCGTTAGGTCACCTTCGGAGGCGGCTTTCGCCACGTTCATGAGCTGGCTGACCTTCGATTCGAGGTCGCGCCTCGCCTCGTCGATCCGGGCGGCCTGTTCTACTCGCTCGAGCGCCGAGGAGACCAGCCGGCCGACGTTTCGAACCGCGTCGAGCCGGGCTTCCGAAGGCGCGATTTTTTCGTCGGTGAGGAAGTCCATGGTACCCGCGACCCGGCCCGCAACCAGGATCGGGAAGCAGAGCCCCGACTTCAGCCCGGCCCGGCGTGCGGCCGGGGCCCGCGAGCAGGCTTTCATCTCGCCGAGGTCCGGGATGAAGACCAGGTCGCGTGCCTGCCAGGCGGCTCCGTTGAGGCCCTCTCCCTCGCGGAAGAGCGAATCGGCCGTGACCCGGCGGAACTCGTCGCCGATGGAGCCGGCGTCCTGGGCGAAGTGCAAGGCCCGGTCTTCTTCGTGAACCTCCCAGTAAGACCCGTACGACCATCCGTAAGCCTCGCGGACGCTTGCCAGCGCCGCCGAGATCACCTCGCGCGCCGTCCGGGCCCGGCCGGTCGCCACCAGAAGTTGATTGACGGCGCGGGTGTCGGCGGCGGTTTCGGCCTCGCGGCGGGCCGTCTCGACTTTCTCGGTGATGATCTCCCACGTGATCATCGGGCCGATATACTTTCCCTTCAGGTCGTGCATCGCGGCGACGGTCAGCTCGAACAGTTCGGGGCCGACGTGGATGGTCGCCGTCCTGGGAAGGTTCCTCGGGTCGGCCAGTAACCTTCGCTGGTGGTCGGGTGCCTTGTGGAAGACATCGATCGAACCGCCGATCATCTCCGAGACCCGAACGGGCAGGTGCTGTTCCAGCCGACGGAGCGTTTGCTCGGCGCGGGGGTTCATGTACCGGATTTTCAGGTCGAGATCGGCGTACATCATGTTCACCGGCGCGTTGTCGACCATCTGCTTGATCCGCCCGAGCTCGGTCTGGCGAGCGAGGCCCGAGAACTTGTTGGACGCGAGCCGTCCGATCGTTCGCAGGGCTTCGATCCGGCCGGAGGAGATGGGCAGCTTGCGGTCCGAGAAGAAATCGAGCGTGCCGACGACCTCGCCGTCGCGGAGGATCGGCAGGGCGACCGCGGCGCGGATGCCGGCGCGACGGGCGAGCGGGGCGCGGCAGCAGTCGTGCAACTCGCCGACGTCCTCGACATGGAAGAGGTCGCGGAGCCGCCAGGCACGGCCGTTGAGTCCCTCGCCTTCGCGGAAACGGGCGGTGCGCGTCAGCCGCTGGAACTCGTCGTCGACACGCCCCGACTCCATCGAGAAGCTCAGAACGTGCTCGGCCGGGTCGACGGTCCAGTACGACGCGTAGGCCCAGCCGAACTCCTTGCGGACGGTCTCGAGGGTCGCGCGGACGATCTCGTCGACCGCGTCGGCGCCGATGATCGCGCCGATGGTGCCGATGAGCGCCTGGGCGTCGGCGCCGGCCTCGGCCAGCAGGTCGGGGGCGTCCTCCACGACGCTTCGAGCGGCGCCGGTCATTGTGGCGCGGGCCGCGGTTTTTCGGGATGTACGGGTGGTCTTGGTTGCGCGGGCGCTGCGCTCGGAGTTACCATTGCTGTTGCCGTTGCTTTCGTTCGCCGGCCCTTCGGATTCAGAGACCATCGCGAGACGCTCCGGGGGCTCGATGGCCCGGTCGGTTGAGGTGCGACAGACGGAATAGGATCAGCCCGCCGGCAGGGATGCCGGAACCTGTTCCTCAAAAAGTCGGTCGATATCAAGAATGATGAGCAGCCGATCCTCCAGCCGGGCGAGGCCGGAGATCGACTGATGGGCCACCGAAAGCACCGACAGGGGCGGCGGCTGGATCTGCTCGCGATTGATCCGCATGACCTGCGTGACGGCGTCGACGATGCAGCCGACGGTCTTCTCGTGAACGTTGGCGACGATGATACGGGTCTCCTCGTCGACCTCGCGAGCGGGAAGGCCGAACCGCTTGCGAAGATTCACGATGGGAATGACCGATCCGCGAAGATTGATCAGTCCTTCGATGAAGTCGGGCACCTGCGGGATGCGGGTGATCGGCTTCATCAGAATGATTTCCTGGATGCGGGTGATGGCGAGGGCATAGTCCTCGTCATCGAGCCGGAAGCCGACGACCTGAAAAATGGGGCCCTCTCCGCGCCGGCCGTGCGGATGCGGATCGGCCTGGCCCGGAACGGGCGCGGAGCCGGCGGCGGCGAGATCGGAACGAGACCCGTCGAACATGGGTGCGGATCCTGGTGCGAGCGAACGAGGGTTGACGCCGGGCGATCCTGCGAACCGTATCGGGGTTGGCGATGCCGGCAGTCGGGGCTGGCTCATCCCGATCTTCCTGTCCGATCGTGATATCTTACCGCGCATCGCGTGGGCGTGTCGCCGGGTGGCGATGGAATTTCGAGACGGGTGATCTCGGATGGTGGATCGGCGGGCGCGCCGGCGATGCCGGACGTTATGCTGGAGGAGGCACTATTCGGGGCGGCGTCGCGGACGGCCGTGGCCCGACGATGGTCGGGGGGATCGCGATGAGAATCGACCGGCTGGAACTCCGAAACTTCAAGAAGTTCGCCGCGCTCGATCTGGACCTCCATCCGCGGTTCAATCTGCTGATCGGCGAGAACGGCTCGGGGAAGACGAGCGTCCTGGATGCCCTGGCCGTCGCGCTGGGTGTCTGGTTGATCGATCCGCCAGACTCGACCCTCGTCAACAGCCGGCGTAACATCGCTCCTTCCGAGATCCGACTCGAGGGCCGCCAGTATGGCGATCGTGTGCTCTTTACCGAGGCCGGCGGCGTGTCAGTGAAGGCTCGTGGAGAGATTGTCGGCCACAGTGATCTCGAATGGGACCGCCGAATCAGTCCCGGTAAGAACGAGGACTCCACCGCCGGAGCGGAACAGGCGCTGGAGGTCATCCGGAGGGTCTATGAGCGAAGCTTTTTTGACGAGAAGTTCTTTCTCACTGTCATCGCCTATTACGGAGCAGGCCGCGCCTGGCTGTCCCACCGCGAACGGTCGAAAGCCCTCGGCGATCCAATCGAGGCCGCGCGCCGATGGGCGGCTTTCTACGATTGCCTGAACGACCGGATCCGGATACGGGACCTTGGCCAGTGGTTCCAGCGTGAGGCCATCGCGGCGGCAAATCGAGGGGGCCGTTTCCGTTCCGGATTCGAGATCGTGCGCTGGGCGATCCTGCGGTGCGTCCCGGGTGCCGATGCGATGTGGTTCGACGGCGACCGGGGCGAGATTGTCCTTTCGATTGAGGGACAGGCGCAGCCCTTTTCCAACCTGAGCGCCGGCCAGCGGACGATGATGGCCCTCGCGGCCGACCTCGCCATCAAGATGGTGACGCAGAATAACGACTGGGTTCCGCCGGAGGATGCGATCCCGGCGAACGGCGACCTGCCCGAGGTGCTCGCCATCACTCCCGGGGTCGTCCTGATCGACGAGCTGGACGTACATCTCCATCCCCGATGGCAGCGCCGGGTCGTCAGCGACCTGAAGGCGACCTTTCCGTCGATCCAGTTCGTCTGTACGACGCATTCGCCCCAGATCATTGGAGAGGTTGCGCCCGACGAGATCCGAATGCTCGACGAGGCCGCCCTCGGCCGCCATCCCGACCAGTCCTTCGGGCTCGACTCCAATGCGATCCTGGAGGACATTCAGGGCGCCTCGGCTCGCGATTCGAAAGTTTCGGCGGCGATTGAAGCTGTCGAGGAGGCGCTGGAAGAGGGTGACCTCGATCAGGCCCGCGATCGCCTCAGCGCCCTGAAGACGCAACTCCACGGCGAGACGCGCGACACGGTCCGCCTCGAAGCGACGATCAACAATCTTGAGGCCCTGGCCGATGAGGTCGATTAAGCCCGGGCCCGAGCCGACGCGCTACGCGACCTGGCGTGCCGCCTCGCAGGCCGATATCAATTACGGCTACGGCCTGATCCCCGGCGATCTGAAGTTGGAGATCAAGCAGGCTCTGATCGATGAGCAACGAGGGCTCTGCGCCTACACCGGCCTCGCGATCGAAGCGGACCGATCCCATATCGAGCACCTGCTCCCCCAGGCTCATTGCCGGCCGGGGGAGGACGTCGACTATCGCAACATGGTCGCCTGTTAGCCGGCGCCGGGCGCGGCCCACGTGCCGTTCGGCGCGATTCGCAAGGCGAATTGGCCCTCACCCGCCGATCGGCATCTTTTCGTCTCGCCGCGTTCGGAGGGCTGCGAATCTCGCTTCTTTTTCAGCATTCGCGGCAAGATCTCGGTGGCGGAGGACGACGAGGCGGCTCGCGAGACCGTCAAACGGCTCGGGCTGGACCACGAGAAGCTGGAACGCTTCCGCAAGGAGGCGATCGATGCGACGCTGGGGACTCTCGACATTCCCCAGGCGCGAAGGAGACTGGCCACCCTGGAGCGAGCCGAAGAGTCCGGCGGACACCTCAAACCCTTCTGCTTCGTCCTCAAGCAAGCCCTCCACAAGCACATTCGGCGACTCGAATCCATCAGGGAGGCGAGGAAGCCTTAAAATCGCGAACGTCTTCAACCCGTCTCGGCTCAATCCAGCCCGAGTGCCGCCCGGATCGCCGAGAGGCCGGTCAACGGGCGGGTGCGGATCAGCCAGGCGTCGAACGTTGGATCGTTGTCATGCTCGGCACGGAACCGGCCCATCGCCATCATGGCGCGCCACTCCGAATCCTCGACGACCGCGTGGCCGCCCCTCTGCTCCGCCAGGCTCGCGAGCTGGCCGGTCACCGGCGATTTGGCGCTCGCCGGGAACGCCGACGATCGCAGAACGACCGACGGAAGGCCGTCGGCCCGGCCGATCAGCTCGCTGATTTGACGCGTCAGCGCCCCGCCCTGCGCCGCCTTGTTGCAGATCGCGACCAGCCTCCGATCGATCGCGTCCATGTCGCCGTTGACGGTCTCCTGCCGCTCGACCTCAACGAATCGGCCGCTGGCTCCCGCCTCGATGTGAACCCTCTCGCCCATCTCGGCCTCACACAGCCCGATCGCATCGGCCAGGATCGCCGCCAGCTCGGTCTCGTCCGTCGGCACCACCTGCGATCCCGATCGCGCCTCGTCCCACGCCTGCTCGATCGCCGCGATCTGACGGTCCAGCTCGTGTGCCGCCTCGCTCGCGACGCCCGCCCGATCGATCGACGAGGGCGAGACCAGCCGGCCAGCCGCGATGCAGGCTTCCCGGTAGCGCCGGACCTCGTCGAGGACGTCGCGCGCTCCCAGGCCGATCAGCCGCCGGATCAATTCGTCGGGAATCGGATAGGTCGGATCCGCTTCGACCGGCGCGATTCCCGCCGATCGGTCGAGCATCGCCAGCCGACGACCGATCAGCGCGACGACCTGCTCTCGGTCGCAGGCCGAGGGGAGCTCGACCGGCCCGGGCGCCGGCGTCACCCGTCGCGTGATGGGCTGGGTCAGGTGCTGCTTCACCTCGTCGAAGAAGTCTTCCAGGCACGAGATCACCACGACCGACGTCGGCAGCCGGCTCGTCAGGTCGCAGAGCGTCGCCAGGACGCGGCGGAACTGAGCCGGCGCCTCCGCCTCGTCGAACATGTCTTCCAGTTGATCGACGCAGATCACCAGCGGGACGCCCTCGACCGCTCCGATCAACTCGCCAAGCCGCTGGAGCATCCACTGCGAGGCCGACGCGTAAACCCTCGGCACGATCCCGCCGAGGTCCTCCCGATCGCGCGGCGAAAGGTCCTCGCAACGCAGATATCTCAGCAGGATCGCCTTCACCCTCGCCCCGGCAGCCTGAAGGAGCAGGATGGCCTGAACCAGGTCGTAATCGATGGTCGCGAACCGGGGATTCATCGCGATCCGGTCGGCCAGTTCGCGGACAACCTCGAAGGCGTCGGTGCCGGCCTCGCGCAGGCGATCGAAGGCGTCGGTGCCGGCCGAGCGTGCCAGCGCCTGGGAGAGCCGCGTTAGCCCCGAGTCGTGCGACCGCCCCTCGTCGTACGGTCGATCGAGCGATTCGATCAGGTTCGCGAGAACATATCGACTGGGGTCGTCGCGAAAGGCGGTCATCTGCATGTAGCCGACGTATCCACGGTTGCCGGCGTGTAGCTCATTCCGGAAGGCGCGCAGGAGGTGGGTCTTGCCCGTGCCGGCCTCACCGAGCATCAGGAGGATGCGTCCGGTGGCGCCGCCCTGAGCGGCGCGAGCGACCATCGTTCGGAGCCGGGCGCGAGCTTCCTGATGGATCGCCTCGACATCGGACGGGTCGGCCTGCCAGACCTGGCTCGCATAGGAGACACCGTGGAACGGGTCGGGCCAATCGGGCGAGCAGAACGCCGAGAGTCGGGCGTCGACCTCGCGGGTTTCGGCCGGCTGCGGGGCTCGCGACTCGTTCTGAATCGCTATCGGCATGGCGGGATTTCCTCGGAGATTCACCACGGAGGACACAGCGCGGCCGAGCCGCAATCGATCGAACCGGATTCACCACAGAGTCACAGAGAGCACAGAGGACACAGAGAAGAATAAGATTAGAAATCTTTTTGTTAAACATCCATTTGTGATTTTCAGTTGTGGGATCGTGCGCGGCGTACAGGATTTTCAAGGTTAGTAAAACAGAGGGCACAGAGCCGGAAGGATGACGATGGCCGGCTCTCCGTCTTTTCTCTGTGTCCTCTGTGTCCTCCGTGGTGAATCAATTCTTACAGGCGAACAAAATGAAAAGTCGCGCCGAGATG
>DAIDKV010000275.1 GCA_027449865.1 Planctomycetales bacterium
ATCCTGGCACGAGGGCACGGGTTCGCGGCTCACCCTGCGGAGCACCGACTCGCGAACGCCGTGAAGTGCCAAGATATAACATGACACCATCGATCGCGCTAGACCGCGTAGACTGCCTATCTATGCGCGCTGGCCCTGCGCGACACCTTGGCTCCGGCCGTCTAGGAGTCTGTCCGAGTATTCGTTGTTGCTCGACGTAAGCCCTTGCGGCGAAAGGAACTACTCAAATTAGGCTCAAAAATCGCAAGTCCTTTAATTACAATGAGTTGCGGGTTTTGGCCTCGAATACTCGGACAGACTCCTAGAGACCCAAGTTGACCCTGCCTAATTTCTGAAATAGGATAATAGACGCCGAGCATCGCAAGGACATGGGTGATTGGTTGAATAGATCTCTCGCACCCTACAGTAATAAGAATTTTTTGTGATCCGCTTGAGGTGTTACCATGCAGAGATTGGACCTTTTTGGACACAATGGCCTATACTCGTCCATAGGTGCGACTAGGCGCGACTCCATCGGTGGCGGTTCTCTCTTCCTCGTTGACCAAGGGGCGAGGGAATACGCTGACCCCCCGGTCGACGAATTTTGCATCTTTCTGGCGAAGAAAGGCGATTGTCGTGTTGAATTCAATTTAGGCTTTGGTGCGAGGAGATGCAGGCTCATACCCGGCTTGATGGTCGTTGCCCCACCCGGTACTGCTTGTGAATTCAAGCTAAATGGACCCCATTCTTACTATGTCGTGCCGCTTAATCAAAGCTGGTTTGGTGAAAAGATTAGTGATTTAGGTGTTCTTCATAAATTCGAATTCTTCGATCCCTTGGTCGAAAGTGCTATTGCGACGCTGTGGGGGGAAGTGGATCGCGGAAATCCGCGATCTAGCTTGTTCGCTGACTCCGTACTGAATATGTTAGCGCAAAGACTGTTGCATCTGAATGGACGCTCGAGCATGAAACCCCGCCACAGCCTTCTTGGAAAACGCGGGATCGCTAATGCAATAACATACATACATGAAAACATTAGAAGCAGTAGTATTACATTGGACGTATTAGCTAGTGTGGCCAATATGAGTAAGCCTTATTTCTGCCACATTTTTAGTCAAGAGATGAGCTGCTCTCCATATCAATATGTAATAAAGCAAAAAATTGACGAAGCAAAGGGCATGATTTCAAATAACCCCGAAATATCTGTGGGAGAAATCGCGGAGTCCCTGGGATTTTCTTCCGCATCCCGTATGCGATCGCACTTTGTTCGGCATGTGGGAATGCGACCATCTGAGTATCGATCGAAAGGTTAGAGCAGAGGGGTCAGGGATGAATGGCACGTCCTGAGCCCCCAAAGTCCCGGCTCAAAAATTATTGCTGGCGATCTGCATGAATTGTTTCGCGGGCCTGACCCTTCCCGGCCTCTCTCCGGGCGCCGGGGGGATGAAACGGGACCTCGCTTGCGGGATGATGCGGGTACTCAAGACCGCAGCCACCGCAAGAGGTCCCGTATGAGCCAGTTTACCACGCCCCGGCTCCGCTTCCAGGTCGCACGGTTCCAAGGCCACTCCGCGGCCCGGTCCGAACTTGGTCTCGACTCCATTCTTCCGCCGGCCCGGATCCGCCAGCGGGTCCTACATAAGTCCGGCCTCAGCCGAACGCCCCCCTCAGTCGTGCATCCCGACCGCCGAGGTCGCCAGGTCGTCGATCCTCGGCGCCGGCTTGCCGGCCCCCAAAACGCTGTTCCGCCTCCCGTAGACGAAATAGATCACCAGCCCGATCGCCATCCAGACCACCAGCCGGATCCACGTGTCGATCGGGAGCGTCAGCATCAGTAGGAACGCCGTCAGCACCCCCATCGGCGCCGTGAACCAGATCGCCGGCGCCCGGAACGGACGCTCGACCTCCGGCTCCTTGATCCGGAGGTACAGCACCCCGCCCGAGACCACCGCGAACGCGAAGAGCGTCCCGATCGACGTCAGCTCGCCCGCGACGCTCAGCGGCAAGACCCCCGCCGCGATCATCACGACGACCCCGGTGATGATCGTCGTGATGTAGGGCGTGTGGAACCTCGGGTGGATCCTCGCGACGACGGGAGGCAGCAGGCCGTCCTTCGCCATCGAGTAGAAGATCCTCGGCTGGCTCATCAGCATCACCAGGATCACCGAGGAGAGCCCCGCGATCGCGCCGATCTTCACGTAGAACGAGAGCCAGGGCTTCCCCATCGCGTCGGTCGCCACCGCGACCGGGTCCGGGACGTAGAGTTGCTTGTAGTTCACCACCCCCGTCAGCACCAGCGCCCCGACGCAGTACAGGATCGTGCAGATCACCAGCGAGCCGATGATCCCGATCGGCATGTCGCGCTGCGGATTCTTCGCCTCCTGGGCCGTCGTCGAGACCGCGTCGAACCCGATATAAGCGAAGAAGACCATCCCCGCACCCCGGAGGATGCCGCTCCAGCCGAAGTGGAACCACTCGTCCGAAGGCGGGATGAACGGCCCTCCCCAGTTCTCGCTCTTGATCATCGGGAGCCCGAGCGCGATCAGCAGGATCAGGATCGAGACCTTCACGAAGACGATCACGTTGTTGACCCGGGCCGACTCCTTCACCCCGACCACCAGCAGCGCCGTCACCAGGACGACGATCAGCATCGCCGGCAGGTTGATCAGCGCCGTGACCTGCGGGAAGCCCGAGAAATCCACGTGCGCCTCGGCCAGCCTCGACTGCACCGACTCCAGCATCGACCACCCGTGCCGGAGGTGCAGCCGCCCCGCGACCTCGTCCGGGACCTTTACCATCGCGGTCCCCGGCGACGAAAGGAACTGCGGGGGGATCTCGATCCCCCGGTCGTGCAGGAAGCTCGCCACGTACCCCGACCAGTTGATCGCGACCGTCGTGGCTCCAACCATGTATTCGAGGATCAAATCCCAGCCGATCAGCCAGGCGATGAACTCGCCCATCGTCGCGTACGCGTACGTGTACGCCGATCCCGCGACCGGGACGGTCGAGGCCATCTCGGCGTAGCAGAGCCCCGCGAACGCGCAGACCACCCCGCCCAGCACGAACGAGATCGAGATCGCCGGGCCCGCGTACCTCGCCGAGGCCTCGCCGGTCAGCCCGAAGAACCCCGCCCCGATCACCGCCCCGATCCCGAGCAGGATCAAATTTGTCCCGGTGAGCGTCCGCTTCAGCCCTGCTCCCCCGCCCTTGGCCGCCTCCACCTTCAGATCGGCGATCGACTTCTTGACCCAAAGATTCGACATGTGCTCACTCCTGTGTAATGTGCTCATGAACTGTTCTTTTAATGAAGAACAGCCTGCTTGCGAGTCTTTACCTCATGAAATTCGAGCGTCGCCTCCTTCTTTGGGTGGACTCAGTTCTGAAATGTTCGGCCGACGACCTTTTCTGGAATAGATCGAAGAGTAATGAATTATAGAAATCACACACGCAATAAAAACAAAGATCCACCCAATGATCGCAGCGTGCAAAAAACTGAGATATTCTTTCGCGAATCCATCCACATATGAAGATATGATTTCTAGTAGTGTTTTGAAGGCTCGGATTATTAAGGCGATAATTGCGAGCCTCGTCAAGCTTATCGCCGCGCCACGAAATCCTAAGAAGGCCGAGAGAACGAGAAATCCGAGCAACAAAACGGCGGCCGCTACGAGTCTCTCGACGATCAATTCTGAACGGGCGCGACGATAGTCGTCCATTTGATAAATCCACCATTTCGAGGGTCTGAGAGGAGTGGAAGGACGAGCCATGGTTTCCATCGCTATCCGTCCCGCAGAACGGCCACGGGTAATCTTCGCGGGTCTTGTGCCTTCTGGAAAAATCGATTCGTGCTTTCCGGGGTTAGGATCTTGCTCTCCTTTTCCGAGTGACGCGGAGACCTGCGAGGCCCGCTGGATCACAGTAAGCTCCCTGGAGGGCATTCCGCTCGACGGCTCCCCTTGCCCGGCTTCACGGGATCTGTTAGGTTCCCCATCGGTCCGGAATTCAAGGAGCCCGGCCAGGCGCAGGAGGCGCAGGGTCCATGGATCTCTCTCAATTGCGAGACGTATCCCCCTGTCCTGTTGGGTTCATCGGAGACCTGGCCGATCCGTGGGTCGTTGCGATCGCCGAGGGACTCGCCTCGGTCTGTCCGGTTGAACGGATCTCCTGCAACGGTCCCCTGCCCGACCGCCCGTTCGGCCAGGATCCGCCGTCGGCATTGGTGATCCATCGACACCGCCTGAGCGCTGCCGATGCCGCCCTGCTTTCGGAGTGGCGAGAATCGACCAACGGCCTCCATCTCACGCTTGTGGTGAGTCCGTTCACCCGATACGAGGAGGTCGAGCGAGCCTCGACCGTGGTCGACGCCATCGTCTCGGAGGCGATCGCAGCCGAAGTTCTGCCGGGCCGGCTTAAACGTCGCCTCGACGGCGATCGGAGACTCGCGGCGACATCGGCCCGCCCGGCCTGTCGGGTCGAAGTGGCCTCGGGCGATCCGGAACTCGCCCGAATGTTGGCCGAGGTCTGCACCCGGGCCGGTTATCCAACCCGGACAATCGACGACCGCCAGATCGGCGAGCAACGGCCGGCTTCGACGGATCGCGTTCTGACGGTCTGGGATGTGCCGGTACTCGAATCGGGATGGCCGAGGCGGCTGCGAGCGCGGGCGATTCAGATCGGCCCGATGATTGCACTAACAGGATTCGCCGATCGCGAAACGGTCACCCGTGCCCGAGAGGCCGGAGCGTTCGCTTGCCTGGAGCTTCCCTGCGAGCTCGAGGACCTGGTCGACGCGATCGATCGCGCAGTCCTTTGGACCCCCGTCTCGGCCTGGCCCATCGCCGCACGTGCAGAGTCCGCGCATCGGCTCCCGATGACGCATCGCAAGCCGGGACGACGTCGGGAGGTGGCTGTCGTCTCACGGTGGTCGGACGCGAATCCGCCGTCTACAATTTCGTGATCGACCTGCCCCGTCCTCCTGTATGGGTGCCTTTTCGAGTCCTTCCGTGGTTGCCTTCTCCGCATGAAAGTCGCCACCAGCCAACCGCCGCCGGCCACCTTGAAAGACCTGACGCGGCAAATCCAGCGCGCCTCGGGTTTTCCGGAAGTACTGGCCGCGCTCAAGAACGGCCGGAGTGCGACGATCGACGGGGCCTGGGGCTCCGCCTCGGCGCTCGCGGCAGCAGCGCTCGGGCTTCACGCGCCCTCGACGCTCGTGATTGCGATCGCGCACGTCGGCGACGTCGATGACTTCCGCGAGGACGTCGCCACCTTCGCCGGGATCAGCCCCGAGGTCTTCCCAGCCTGGGAGAAGCCCCCGCGCGAGTTAACGCCCGGCGACGAGGTTTTCGGCAAGCGGCTCCGGGTGCTGAAGCGGCTGGCCGGCCCGGAACCGCCCCGACTGGTCGTCGCACCCTTCCAGGCGATGCTTCAACCCGTGCCGAGGCCCGACGCCCTCGCCGGAATGTCCCGCACCGTCGGCGTCGGCGAGTCGGTCCCAGTCGAGGAGCTGATGCGATGGCTCCACGACCGCGGCATGGCTCGGGTCGAGGTGGTCGAGGTTCCAGGCGAGTTCAGCGCCCGAGGCGGCATCCTCGACGTCTTTCCGATCGATGCTACCGACCCCGTTCGGATCGAGTTCTTCGGTGACGAGATCGAGTCGATCCGCCCGTTTGACGTCGCCTCACAGCGGTCGCTCGACCGATGGAACTCCGTCAGCCTGACCGCCGCGCTCGTGGTCGACCCGATCGATCCTGCCCGCTTCGGCCACCCAGCCGACTTCTTCCCGGAAAGGACGTGGGTGCTCCTGCTGGAACCCAACGACCTTCGAGCGGAGGGTCGGCAATATCTCGGTCGAGTGTCCGATCTGTCCGGCCTTTTCACAGTCGAGCAGGCTTTTGAGCGTTTGATTCGCCTGCCAACAATCGCTGTCTCGACGCTCGCGGCCGACTCGCTCGAAACGACCTGCCATCTCCGGGTCGAAAGTGTCGAACGGTTTTCCGGCGACCTCGCCCGCGTGAAAGAAGAGCTCAATAGTGCCTCGGCCGGCGATCGGGTCCTGATCGCCTGCCACAATCCCGCCGAGGTCGAGCGCCTCACCGAGGTCTTTTCCGATACCGAACTCGCACGCTCGCGACGCCTGAACTTCACGTTAGGCCGAATTCGATCGGGCTTCCACCTGATCGACGCTCGCACGCTCGTGATCGGCGATCACGAGTTATTCGCCCGCGCGGAGGTGCGCCGCCCGGTAACTCGACGCCGATACGAGAGCCGGGCCATTGACAGCTTCCTGGACCTCAACGAGGGCGACCTGGTCGTCCACGTGAACCACGGAATCGCCCGCTATCGCGGCTTGCAGCTTTTGAGCAGGTCGGAAGAGCACGACGAGGAGACAATGGTCCTCGAATTCGCCGAGGGGACGAAGCTGTACGTTCCCGTGGCGAAGATCGACCTGGTGCAGAAATACGTTGGCGGCGGGAAGGCCGAGCCTCCGCTCTCCAAAATTGGCTCGTCCGCCTGGGAGAAGCGTAAGAAAAGGGTCGCCGAGGCGGTCGTCGACCTGGCTCAGGAACTGATCGACATCCAGGCCCGCCGGAACAATCAGCCGGGCTTCGCTTACCCGGCCGAGGATAGCCACTGGATGGCCGAGTTCGAGGCCGCCTTCCCTTACGAGGAAACGCCCGACCAGCTCGCCGCGATCGAGGCGGTCAAGGGCGACATGGTCAAGACCCGCCCGATGGACCGTCTTATCTGCGGCGATGTCGGATACGGCAAGACCGAGGTGGCGATTCGGGCCGCCTTCAAGGCCGTCGACGCCGGCAAGCAGGTCGCCGTTCTCGTCCCGACCACAATCCTCGCCGAGCAGCACCAGCGCAGCTTTGCCGGTCGAATGGCCGAGTTTCCGTTCGTGGTCGAGGCGGTCAATCGCTTTCGTCCGAAGGCCGAGATCCGCGACGTCCTGAAACGCACCGCCGCCGGCGCGGTCGACGTCCTGATCGGAACGCACCGAATCCTTCAAAAGGACGTGAAGTTCAAGGATCTCGGCCTTGTCATCATCGACGAGGAGCAGCGGTTCGGCGTCGAGGACAAGGAATGGCTCAAAACCTTTCGCGCCACCGTCGACGTCCTGACTCTTTCCGCGACGCCGATCCCAAGAACGCTCCACATGAGCCTGCTCGGCATCCGCGACATCTCCAACCTGGAGACACCCCCGCCCGACCGAAAAGCGATTGAGACCCGGGTCCTCCGGTTCGACGAAGAGACCATCCGCCGCGCGATCTTCCGCGAGCTCAATCGCGACGGCCAGATTTACTTTGTCCATAACCGCGTTCACGACATTGGGGCGGTCGCCGCCAAGGTGCAGTCGATCGCTCCCGAGGCCCGGATTTGCATCGGTCACGGCCAGATGTCGGGCGAGCAACTCGAACGAACGATGCTGGCTTTTCTGAAGCGAGAATACGATATCCTCGTCGCGACGACCATCATCGAAAGCGGCCTCGACATTCCGAACGTGAACACCATCTTCATCAACGATGCCGATAAGTATGGCCTCGCGGATTTGCACCAGCTTCGCGGACGGGTCGGACGATACAAGCACCGTGCGTATGCTTACCTGATGCTCGAATCCGACCGGCCGGTCTCACCGAATGCGGCCAAGCGCCTCAAGGCAATCGAGGAGTTCACCGAGCTGGGCGCCGGGTTCAAGATCGCGTTGCGGGACCTGGAGATCCGGGGCGCTGGGAATATTCTGGGCGCCGAGCAATCCGGCCACATCGAAAGCGTCGGCTATGAGCTGTATTGCTCGCTCCTGGAATCGGCCGCCCGAACCCTGACGAACCAGCCTGAGCGTCCGATCTTCGACTGCTCGGTGGAGCTTGGCTGGCGAGCCTACCTGCCGAAAGATTACGTACCGGCAGCCCGGGTGAAGCTGGAGCTTTACCGACGACTGGCCCGACTCCGAACGATCAAGCACCTGGAAGACTTCCGCCAGGAGTTGGTTGACCGCTTCGGCCCGCTCCCGCGTCCAGCCGAGAACCTGGTCTCCGAGGCCGAGATCCGGATCATGGCCGGGGCCTGGAAGCTGGAGCGGATTCACGTCGAGACGGGGCAGTATATCGTCCTGACGTACCGCGACCCTTCCCGGATTGAGGCGCTGGCCCGCCGGCATCGGG
>DAIDKV010000276.1 GCA_027449865.1 Planctomycetales bacterium
GTAGGACGTGGTACGATCGTGGTCGTGGGTCGCTGACATGGTGGAACTCCGCTAAAGGAACGTGTGGCTACGATCCCTATGAGGAGCTTACCGTCAGCGGCTCACCTCTTCAGCCCGGCTCGCTCCGGGCATAGTATCTAACCGGGTCTCGACCGCTCTGGGCTTGAGCACAGTGACTGGGTATGCTGGGAGGAGACAATTCGGCCCGCAAAACCGTAAAGTCCCCGTGCCAGGCAAGGTGACCGATGGATTATCAAGCCGTCCTCAACGAAGTCGAGTCTTGGCCCGTCGACGATCGCGTCCGGCTCGTGCAGGACGTCTGGGACCGGCTCGCCGACCGAGGTTATGAACCAGAACTGACCGCGGAGATAAAGGCCGAGCTCGATCGGCGGATTGAGGAACTGGATCGCAACCCCGCTGCCGGCATCCCCTGGGAGGCGGTCAAGGCCCGGGCCCTTGAGCGGATCCGGCAATGAACCTCCCGGTCATCCTCAGCCCGGCGGCCGACCGGGAATTCGTCGAGGCGGCGGCCTGGTACGAGGAGAAGACGGGGCGCGGCGAGGAGTTCATCGAGCGTGTTCAAGATGTGCTGGATCGGATCGGCCGGATGCCGGAGCTTCATGCGATGGTCTACCGGGACATCCGACGTGCGCGGGTTCAGCGATTCCCGTACGCCCTGCTCTACCGAGTCCTGGCCGACCGGGTCGAAGTGATCGCCGTGTTTCACAGCAGGCGAGACCCGAGGATCTGGCAATCTCGGTCCTAACATTGCGTTGCAGCGGCCCGGCCTGCGGCCGGCCGCTGAACTCGGTCGTTAGTCGCCTTCAAGTTATGCCATACGGTCGCTGCCCCGTCTGCGGGGCCGAATACCACCTGAGTATTAGCATGCCAGTCGCCGAGTGGTATCATCGCCACTGGCCCGGTGTCCGTGTCGGCGATCCGGTGCCCGGCAAATGCCCTCGCTGTTGGTACGAGCTTCGCCCTGGCCACAGGGTCACCATCCGTTCCGTCCCGGCAGGGCTGGAAGGCTGCGTGGAGAGCGGTGCCCCAGGCGTCGTCACTTCGGTCGAGCCGAGTGACCCGCCTATCGCGGTCGCTCTGGAGGCGTCGGCGGTCGCATCGGGTCGGTTCCACCGCACAGAGTTATTCTACGTGATCGGGCAGAAACCCGACGTCTAACGATCATGGATTGGAGTCGGCGTAGCCCGACCTCCAATCCCCTGTTCAAGAAGCCCGGCCGACTCGCTATGGGCCTCATCTTTAGGGGAATGCTTCGCGGTGATCATCGGCGATCACTGTCGTCGGCGACCGTCAGTCGGCTCCGGCGCGACCGGCGCCGGGTCGCGACCCGCTCGCAAGGGGAGCCCGCGGCCTTCTCTGGGTCCACCGATGGGCCGGCGGAGCCGCCTCGACTCGACCATCTTCAGACCCGGCGCGCAATCCGATCGGTCCCCGGCCTCGCCGCCGGGCCTGTGAGCCACTCCGGTCGTGAGGGTTGGATCTCATCAGGCTAACTCGTGTCGAAGGTCGACGGGCTCAGGGCCGGCTCGATCCCCAGCCACTCCAGCCGACCGCCGCACGTCGGGCATCTCGGACCTTCGGCGCCGTCCCGCTGCGGTCCGCTCCGGACGAAACGCAACACGTATGTCGCGCCCGATCGGATCGCCATCAGCCACCGCAACAACTCCAGCGACACCGACGCCGACGGGCTCAGGAACCTGTAATGCCGGACCTTGGCGAACCCCGGCGGCAGCACGTGCTCCAGGAACCGTCGCAGGAACTCCATCGCGTCCAGCGTCATCTACCGCGACCGGTTCGACCCCACCTTGCGATACGTGAACACCACCCGACCGTCCTCGCACGAGACGATCCGTTGGTCGCCGATCGCTACCCGGAACACATAAGGCGCCAGGTATCGCAGCGACCGCCGGCCGTCGCCGGTCGGCTGGCAATGCACCACCCAGTCGCGACGCCAGACCGCCGGGTCCACGCCATCCAGCAGGCCCTCGGCCTCCAGCCGGTCGCGGAACTTCCCCCGAAACACCTGCCCCAGCGGCTTCACCGGCACCAGGAACCCCGGCCGCGACGGCAGCCATCGCGTGCCGTCGCCGCTGAGCCCGGCGCCGGGAACGACGTAGTGGACGTGGGGGTGATACTCCAGCGTCCGGCCCCAGGTGTGCAACACGCCGACGAACCCCAGCCGATCCGTCCCCAGGTGCTTCGGCTCCGCCGCCTCCGCGCGCAGCGCCTGGCTGGACGCCTCGAACAACGCCCCGTAGACGGCACGCTGGTGGCGGCGTGCCACCTCCCGAAGCTCGGCCGGCAGAGTGAAGGTGATCAGAAAAGACGGGCACGGCAGCAGCCGATCGACCTGCTTCGCCAGCCAGGCCTCGGCCTTGTTTCGCTGGCATGTCGGGCAATGCCGGTCGCCGCACGACCGGGCCACGGCGTGGATCTTGCCACAGTCCTCGCAGCGGTAGAGGACCGTCCCCAGCTCGCCGGTCCGGCACGCGGCGATCGACCGGAGCACCTTCGCGTGCGACGGAGGCATCCGATCGCCGAACCGATCGAGATATTCCGGTCCATACCGCCGCACCACCTCGGCGACGGTCGGCATGGCTCAATCTCCCATCAGCGCCTCGATCCGCTCGCGGGCCTGATCCTGGCTGGCGGCGGTCAGGTGGAGATAGATCATCGTGGTTTGCAACGAGCGGTGGCCGAGGTACTGCTGGATCAGCCGGAGGTTGACACCGGCCTCAAGGAGATGGGTCGCGCAACTATGTCGGAGGGTGTGGATTGAGATGGCCTTGCGGAATCCCAGGTCGCGGACGACGCGACGCAAGGCCCCCTGGACGCTGGAGCGTTCCATCGGGCGATCGGCGGAGGCGGCCTGGCGGTGGTCGCGGCCGGTGGCGGGGAAGAGCCAGGTGGGATGGCGATGGCTGGCCCAGTAGGCGCGGAGGGTCGTCAGGGTCCGCGATGGCAAGGGGACGTACCGATCCTTGGCCCCCTTGCCGTGTCGGACGTGGACCATCACCGGGGCGCTGTCGATGTCGCGGACCTGAAGGTGAAGGCCCTCGGTGAGTCGGAGGCCGAGGGAATAGACGGTCCAGAAGTAGGCGCTATTGTGAGGGGTTCGGACGGCGTCGATGAGGCGGCGGACCTCGTCGATGGAGAGGACATCGGGGAGTCGGCTCTCTCTGGGTATGCGGAGACGTTTGAGTGTGGGCCAGTCACGAGGGATGGTGTGGGAATAGAAGAATTTGATACCGCTGTAGGCGATTCCGAGGGAGGCGGCAGCGAAGTGTCGGTCGTTTTTGAGGTGAAGGAGATAATCGCGGACCTGGTGTTCGGAGAGGCGGTCGGGAGGCGTGTGGAAGTGGTCGGCAAGCCCGCGGACGGCCCTGAGGTAAGCGTCCTGAGTAGAGTCGGAGAGGCCAGCGAGCTGGAGGTCCTGGGTCATGCGACGACGGAGCGCGGTGGACATGGGACGGTCCTTTCACAGAGGGGTGAGGAAACAGCCTCTGCGCAGGACGTTGAGCGATCGGAGCGTCGAATGCGAGGGATCGATGGAGGTGGTGAGGATCCGCGTGACCGAACGCGTCCCTCGCAGTACACTGAACGAGGTCGGAGAGACTGCCGCGCTAGCGGCTTACTTGAACGGTTCTTTCAGCCGAACGATACGGTCGCCTAACCTCGCGATCCAGCGAACTCGCCCGTAGGCCGGCTGCTGAATTCCGGCGGTCGACCGATACCCGACGGTCCGGGAATCCGATATATTCGTAAGGGGAGGTCCCATGAACGTCATTACCCCTGACCAGCGCCGGGCCGCAGCGGAGGCGGGCGACGCTCCGATTGAGCTGGCGGACCCGCAGACCGGTGACTCCTTTGTCTTGGTGCGAGCCGACGTCTACCGGCGGATGCGCGAACTGTTAGAGGATCGCGAGGATCGCGTCGAGCATGAGCGTTGGGCCGCCTCAGCGAGAAGGGCGCGGGGCCGGTGGGCGGCGGAGAACCCTTACTGATGATCCGGCCCGGCGAGATCTATCTGGCCGACTCCGACGCGGGCAAGCGGCCTGCCGTCATCGTATCCCGGGAGGAATTGAACCGAGGCCGCTGGGTCGTGGCCGTGCTGATCACCTCCGCGCATTTCCCCACCCGCTCGGTTCTGCCGCACTGCGTCCCGCTTCGCGCCGGCGAGTTCGGGTTGACCAAAGATTGCGTCGCTCAAGCCGAGACAATCACCTTCCTGGAAGCATCCGAACTCGACTTGGACGCGGGCGTGCTGGGCGTCGTTGACGAGTCGCGGATGCGCGACCTGATTCGAGCGGTCGGGAACATGATGGGCTCGGACTGTGAGCCGCTGTGATCGAGCCTTGAACCACCGGCGCCGGGCCTAACGATCATGGATTGGAGTCGGCGTAGCCCGACCTCCAATCCCCTGTTCAAGAAGCCCGACGCCTCGTTTGACCGGCCTCGCGCGTGCGCGCGATCCTTAACGTGGGAAACGCTATTTGGGCCTCCTTAGGCGTGCCGGCCGGGTTGGCCTTGGGGATGGGAGGGAGAGCGTCGGGGAGCCCGGCGTGAGGAGCGATCCACGCCATGCTGCCCGTGGTCTTGTGGCGTGTCAACGGAGTCGAGGCGAGCCGGAAGAGCGGGTGTCGTCGGGGAAGGGGCAGACTACC
>DAIDKV010000277.1 GCA_027449865.1 Planctomycetales bacterium
GAACGCCAAATCGTACATGGCCATCGCATAGGACGGGGAACGGGGACGCAGCTAGTTGTTTGCACGTCAAGAACTAGCTGCGTCCCCGTTTCCCGTCCCTAGATCGCTTCGACGGCGGCTCACAAAGCTTGTGTTTCCAACGACTTAGGCCCCTAAGTGGATGCCATTCATGTATGTCCCCCCTTTTCCTCGCCACTCGGCCCACCGGATACCACCTTCTTCATTATTTCCCATTAATCCCCCCCACCTTCTTCATTTTCCCGCCTTCCGGGTTAGTCGGACGGATCCCAGAATCCCGTTCCCACGCTTACCATAGTAATTGACCGAAACCTTGATCACCACTTCTATCAAATCCGTCGGCACCCTCTGAAAGAAAAGATCATTCCCTGATTGTGTCAATGCGGCCTTGTCGCCCGTTACCTTCACATCCCATTTGTATTCGGTTGTGAGCGAAACCGAATAAGAATCATGGAACCAATCGCTCTTCGGACGCACGCAGAGATAGCTCCAGTTCGCCCTCTTGTCATAGGAAAGCCATACGAGGAAGGTCCGTGGCTCGTATGAAGCCTCCATCCATGCCTCAACAAACTCGTATGTCTTTCCCTCACCGAACAGCTTCATGGGCTCTATCTCGAACTCGGCGACCAAGACCCCTTGCTGTTTGGCGCTGCTCACCGATCTCGCACTCGGTTGGTCATAAGCGCGATACAACCTCCAGCATAGCTCGTTATAAGCATGCTTGACCAAGGTCGCCGAGACGAGGAGAAGGAGGGCGAGCGCCCACCAGGATATCCTCAGGTTGAGCTTCATGGTGCCCTCCACCGAATCCCGGAGCATTGCGCTAATCGCCTATCCGTCCGAGATTGAGGCCATCCGAAAACGGATCCCTACTTTGCATCCGGCCCGGCTGCGTAATCCGGGCGAGGCCACGAGGCAAATCGGACGTTGATCTCGGATGGCCCCTTATCATGGAGAAATTCGCCGCTATTTCTTCTTCTTCGGAAAGTACGGTCCGGTATTGCTCCAGCCCGGGATCGAGACGTGATTGCCGGTCTTCGGGTTGACAATCTCCCCCACCATAATCCCGCATTTCAGGAGGATGACGTTGGCGAACGTGTTGGAGTTCGGGCCGTATGCGGCGTTGTACAGCTGGATTTGGGGCGTCGAGTCGAAGGCCCTGTCCAGCGCCGCCTGCTGCTGCGCCGGTGTAGCCAGGGGGCCGGGGTCCACCAGCACACCACCGGGCAGTCCGACCCGCTTGGGCGCACCTCCGAACAGCTTGTCCGGATCCCCGGTGAATTCTTTCCTCTCGGGTTTCAACGGCGTGGCACCGCCACTCCCGGAGGGACCTCCGCCATTGGCGGAGGAGCCGCCCGGTCCCGCCCCGTCGTACTTGACTCCGGTGCCAGTCTTGGGGTCATAGACGACGATGCTGACGTGGCAATGGCCACCCATGACCGGCCCAGGATACAGGAGGATGTCCTCTCCGGAGCCGTCCGTCAGATCCGTCGGGCTATTAAAGGCATACCGATACAGATTCGCATCCCCCGCTGCAAACCCCAGCGGATCCTGGCTCGTCCACCTCCCCGTTCCCGGATTCTGGACCCGATGCACCGCCAGGTTCAGCCCCGTGACGTATCCCGTTGCAGGCCCGCGAAGCCCATCATCCGATCGCCGTTCGACGGGCTCGTCTCGCCCAGCACCGTCCCGAAGGCGCTGTAATCGACGTGGTCGATGATCGATCCCGTGCTGCTCAGCAGGTCGCGTATCGTCCCAAGACGGTCGGGTAGGTACCAGGCGACCGTCCCGCTGGCCGACTGCCGCGAGAGCACCGCGTCGATCGCCCCCTCGGGGCCGTTCAGATACCGGGTTGCCAACGAGCCCGACCCGGTGAAGTCCATGACCGGCTGACTACCGTCGTAGAGCGTCCAGGTCTGCGCGCCATTCTGATCGATGCCGATCCGATTGTCCAGGGCGTCGTACGTGTACGTCACCTGCGCCAGGATCGTCCCCGACGCGTTCTTCTCCACCGCGCCGGTCATCCGGTTGCGGTAGTCGTAGCTGTACGTCCAGACGTCCCCGGTGGACGTCTGGGTGGACGTGATCATGTTGCCGTTGGCGTCGTAGGTGTACGTGTAGCCGGGCGAGGCCGTCTGTTCGTTCCCCGTGGCTGTCGTGTAGCCGGTCCCCGTCTGATTGCCATTGGCGTCCCACGCGAACGATTCGTTGGCGAACGACGCGTTCGTGTGGCTCACACTGGTCAACTGGTTGTTGTTGGTATACCCATACGTGAGCGTGTCGGACGAGGCGCCCGAGGCCCACGTCCGCGTCTCCTGCGTGATCCGGCCGGCCGCGTCGTAGGTGTAGCCGTACGAGACCAGCGTCGTCCCGGCGGCGTTCGCGTCCGTGATGGCCGTCATCTGGTTGGCGGGGTCGTAGGTGTAGCTGGTCGAGGCCACGACCTGCGTCTGCGCCAGGTCCGAGTACCGGGTCAGCCCGGTCATGTTCCCCTGGTTGTCATACGTAAACGCGACCGCCTCGGGAGTGATCCCGGTGCCCGAGAACGTCAGGTTCGTCAACTGGTTCCGCGCGTCGTAGGTGTAATTGACCGCCCCGCCCAGGCTGTCGGTCATGCTGGTGCGGTTGCCGTTGGCATCATACCCGTAGTTCAGCGTCACCGAGGGGAGGCCGGTCGAGCCGGCGTCGCTCACGCTCGTCACCCGGCCGTTGTTGTCGTACGTGTACTGGTACGAGGCGTTGTTGTCGCTGACCGAGGTCAGCTCGCCGTCGTTGTTGTAGGTGTAGTTGAAGACGTCGAGCGGAGTGCCGCCGTTCGGGTTGACCCAGGTCTCGGAGGTCTCCTGGCCGTCGGCGTTATACGTGTAGTCGATCGTGTGGCCATCGGGATCGACGACCTGGAACGGGAAACAAGGACACGGCTGGTTTTCAAAGCGGCAACAACCAGCTACGTCTCCCTCTCGATGTTCGCGTCCTTATTTCCCATCCCTTCGGTCGCCAGCCCCGGCTGCTCCTGACTGTCGAATCGGTCCTGCGGGAGATTGTTGCGAGGCGGGGCGGTATTTCGGATTGCGGACGGGCACGACGGCCTCGGCCTCCGTAAGGAAGCTCGTGATCCGCTCGTTCAACTCGCGAGCGATTTCGGGTTTCTCCGCGGCGCGATTCTTCGACTCGCCGGGGTCTTCGTGCAGGTTATATAGCTCCAGTCGATCGGATCCCTCATCGTTCTGGGCAAAGAGGCGGATCAGCTTCCAGTCACCCTGGCGCACGCTGGTGCCGGGATGCTGGCCGCTCGCGGGTGTATCGTGCGGAAAGTGGGTGAAGATCGCATCGCGCGCAAGCGATCCACCTTTGAGCATCGACACAAGACTTATTCCATCCGGTTTGACACCCCTGGGAATCGGCACCCCGGCCATGTCGAGAAGTGTAGGCATCCAGTCGATACTCTGGATCACGGAGTCGTTCACCGTGCCGGGCCGGGTCACGCTCGGCCAAATGATGATGCAGGGCTCGCGTACGCCGCCTTCATAGAGGCTGGCCTTACCGTTCCGCAGCGGCAGGTTGCTCGTCGGCGGTGCCTTCATGTCGGCCTGGAACCGTACGCTTTTATGTTTCGCGGCACCTTGACCGCTCCAACTCACCCCACCATTGTCGGAGAAGAAGACGACAATCGTTTTGTCCGCGATCCCACATTCCTCCAGGGCGGCGAGCACGCGGCCCACTCCGTCGTCGAGGCTCTCGACCATCGCGGCATAGACCGGGTTGCGTTGCGGGTTCGACGGGTTAACGAGCCCGCGATACTTCGCGACGAGTTCGTCCTTCGCGTCATAGGGCGCGTGGACACTGAACGTCCAGTAATTGGCGAAGAACGGGCGATCCTTGTTCTCGCGAATGAATTGCACGACGTGGGAGGCAAGCGTGTCCTCGATGTGCTCGCCAGGCTTCCCCTTGACGCCAAGCCCTGCCGGATATTTCCAGGGGGCGACGTAGCTGCCAGCCGGTCCTGGACCCGACCAGTGCGGCCAGTCGACATCGAAGCCATGCTGGAGCGGCGAGTACGGCTCCGCTCCGAGATGCCACTTGCCGAAATGCCCCGTGCGGTAGCCCGCCTCGCGAAGGACCTCGGGAAGTGTGACATAGCTGGTTTTCAATCGCGTGACGCTGTTCGCCACGAGCACGGGCATCTTCGGATTCCCTTTCACGAGCCCCTTCTCCAGTACCACCTGCGGCAGATGGCAAACAGGCGCCGTGATCCCCGTGCGTGCCGGCCAGAGACCCGTGAGCACGCTGCTCCGCGTCGGCGAGCAGAGCGGGTTCGCGGCGTAGGCCTGTGTGAACCTCATTCCGCGCGCAGCGAGCCGGTCGATGTTCGGCGTTCGATAATACGAACTGCCGTAACAACCCAGATCCCGCCATCCAAGGTCATCGGCCAGGATGAACAGAATGTTCGGTCTGCCGGAATCAGCGGCGTGGAGAACCGCCGGCATCGCCAGTACCAAGGTGAGGACAGCGACGGCTCCGCGCGCGGTATCAGTCTGCAACGCCGATCGTTGATGTACTTGTCTCATTCAGGGTTCCTTTCGTCCCGGTGAGCCGACCCTCGCTGTCGCCGGATTGCCGTCGAGACGATTTCCCGGTGGCCGTCAGTTCATCGATGAGGTCCTGCTCCATCCGCGACGGGAGTCGCTGTAAACGACCTGCGTCTGATACCAGAGAGCCAAAAGGGTGTCCGGCGAGCCTGAACAATGGTCCTGACTTCCATCGCACTCCCGCCCCTCCTTGTCCAGCCCAATTCCTCTATCCCGTCGTGCCGCAGGAATGATCCATCCGAACGCGCCAGGCCTGGTGCCGCCGCCCTCCTAAACCGGGCCGGCCGATCTGTACCCGATGCCCGATGGGCGGCGGTCCATCCTTCCCCGGCCATCGATCGATCATTAGAATCCATTCCGGTCTGTCTCTCTCCGACACGGAGGATTCTCGCCATGCGCTGCCTTTCGGTCGCTTCGACTTTCCTGGCCCTTGTGGCTCTATCGGCTTGCGCCCTGGCCGTCGAGAACCAGCCCCCGCCCGGCTTTGTCGCCCTCTTCAACGGCCGTGATCTCACCGGCTGGAAGGTCCCGGAAGGCGACGGCGGCCACTGGAAGGTCGTCGACGGCGTGATCGATTACGACGCCGAGAGCGCCGCGACCGGAGATAAAAGCCTCTGGAGTGAAAGGTCTTTTGGCGATTTCGTCCTCCGCCTCGACTGGCGGCTGAAAGAGGCGCCCTATCAGAACCAGTCCGTCCCGTACATTCTGCCCGACGGCTCGCACGCCCGCGATCATCAGGGCCATGAGATGCACCTCTCGATTCCCGACGCCGACTCGGGCGTCTTTCTCCGAGGGAGCAGCGACCATCAGGTCAACATCTGGTGCTGGCCGATCGGCTCGGGCGAGCTGATGTATGGGCTTCGCGCCGACCCGACCACTCCCGCCGATCTCCGGACGCTCCTGACGCCTCGGACCCAGGCCGATCGTCCGGTCGGCGAGTGGAACCGGTTCGAGATCACGGTCCGGGGCGACTCGACCCGCGTGGTTCTGAACGACCGGGTCGTGATCCCCGGTGTCCGGCTCCCCGGCCTGCCGGCTCGTGGGGCGATCGGGCTCCAGCACCACGGCGCCCGGCGAGACGGAAAATGGATCGGCCCGCCGAGCCTGATCCAGTATCGCAATATTTTTATTCATTCGATCGATCGCTGACTGGCTCGAGATGGGCTTGACCGAACAGGGGGCGAAGGCGATACTGCCCCCTGCTAGAAGCCCACGCCTGGAATGGATTCTTGGATCGGGCCGCACCCGCTGAGTCAAGGAAGACGAGCCCAACCGTGTCACGCGCCAACCTTGCCCATCAACGCGCCGCCTTGGCGTCGCTTCCGGCCTCTCTCGGCCGGATGGCCCCGAGGCGCCCCCATCGAGCCATTCCCATCGCCGCGCCGGCGTGGATGCCGGAACGGTTCCCATCCATCGTCGGCAACCAGCCGGCCGGTCGCGGATGCGTCCGTCTCGGCGGGAACGTCCCGGTGGCGAAATATTCGCGCGTCGAGTTCGACCGGTCCCTCGGGAGATGATCGGGGTCATGATGATCTCCAATGTCTACCTGACGATCTTCGCCTTCGGGATGCTGGGATGCGTTCTCTCAACGCCCCTGGTGACCTGGGTGGCGAACCGCGTGGGCGCGATCGACCGGCCGGACAACTTCCGACGGGTCCATCAGCACGCCATCCCTCGCCTCGGCGGACTCGCCCTGGCGATCGGCGTGGCGACCGCCACCCTGCTGACCTATGTCGACGCCTCGCTCGGCCTCCGAGCCGCCGGCGGCGCCCCCTTGCCTCAGTACGGCTGCCTGCTCATCGCGGCACTCGGAATTCTTGTCGTCGGATTTGTCGACGACACCCGGTCACTCGGCCCCCGGCTGAAGCTGCTCGGCCAGGCGGCCTCGGTGATGGCGCTTTATGCCGGCGGCATCCGGATTCGATCGATCGAACTGCTCAGCCTGCATTTCGACCTCGATCACCCCGCCCTGACCCTCCACATTCCGGGCCTCCCCTTCGACCTCTCCGCACTCAGCCTGATCACCACACTGGTCTGGTTCCTCGGATGCATGAACATCTGGAACCTGATCGACGGCATGGATGGGCTGGCGTCGGGCGTCGGGCTGCTGGTCAGTGCGACGCTCACCCTGGTCGCGGTTCACAACGAGAACTTCGGCGCGGCGGTGCTCTCGGTCTCGCTCGCGGGGAGCCTCGCCGGTTTCCTGCTGTACAACTGGCATCCGGCCTGTATCTTCCTGGGTGATAGCGGGAGCATGCTCATCGGCCTGTTGATCGGGGTGATTGGGGTCCAGGGCTCGATGGGGGGTCCGTCGGCGATCTCGATCCTGTTCCCGATCGTGGCGATGGGCCTGCCGATCTCCGACACGGCGATGGCGATCTTCCGGCGATGGGTTCGGAACCTTCCGCTCAGCGCCGCTGATCGAAGACACGTGCATCACCTGCTCATGAACCTCGGTCTCAAACCGAGGGCCGCCGCGCTGATGCTTTACTGCTTCTCGGCGTTCCTGTGCGGGGCGGTGATGATCGGCCTGGCGCTGGAGAACGAGTTTGTCACGCTGGTGCTCGGGATCTTCGGCTGCCTGGCGTTCCTGCTGGTGGTGACAAGCCGCCGCGACGAGCTTTCCAACCTGCGAGGCGACTTGCAGGACCGGCTCTCGCGAGGCCGGCAGGAGCGCACGGCGGCGAAGCTCACCTGGGAGGCCATCCAGCGGATCGAGCTCTCGGGCTCGGCCGAGGCGGCCGGCGAGATCGTCTCGCAGGCCGCCCGGGCGATGGGCTGTCGTCGGGTTCGGATCGAGGGGGTCGCGGCCCACTTCGAGGAAGTCCCGAGCCCGGCCGGGGCGGTGTCGGGTCCTTCGGCTCTCTTCCGACTCTCCGGTGGCCTCGGACGCGGGATCGCGATGGAGATCGCGATGGACGCCGAGGCCCCGCTGGCCGCCGACATCGTCTTCCGCTCGATGCAGCGGCTGGCGCGAGCACTGGCGGGCCGGCTCGACCGGCTCGATGAGGCGGCGGAAGACGCACGCCTCGCCGCCTATCGCCTGGCCGCTCCCCATTCGCCCGCGCGGCCCTGATCCGTTCCATCCGTCACGGAGGCGCCCCATGGACGCGATCCCGAATCATCGAGGCTATCCCGCTCCCGCCGTCGCCATCGCCGCGGCGGCCCAGGTCCGGCCTGTCGTCGCCTCGACCCCAGCCGCGAATCCCGCGGCCCTGAAGGGCCCCGCCGACTACCTTCGCGCCCTTCGCCGACGCGCCTGGATGGTCCTCGCCCTCGCCGTTCCCATGGCGGTCCTCGCCTGTATCCTGGTCTTGCGGATGCAGCCGGTCTACACGGTCGCCGCCGAAATCGAAATCAACGCTCCCGAACACGATCAGGCCCTCAAGCAGATCGTCTCCCAGGACATCGGCCAGCACGATAGCTCCTTCCAGTCGCAGTACATCGCCAACCGCGCCAGCCGCCTCCGAAGCATCTTCCTCCAGCGCAAGGCCGTCGGTGCCGACGACATCGCCGCCCTCGTCAGCCAGTACGACGATCCGGCCACCGAACTCTACAAAACGCTCAACGTCATCCCGCTCAACCACCGGAACAGCAACATCTTCAACGTGACCCTCGAAGGCAACGACCCCTACCGGACCAAGCGACTCCTCGAAGTCCTGCTCCGGGAATTCGCCGACGAGGCCAGCGCCGAGAGCCACAAGAAGATGGAAGATAGCCGGTTCCTCGCCAGCAACAACCTCAGCCGGCTCGAGCGCGAGCTGGAGATCCTCAAGGACAAGATCAAGGTCGAGATCGCCCAGTCAACGACCCTCGGCGCCAACGGCAAGAGCCTGATCGAGGAGCAGGTCGTGAACCTCGGCGCGATGCTCAATCAGAAGCAGATGCGGCTCGGCGAGCTGAGCAATCAGTTCGTTCTGATGCAGAACTTCCCCCGAACCGACCTCGACCCCAGCGCGGCTCGCCGGCAGGCGATGATCGAACAACTGGAATCCGAGCGGCACCACATTCAGGAAATGCTCCAGAGCTCGATGCGGACCTCCCGGAATCCAAACCGAGAGCCCGCCGCCAGGGCGACCGCCCGAAAGCTCGAGCTGATCCTCGACGAGATCGAGTCGCTGAAGAACGTCCGGACCGAGGTCGGCCTGACGCCCACCGAGATGGCGATGGAGCAGTATCAGAAGGAGATCGACGCCGACAAGGCGGAGTATCGCCGCCTCCTCAAGGAAATGCGAGAGACCCTCCCCTCGCACCAGAGGGTCCTCGACATGATCGAGGAGAGCAAGGAAAAAACGCGGCGGATCGCCGAGATGCGGGTCCGGCTGGAAGACTTCGGAATCGTCGCCGATAGCCCAAGCATCACCAACTTCATCAAGGTCCCCAACAGCATTCCCGAGCCGACCATCCCGACCCGCCCGAACAAGCCGATGCTCATCATCGTCGCCCTGATCCTCAGCCTCGGCGCGGGGATCGGACTGGTCTGCGTCCTGGAGCATATCGACCACTCGGTGAAGGTTCCCGAGCACGTCAGCCACGGACTCACCCTGCCGCTCCTGGGTGTCGTCCCGAGGATTCGACGGACCGCGCTCACCCACCGAGGCGGACACCTCTGGACAGCCGGATCGGCCGACTCGCTGGCCTGCGACGCCTATCGAAATGTCCGGGCCAGCCTGCTCGGCGTGGCCGATCGCCGAGGACCGATCGTCACGCTCCTGGTCACCAGCGCCAAGGCCGGCGAGGGAAAAAGCACGACGGCGCTGAACCTCGCCGCGACCTGCGCCCTGGCGGGCGAGCGAACCCTCCTCCTCGACGTCGATCTCCGCCGGCCAAGCCTCGCCGATGTCTTCATCCAGGACGAGGACCCCAAGGCCGCCCTCGGGCTGGTCGACGTCCTCAAGGGCGACCTTCCCTGGCAGCGGACACTCCGGCATACCCGCATCCAGAACCTTGACTTCATCCCAACCGGCGACACCCGCGAGGCGCCGATCGAAATCCTGGGAACCCTCGAACTCCGCCAGCTCCTGCTGGCACTCTCGCAGCATTACGACCGCGTGATCCTCGACGGACCGGCCGTTCTCGGCCTCGCCGATTGCCGGTTCCTCGGGCGGATCGTGGACGCCTCGCTCCTCGTCGTGCGATCGGGATCGCATCATTTGAACACCCTCAACCGGGCCAAGGCGATGCTCGAGCAGTCGCACGTCGCGATCGCCGGAGTCGTCTTCAACGGTCTGACCGACGACATCGAAAACTGGTCGAGCTATCACGGCGATTACGGGGCCCTCCCCTCGCCTGGGCGCGCCTCGCTGACCGGCGAGGCGATGGCGATCGCCTGAAACGCCGGACCGATCGATACCGGAGACACCGCACCGTGGAACGTCGATGGAAAATCATGGCGGCGACCGACCGGGCGCTGATCGCGACCCTGGTCGCGGTCGTCGCCGGCAGCGGACTCTGCTTCGGCGGCGTCGTCTGGTGGTTCCCGATGGCGCTCCCGGTCCTCGCGACGCTCATGGTCGTCGTCCGCTTGCTCCAGTGCGCTCTGCTCGGGCGGATGGCCGTGCTGAAGAGCCCGATGACGTTCCTTGGCGTGCTCGCCCTGGCGCTCGGCGTGGCGCAGCTTCTCCCGCTCCCCTCACCGATCGCACGCCGGCTCTCGCCGGTGGCCCAGGAGGTCTGGGCGACGGGAACCTGGTCGCGACTCGTCCAGGAAGACGACCCCTCGGCCGAGCCGATCGAGCCGGCCCAGATCCGGTCGCCCGCCACACTCGACCGCGCCGCGACGCTTCGATGGCTCGTCGGTGCCGCCGCCTGCCTGGCGGTTTTCTGGACGGTTTCCCATTTCGTCGACCGGCGCCGGCGGCTCTTCTGGCTCGCCGGAAGCGTCCTGGCGATCTTCCTGCTCAACACGGCGGTCGCGGTCGTGCAGCTTGGCGGCGGCTCGGAGGGACTCCTGGGCTTCATCGAGCCCGGTCGTGGACCGAGCTGGGCGCCGACGCTCGATGATCTCGCGACCGCGCCCGGTCCCTCGACCCTCCGCCGCCTCGACCCTCCGCGCAAGGGGCAAACCCGGCCGGTCGTCGAGAAGATTGGCGCGGTTCCCGAGCAGCCGTTTTTGATCGGGACCATGATGGGCGGTCCGGGCGCGATGCTGGCGATGGGCTCCATGGCGATGCCGCTCGGGCTGGCCCTCCTGCTTCACGTTCTGGCTCCCCGAGGGAGCCGCGAGAGCCTCGGCGACCGCCTCGGCAACTCGGGGCTGGGAAGCCTGGTCGCCCTGATGGTGATCCTGCTGGCGGCCGGCTCGTTTCTGGTCGGGATGATGGCCGGTCCCTCGTTCTGCTGGGCGTTCGCGGCGGCCGTCGCCATCGCGGGCGTGCCCGGACTGGCCACTCCCGGCGGACGTTGGGCCGCGGCCGGACTCACCACCATGCTCCTCGCCGGCCTCGCGCTGGGTGCCTCCAGCGTCTCGGCCTGGCCGGTTTACCTGGGTAGCCAGCCGCCCGTCTCGCCGGTCTCCTGGGAGTCGACCCGCCGGCTCTGGATCGAGTGCCGGCCGATCCTCCACGATTTTCCGATGCTCGGGACCGGTTTCGGGACGTTTCCCACCGTCTACTCGTTTTTCAAGACGCAGGACCTCCCCGCCGGTCCTGCGATGAGCACCGCCCTCCGAACGGCCGTCGAGGCGGGCTGGGCCGGGATGGCCCTGCTCGCGATGGCGGCCCTCTGGTCGGTCGGTCGGCTGCCGGGCTGCCTGAAGCGGGTCGGCTCGGCCGATCGCGCACTCGCGCATGGCTTGATCGGCGCGGCCGTCGGGTTTAGTCTGTGGTCCATCTTGCACTGGACCATCGATCTGCCCGCCGTCGCGATCTCCGCCAGCGCGCTGGGCGGCCTCTGGAATCGTTGGCTGGCGGGCGGGACCGACCTGTTCGTCGATCGAGCCTGAAAACGGATCAGGATGGGGCCGGGAGGGATTCCCGGCCGTCGCACACACGGAGGAGTCGCCTCGATCATGCCGGGATCCATCTGTCTCCACATCCAGGATCGTGAATCGGGGCCGATTCGCGTCGTGGAGCTCCCCTGGATCTCGGTCCGGATCGGCCGGGCCGCCTATTGCGAGGTCCGTCTCCCCGCCTCGGATCTTCCCGACGAAATCTGCCGGCTCACCAGGCGAGGGCGGACGTGGACCCTCGTCCCGACCACTTCGTCCTCGTCCTCGTCGGCGGTCCCGATCCTGCTTGATGGCCGGCCGATCGAGGGCTCTTGCCCGCTCGCCTTCGACGTCCCGGTCGTCGTCGGGCCGTTCTGCCTGACGCTTCGGAACGACGTCTCGGCCGAGCCGGAGTGGGAGGTTTTCCCAGCCTCGGCGACCTTCGCCGTGCCCGAGCCGCCGCTCACGCCGATCGTCGAGTTGCGTCCCTTCTCGGCCTCGGCGACCGTTCCCGATCCCAGGCCGACCATCGCGACCTCGGATCGCGCGGCCGCCTCTTCACCGGCTTCCGACCCCGACCGATGGCGCGCCCGATGGAAGGCCGCCGAGGCCCACCTGAAGGCGCGAACCAACCGGCCCGAGCCGACCGGACCGCGCCCCTCGGCCGCCTCGCCGCCGACCCCCTCGTATCGCGAGTCCGATCGTCCGGTCGCTCCACCCGCTCCTCGGAGTGTCCCCCCCTCAAGCGCCTCTCAGACGCGACCCACCTGGACCACCCCGCGCCCGGGTCCAACCCCAACCGTCGGCCGTCCGAAAGAGCCGGTCCGACCCGTCCCCTTCGAGCCGGCCGCCTACCAGCCGCCGGAATTCCCGGCCGCCGACCCCGCACCCACCCTGCCGCCGGTCGAAGCTCCGGTGTTCGCCACCGAGCCGCGCCGCGATTTCACCCCTCCGCCCCTCTTCGATCGCGTCGAGGTCCCCCAGGCCAGGCCCCCGGTCGCCCCCGAGCCAGCTCCGATCGACCAGCCGAGGACCATCGACGAGCCGGTTTCGATCGACGAGACCACGCCCATCGACGAGCCCGTGATCGCGGCCGGATCGGCCGAACCGACGGCGTCGGAGCCGAGGGCGGAGGCTCCACCGCCGAAACCCTCGGGACGTCTGCCCCGCCGGCGCCGGCCTCGCGAGCGGATGACCGCCGGGCGCCGGGGCGATCCCTCGCGACGGCTTCGATCCGAGCCGGGTGCTCCAGGCGCGAGCGGCGATCGCCGGCTGGATTCCGATCGGGCCGACGTCGAGTTGCCGTCCGCCCGGGAGATCCTGGAGAACCACAAAAACAGCCCAGGGCCGCGCCCCGCCGCCTCTCGGTCGAAACGGGGCAAGGAGCCGGTCCCAACCGTCCCGACCGAGCCGGCGCACTGGGATCTTCCCGCCTGGCTGGCGCTCCCGCCGGTCGGGGCGTTCATGCTCTCCTTGGGAGCTATTGGCTGCGCCCTCGGCTGGTGGTGGGTCCGCGACGCTCAGAACGCCGCCGAGGTCGCCAGCCGATTGCTCGCCTCGGACAGCCAGGGCCGGGCGCGACCGATGCCGCCGGAGGTCGGGCCGCCGGGCGGACAGTGGATCCGGACCACCTCGCAGCACATGGCGAACTGGGCCATTTATTCCGCGGGCGCCGAGGGAACACCAGCCGCCGGCGATCTCCCCACGCTCGTCACGAAGGCCCTCGAAATCTCGCCCCTCAATCCGACGGCACGGCTCGCCATGACACAGATCGAGGGGCCAGGCGCCGATCTCCCCGGGCGAATTCGGGGCCTCGGGCTCAGCCGAGACTCGGTGAGCCTCGCCTGGAGCGCTCGCCGGCTGATGGATTCCGGGAAGAAGGAGGCCGCGCTTCGGCTCTATCGCCGGGCAATCCAGACCGCCGCCGGCGGCGGACTCTCGCGCTCGGCCATCCCTCGGTTCGCCGAGGACGAGGGCGGCCGTCGCTATTATCTCCCGGCCGAGGACGCGATTCGCGACATCCTCACCGACCTGGCCGGGCACGACGGCCTTCCGTTCCAGGAATGGTCCACCGCCCTGCCCCGCAACCCGACCGTCCTGCTCGCGACCGCCCGGCTCCTCCGCGATCGCGGCGACGACCAGGCCGATTCACTCCTCGACGAATTGCTCAACAATCGATCGACCATCGAGCCTACCGACGCCCGACGCCTGGCCGCCCGCGCCGAGGCCCTCGCCCTCCGATCGAAGTGGGACGAAGCCTCCGAACAGTATCGACAGGCCATCGAAGCCGTCGACAACGATCTGATCCGCCGAACCTGGTGGTTCAACCTCGCCGATCTCGCCGATCGGCTCAACGATGAGGGACAGAGGCAGGCGGCCTTCCGGGCCGTGCTCGCCGCCCGAAACAGCGACGACATCTCGCGACGCGTGGGCCTGATCAAGGGATCCGGCTCCTCCCGCGCGAGAAGCCGAGACACCTACGGGACCTACCGCGCCAATTGAGGTCCCGCCGACCCGACGCAACGGAGGAGGGCTCGCCCTCGAATCTCGACGGATTCCCCAGGATCAAGTGAAGGAACACTCGACATGGCGGCACTCACCGAGGCGCCCGCACCACTCGCCGCGAAAGAATTCGCTCCCCAGGGCCTTCCTGGACTGATCCGACAGTCGCTCGCCGATCCAGCCCAGCGCCCCGGGTGGTACGGCGCCGCGATCTGCACGGTGCTCTACCTGTTCTACTTCCGCGAGGTCCTCTGGCACTTCTACTACTCGTGGACCACCGACGAGAACTACAGCCACGGCTTCCTCGTCGCCCCAATCGCCCTCTATTTCGCCGACCAGGCCGCGCGTCGCGGACCGGTCGCGATCCGAGCAGGCGCCGGGATCGGCACCACACTGCTGATTCTCTCGGTCCTCCTCTCGCTGCTGACGATCCCGCTCCCCATCCCATTCGTCGGCCAGCTCTCGTTCCTCCTGGGACTGACCGGCCTCTTCGGCCTGATCGCCGGACGTGAGGCCCTCCAGCGCTTCTGGTTCGCGTTCCTCTTTTTGATCTTCATGGTCCCGCTCCCGGTGGCCGTCTACTCGAAGCTCGCCTCGCCCTTGCAGCTTCTGGCCAGCCAGGTGGCGTCGACCGTGATGAACGCGACGGGCGTTCCAGTCCTGCGCGAGGGGAACCACATGACGCTCCCCGGCGGGATCCAGCTCTTCGTCGCCGAGGCGTGCAGCGGGATGCGGCAGTTGACCGGCTTCGTCGCGCTGACCACGGCGGTGGCCTATCTCTCGCGACGACCGGCCTGGTATCGAGCGATCATCATCGCGTCCGGGGTTCCGATCGCGCTGACCGCCAACATCACCCGGGTCATGCTGACCGGCTACATCATGCACTTCCTCGACCCCGAGTACGCCGAGGGAACATTCCACACGCTCGAAGGACTGCTCCTGATGGGCTTCGGCCTGTTGATGCTTCACGCCGAATGCTGGCTTCTGGACCAGGTTTACCACCTGTTCTCAGGCGAGGAATCTCGGCCCGAGCCCGGGCCAAAGCCGGAGCCGGAGTCGACCGAACCGTCGGCGCGCGCGGTTCCACTGGGTTACTCGTGATCGGCGGTCAGAGACACCAGGGAAAACATCCAGGACCAGAAGAGACGGGGGGATGGAGATGACGGTCAGACGAAGGATCATCGTGGGCGTCGCCATCGTGGGAATCGGGCTGATGGCCCAGGCGGGGCTGGAGGCGGCCTGCGGAATCAACCGTACACCCCTCCGCCAGCCGCTCGCCTCACTGCCGAAAACGATGGGCGACTGGGTCGGGAACGAGGATCCCGTCACCGAACAACTGGTCCTCCAGGCCCAGGCGACCGAGTATCTCAGCCGGGTCTACGAATGCCGTCGTTATCCGGGTCTTCAGGTACGGATCTGGCTCAACTATTCGATTCGAGGCGACAACCTCCGGCATTCGCCCAAGATTTGCCTCCCCTCGGGCGGCTGGACCGAGGATGAGGCGAGGAATCGCGTCCTGGAGCTCGAGGCGCCGGGCGGCTCGCCGATCACCCTCTCGCGACTGGGCTACCGAAAAGGTGATCTGGTCTCGGACATTGGATTCTGGTACTACATTTTCGGAGAAGGAAAGCTCCAGAACTACATCAGGCGCCTTCCGATCACGAGCCAGAGTAGCTACGGCCGGGCCACACGAGGCTCATCGCTCACGATCGAGATTTTCTACGCTGGCGATCGAGACCCCGACGGAGAAGGCCTCAGAGACTTCGCCGGGCAGCTCATCCGGAACCTCGATCCGATCCTCCCCGAGGGCCGGGCGACGTACTATCTACCCTGACGAGTCATCAACGGCGAGTGGAATCATCGGAGAGTCGAAGCATGCGACGTGCGTTGATCACCGGAATCACGGGCCAGGATGGTTCGTATCTTGCCGAACTGCTACTGAGCAAGCCGGACTACGAGGTGCATGGCCTGGTCCGGCGATCGAGCAGTTTGAACCGGCAACGAATCGACCACCTGTTCGCCGGGGATCGCTCGGTGGCCGACCGGATTCAGCTTCACTACGCCGACCTCGCCGACGCCTCCAGCCTCTCGCACGTTCTGGAACAGGTCCGACCGCACGAGGTCTATAACCTGGGGGCGCAGAGCCACGTCCGGGTCTCGTTCGACCAGCCGCTCTACACGGCCGACGTCGTCGGCCTGGGAACGCTCCGGCTTCTGGAAGCGGTTCGGCAATTGAACCGGAGCCAGCCCGTCCGGTTTTACCAGGCGTCGAGTTCCGAGATGTACGGCTCGGCTCCTCCGCCGCAGGGGCCGGACACGCCGTTTCATCCCCGAAGCCCGTATGCCTGCGCGAAGCTCTACGGCCACTGGCAGACGATCAATTATCGAGAGGCGTACGACCTTTACGCCTGCTCCGGGATTCTCTTCAATCACGAGAGCCCCCGACGCGGTGAGTCGTTCGTCACGAGGAAGGTCACGCTGGGAGCCGCCCGGATCAAGGAAGGGCTTCAAAAGAAGCTGATCATGGGCAACCTCGACTCCAAGCGAGACTGGGGTTTCGCGGGCGACTACGTCGAGGCCATGTGGTTGATGCTCCAGCAGGAGAAGCCCGACGACTACGTTGTCGCGACGGGTGAGACACACTCGGTCCGTGAGTTACTCGAGGTCGCCTTCTCGCTCCTGGACCTCGACTACCGCGACTTTGTCGAGTTCGACCCGAGATACACGCGACCCTCGGAAGTGGACGTGCTGCTCGGCGACGCGAGCAAGGCTCGCGAGGTTCTCGGCTGGAAGCCGAAGGTGGATTTCCCTGGGCTGGTGAAGATGATGGTCGACCACGACCTGGAGATCGCCCGCCGCGAGAAGTTCCTTGGGACGTATCCCAGAAGTTGAGCGCTCGCCGCTTTTCTCCTGGAGAGTTTTTTGGGGACTCGATTCCCGATGCGGCGGAAGAGCCGGATGTGCGCCGAACGGGAATTCGAGTGGTGTCCCGGACAAATGAAATAGTCTCCGTAAGTCGTTACAGGACAATAGAATCCGCTGCGACGCCTTCTCGCACTGCTCGGCGTGCCGAGCCGCCAACCACTCGGTGATGCGGGGGAGCAGGTCCGCGGCCAGGCGCGAGCGGTTCAGCGGATCCTGCAACAGCGCATCCGCCGTCGCCGCCAGTTCGGCATGTCGGGCCGATCGGCCGAGAATATAGGCGATGCCGACGTGTTCGCAGTGCACGCGCGCCGGATCGGGCCGCAGGGCGCAGCGGGTGACGGTAACCTCGCCGAGATTGAACCGCTCGCCATTGCCGCCGATTCGGCCCTGGACCATCACCAGGCCGGACTCCGGACGGCGCAGCCATCGGGGGTGC
>DAIDKV010000278.1 GCA_027449865.1 Planctomycetales bacterium
CGAATAGGTTCTGAATGTTCACCATGATGGGGCGGCTCGCGGCTCCGATCGCGTCGGCGGTCAAGGGCGTCCGAGACCCTCGATCCTACCGAATCCGGACGCCGAACGCCCCATCACCCTGGAATCCGTCTTGAGCCTCAAGGGATTCGAGGCCGGTCAGCGGGGTGGCCGTCGCCCGCCCCGGATGCTTTAATGGTAGACGAGCGGCCAGCGGCGGCCACCTTCCCTCCCGACGTGCCTCCATTCGGCAGGATCCCGACCGATGTCCACCACGACGGCGACTCAGACCGCCTCCGCGTCGTCCCCGCGGCCGGAAGCCGCGAGCGCACTCATCGACCTCAACTGGCTTGCCGAGAAGATCCCCTATCGGCGCTACCAGGAGTGCGTCCACTGCGGTCTCTGCACGGCGAGCTGCCCGACGTACGTCGAGACCTGCAATGAAAACGATAGCCCTCGCGGCCGGATCTACCTGATGCGCGCCGTCGCCGATGGCCGGCTCGAACTCGGGCCAGGCGTCCGCGAGCACCTCGAATTGTGCCTCGACTGCCGGGCGTGTGAGTCGGCCTGCCCGTCAGGAGTCCGATACGGGCAGATGATCGAGCCGTTCAAGATCGCCCTCCAGCGCACCGCGGACGCCTCGTCGAAAACCGGCCTGCTTCAGCGGCTGATTCTCCATCACCTGTTCCCATACTCGGGCCGGGTGAAGGCGGCCCTGGCACCGGCGCGGCTGCTTCAGAAGGCGGGCCTGCTCGACCTGGCCGAGAACACCGGACTGACGAAGCTCCTGCCGCCAACCCTTCGTCGGTTGCAGGCCATGCTGCCAACACTCTCGGGCCGAAAGTCGGCACTCCCGGAAGTCCTGCCAGCGATCGGGCCAAAACGGGGACGCGTGGCGCTCTTTCTCGGCTGCGTCGCCGATGCCATGTTCCCCGAGACAAACTCGGCGACGGCTCGCGTCCTCCAGCGGAACGGCTGTGAAGTCGTGATCCCACGTGGGCAGGTTTGCTGCGGGGCGATCCACTATCACTCGGGCGTCGAGGAGCCGGCGCTCGAACTGGCCCGGCGGAACATGGCCGTCTTCGAGGCTCTCGAGGTCGACGCCGTGATCGTCAACGCCGCCGGCTGCGGTGCCATGCTCAAGGACTACTCCCACATCCTTCCCGCCGCCGAGCACGACCAGGCCAGGCGGTTCACGTCGAAGGTTCGCGATATCTCCGAGTACCTGGTCGCCCTCGGACCGATCCCGCCGACCTACCCGATCGACCAGACTGTCACCTATCACGACCCGTGCCACCTCTGCCACGCGCAGCAAGTCCGGAGCCAGCCAAGGGCGCTGCTCTCGATGATTCCCGGATTGAAGCTCGTCCCGCTCGACGAATCCGAGATCTGCTGTGGCGCCGCCGGGACGTACAACCTGACGCAGCCCGAGATGTCGGAGCGGCTCGGCCATCGGAAGATGGACCACATCGAGGCGACCGGGGCGAAGATCGTCGCGACGGGGAACGTCGGCTGCATCTTGCAAATCGCGAGGAAGGTCAAGGAGCGGGGCGAGCCGATCGAGGTCGTCCACCCGGTCGATCTGCTCGATCGAGCGTATGGCGGAGAGGCGAAGAATCGGGGCTGAAGCGAGTGAGAGGGATCGAGCCATGCTCGAGGCGAGGATCATCGACCGGGGCCGGAGGCCGGAGATCGAAGGAACCCGGATCACCGCCTCAGACGTGCTCGAAGCTCACCCAATCGGCCCTGCTCGGCGGACCGGTTCCGAGGCCCGGTCGGCGTAGGCGGCGAAGTTCTCACGGAACCGGTCGGCCAGCTTGCGGGCGGCCTGGTCGTAAGACGACGCGTCAGACCATGCCTCGCCCGGGCTCAAAACCTGGCTCGGGACGCCCGGGCATTCGGTCGGGACGCTCAGGCCGAAGATTGGGTCGTCTCGGGTCGGGGCCGATTCGAGGGTTCCATCATGGATCGCGTCGAGGATCGCCCGGGTGTGCGCCAGGGCGATTCGGGAGCCGACCCCATACGGACCGCCGCTCCATCCGGTGTTCACCAGCCAGACACTCGCTCCATGGCGGTCGAAGCGGTCGGCCAGCATCTCGGCGTATCGGACCGGATGGAAGACCAGGAACGCCGCGCCGAAGCAGGCGGAGAACGTCGCCTGCGGCTCCGAAATTCCAACCTCCGTCCCCGCGACCTTCGCCGTGTATCCGCTGAGGAAGTGATACATCGCCTGCTCTCGGGTCAGCCGGCTGACCGGCGGCAAGACACCGAAGGCGTCGCACGCCAGGAAAATGATCCGCCGAGGATGACCGCCGACACAGGGAATCTTCGCCCCCTCAATCTGATCGATCGGGTAGCAGGCGCGCGTGTTCTCGGTGATCGAGCCGTCGTCGAAATTCGGAACGCGGGTCTCGGGGTCGAAGGCGACATTCTCCAGCACAGCCCCATATCGGATCGCCCGGAAGATCCTGGGCTCGCGCTCCTCGCGAAGGCCGATGCACTTGGCGTAGCAGCCCCCCTCGATGTTGAAGATGCCCCGGTCGCTCCAGGCGTGCTCGTCGTCGCCGATCAGCCGGCGGCGCGGGTCGGAGGAGAGCGTCGTCTTGCCCGTGCCTGAGAGTCCAAAGAACAGGCTGACGTCGCCCCCCTGCCCCTCATTCGCGCTGCAATGCATCGAAAGAACCCCGCGCCTCGGCATCGCGTGGTTCATCGCGGTGAAGACGCCTTTCTTCATCTCGCCGGCGTAGTTCGTCCCGAGGATCAGCATCTCGCCGCGGTCGAGGTGAAGCATCACGCTGGTCGTCGAGGTGATCCCTTCGAGCGTCGGGTCGGCGGGAAGGTCGCCTGCGTTGACGATCAGGAGGTCGGGCTCTCCGAAGGTCGCCAACTCGTCCGGGCTCGGACGAATCAGCATGTTCCGCATGAAGAGGGCGTGGTAGGCCCGTGAGCAGATGACGCGAACCTTCAGCCGGTAGTCGGGGTCCCACCCGGCGAAGCCGTCGACGATGTAGATGACCCTGCGTGTTTCGAGGAAAGCCATGGCCTGGCGGCGGGATTCGAGGAAGGTCGCCTCGGGTGCGGGAATGTTGACGCTCCCCCACCAGACCTCGCGCTCAACCTCGGGCGAGGAGGCGACGATCCGCTTGTCCTTTGGGCTCCGGCCAGTCTTCTCTCCGGAGAAGGTGGCGAGAGCACCTCCGAGAATCATTGAGGCGCCTTCCTCAGCGATCGCGTGCTCGTAGAGACAGGCAGGCGGGCGGTTCCGGCAGACCCGGGTATCGCCGAGCGTGAGAGACGGTGGAAGCGATCCGGTGCCGATGCTCATCGTGAACTCCTGCGAGCGTCTCCCGAGCTTTCTCTGGCTATTCTCCATTATCCGGACCGGGGGCCCGGGAGTGAATCGGAACGAGTGGACGGGGCGAAAAAGGAATGACCCGGAGCCGCCCGCGCCCGCCGCTTTCGCGGCGGGCGGAGACGAACCCCGGGTCGTTCGAGTTCACGGAACGTTCGATGGATCAGGCGGTCGGGTGGTCAGGTTCCCAGCCGCTCTCGGGGAGCGGGTGGCCCTCATGCCCGTTGCCGTGACCGTGAGACTGCTGGCGGCGGAGCCGCTCGGCGATGTCCTTGGCCGTGTCCTTGACGATCAGCGAGTAGACCGCCGGGAGGACGAAGAGGGTGGCAGGCTCGCCGGCCATCAGGCCGCCGAGGATCGCCCGGGCGAGCGGGGCGTTCGACTCCGAGCCTCGCTCCAGGGCCATCGCACCGGGGATCAGGGCGAAGAACGCCGCGAGGGCGGTCATCGTGATCGGCCGGACGCGGAGGCTGGCCGCCTTCCGGATCGCCTGGGTCGGCGTGAGACCCTCGTGCCGCCTTAGCTCCTGGGCATAGTCGGTCATCAACACCGAGTTGGCGACCTTGATGCCGATGATGAAGATGAATCCCAGCAGCGACTGAACGTTGACCGCCGAGCCGGTCACGTACAGCATCGGCATGATCCCGATCAGGCAGAGCGGGACGATCGACATGACCGAGAGCGGAACGACGAACGACTTGTCGAGACCGACCATCAGGAAGTAGATCAGCAGCGAGGCCAGGATCAGCCCGCTGAAGAGACTGCTGAACGTGTCGGTCATCTTGAGGTACTCGCCGCTCATGACGATCTTCGAGCCGGGGAGCACGAAGTGCTCATCCGACTTCGGATCCCAGGCCGAGTAGCCCTTGGCCCTAGTCACGTCCTTGCGGGTAGCCTGCCGGGCGAGGTGGCCCGGATCGAGATCAGGATCCCAGGCTTTCCAGACGCCGGATTGTCCAGGCTCGCCCGGGCCGAACTCCTTCAGGACCGCCATGACGTCGTCGGAGACGTGGCCGAGGTCTCGGCCGTAGACGTTCATGTTCAGCTCGATGGTCGGCTGAATGTTGTAGTGCGTGACCTCGGTCGGGACGGGCATCTTGCTAATCGTCGCGACGTTCGAGAGCGGGATCGGCCGCTTGGGCAGCTCCGGCCTCTGGGTCGTGATCGGGATGTTCCGCAGGGTGTCGATGCTAACGATGTCTTTCTCCCAGTACTGAACACCGACGAAGTACTGGTTCTTGCTGACCGGGTCGATCCAGAAGTTGTGCTTGTTGAACGAGATGCTGGAATTGAACGCGGCGACCACGTTCCGCATGACGTCGGCCTGGGTGATCCCGGCGTCAGCGGCCTTCATCCGGTCGATGGTCAGGAGGTACTGCGGATAGTCATTTCGCTGAATGACGCGGGGGTCGACCACGCCATCAATCTCCTTGACTCGCAGCTTGATCGCCTGGGCGATCTTCTGAGCAACCGCCTGATTCTTGCCAGTCACGCGGACGCTCAACGGCGTCGACTTCCCTTCGTTCATGGCCGAACGGACCATGCCGCCGGCATCAAAGGCAAACTCCAGGTCCTGGAACCGCGAGTCCCTGGCAAACCCAGTTCGGAGGAGGTGGACGTACTCCTGAGCGGAGAGGTGCCGCTCGGCGGTAAGCTGGATCTTGACGACGGCGTCCATCGGTCCGGCATTGGGCGTGTAAGCCGCCGACCAGTCCGGGGTCACGCCAATCTCGGAGAGGACAAGCTGAAGGTCGGTCTCCGCTTCCTCGTGGTGGCCGCTGGAGAAAAGGCCCTCGATCCGGGCCATCACGCCGGGGTGCTTCGCGGCCTCCTCGGTGGCCTCCTTGACCTTCTCGCGGACGAAACTTTCGACATCCTTGATCTTCTGTTCCATGAGCTCAATCCGGGTACCGCTCTTGGCCCGGACATACATCTCGAAGGCGCCGGCGTCGACCTCGGGGAAGAACTCCTTGCGGAGGATCGGCCACATCGTGACCAGGACCACCGAGAGGCAGCCGAAGCCGATGCAGACGGTCAGGACACGGTGGCGAAGGACGCCGTCGAGCCCCTTGACGTAGTAGCCGATACCGGTCTCGATCATCTGCTCCCATCGCGCGAAGGCGCGGCGAACCGGGTCGAAGAGCCCACGGCGAGCGGGCTGGCCGTGACCGTTCCCGGCATCGTGGCCATGGCCGTTCCCGTTGATCGTGAAGGTCTCGTGGCTGTCGTGTCCGCCGTGTCCGCCGTGAGCCTCGCCATGTCCGCCGTGTCCGCCGTGAGCGTCGCCGTGGCCGGGGCCGTGGCTATGGAGCCAGTAGGCCGAGCAGGCTGGGACGAGCGTCCGCGAGAGGATGTAGGCGGCGATCATCGAGAAGGCGACGGCCATCGCCAGCGGCTTGAAGAGGAACTGGCCGATACCAGGCGTCATGACCAGTGGCGAGAGCACGAGGAACGTGCAAAGCGTGGAGACAAGCTCGGGCATCGCGACCTCGCTGGCCCCGAGGAAGGCGGCTTCGTGGGTCGTGGCGCCGAGGCCAAGATGCCGGTGGGTGTTCTCCAGGCAGATGATGGCGCTATCGATCATCGGGCCGATGGCCAGTGTCATGCCAGCGAGCGTCATGACGTTGATCGTCTGTCCGGCGAAGTACAGGGCTGCCGACGAGGCCATGATCGAGATCGGCAGGGTCATGATCGCGATCGCGGTCATCCGGATCTCGCCGAGGAACATCAGAATCGTCAGCGAGCAAAGGATGGCGCCGAGAACTCCCTCCTGCACCAGGGCCATGATCGACTGCCGCACATAGACCGACTGGTCCATGATGAGCTTCAGGTTGATCCCCGAGCGGGTCAGCCGGCCCTCGAACTCGCGAAGCTTGCCGGCCAGGTTGGTGACGACGCCCAGCGTGCTGGCACCAAGCTGGCGGTAAACCGGGATGTAGACTTCCTTCTTGTCCTCGATCCGGACGATGTTCGTCTGGATGTAGTAGGCGTCCGCGGGGGTGGCAACGTCCTTCATGTAGAGCGTCCGGCCCGACTCGTACCGGAGCGGGATGTCGCCCATGTCCTCGATCTTCTGGTACATCGAATTGGAATCGATGACGTAGTCGGTCGTGCCGAACTTGGCGTCGGCGCTGGGGAAGAAGACGTTCGAGGCGTCGAGCGACTGCATGACGTCCATCGGCGACATGTTGCGCGACTGGACCTGGTTGCGGTCGAGGTACATCAGGACGGTCCGGATCTTGCCGCCGAAGACGACCGGGGCGACGGCGCCGGAAACGCCCATGATGTGGTTGCGGACCTCGTACCGGCCGACGTCGTAGAGGACCGACTCGTCATTCGCCGGGTCGTCGCTATCGACCGCAACGACGCAGACGGGCGTCATGGCCGTGGGGTCGAACGGTAGGACGACCGGCGGGAGCGTTCCCGGCGGGAGGTTGGGAACCACCCCGAGCGCGAGTGAGTTCACCTGAGTCAAGGCGCCGTTGGGATCGACATCGTCGAAGAAGTAGTTTCGGACGATCGAGGCGCCGATGATCGACCGCGACTCCTGCCGCTTCATCCCGTTGGACTGGCCGGTCCACCGCTCCATTCGGTTGGTGATGTCGTTGGCGACGGCGTTGGCCGACATACCGCCGTAGAAGGTCAGCGCCTGGACAGCCGGGCTCTTGAAGGTGGGGAGGATGTCGATCGGGATCAGGCCGCCGCCGAGGATCGGCAGCGTGATGGCACCCAGCAGCACCAGCGTCAACGACATGACGGTGACAGCGTGCGGATTGCCGAGCGAAGCTCGTATTAATCCATTCATGGAAAAATGCCCTTGGGTTTCGTAGGGGACTGGGGCGCGGCGGAAAGTGGTGGCGCGGGTCGCGCCGAAGTGGTGAGGCGGGTGGACCCTGCGAAACGGGTCCATCGCGAACGCAGGAATCGGGTTGGAGCGGCGGTCGGGCTAGCACCGGAGAGGGTGGGGCCGCGCTCGGGCGTGGGAGCCTGGGTAAGTGGTCCGTCTCGTTTGGGCGGGATACGGTCGTCCGATGGCATGGCCCAGGCCAAGATCGGGGGCCATAGGTCGGGGACGGAGCCCATGAACGAGAGGCGAACGGATGGATCGCGTCCGGGAAGCCGACGCGAACGGACGCGACTTGCGAAGCACGATCGTGGATCTCTGGCGCGCTCGGGACGGAGGCGCGTCGCCCTGGAGGCGCAAGACGTTCGCAGGCCTCTCCATGAAGAGGCCGAGCCACAGGGCCAGGACCGCTACAATGCGGCAGTTGATCCGTTTGTCTCTCAAATTTATCTGGCCTCGATCGCGGGCCGGATTCTCTTCCACTCCATGCTATCCCTGTTCCCGGAACTGTCAACCGGTTGCCGGTCGCGGGAATCGAGAGGCGGTCCGCCGAATCCACCAGCCGGGCCGTCAGGAATGATATCCTTCCTAAGAACGGCAAGACGTTCCTTGCCGTCAAGTTCAGTTCTTCACTGGTCGATGACAAAAAGGAAATCCATCGGCGAACCACCGGACCACGACGTTCGGGCATGGGGCCGACCGGGAATCTCGGGCTGACGGAGGACCGTCAGAGCGAAGCCTCGGAATAGGATGAATGTGCAGGACAGACGTCCCCGGCGGGCATGGAGGCAAACGTGAGGACGAGCAAGAGAGCGGGCCGGCTAGCAGTGGGGATCGGGGTAACGGTCCTCTGGCTGGCTGCCTCGGATGGATGGTCTCAATCGACCCAGCCAACGGCCCCGTCTCGCGATCCGGGAGCGATGTCGTCGCCGAGCGCCCTGCCGCCGCCCGATCGACGCCCGGACCGATCGGTGAATGTGGAGATTATTCCTCCGCCGGCGACGCCGCCTTCGATCCTGGCGTCGGAGGTCCGGCCGATCGACCTGTCAACGGTCCTTCGTCTGGGGAACGTCGAGAACCCCGAGATTAACATCGCCCGCCAGCGAATTCTGGAGGCGGTGGCGTACCGGCAGCTTGCGGCGGCGTACTTCCTCCCGTCGATCAACCCGGGCATGAATTACAATGCCCACGGCGGGAACTTGCAGCAGTCCAACGGTAATATTCTCTCGGTGAATCGCTCGGCGGTCTTCGTCGGGGCGGGTTCCAACGCGGTGGCGGCCGGCACGGTGACGGTCCCGGGCGTCTACTACGCGGGGAACATCGCGCCGGGACTGTTTTCGTACTTCGCCTCGAAGCAGATCGTCCGGCAACGCGAGTTCGAGACGGTCGCCCTGCGCAATCAAATGCTGCTTCAAATCGCGATGGCCTACAGCGAACTGCTGCGGGCCGAGGGGCTTCGAGCGGCCGACATCCAGGCGAGGGACGAATCGCGGGTCGTCGCCAAGCTGACGGCCGACTACGCCCGAACCGGACAGGGGCGGATCGCCGACGCGAACCGGGCCGCAACCGTGCTGGCTCGGTGGGAAGCCGCCATTCAGAGGGCGGAGTCGGAAGTCATTTCCTCGTCCTCGAAGCTCTGCCGACTGATCAACCTCGATCCGTCGATCCGGCTGCATCCAACCGATGCGGTGGTGGTCCCGCAGTCGCTGGTGCCCGACCCACAACCGCTCTCTGAGCTGATCGCACTGGGGATGCTTCGTCGACCGGAACTGGAGGCCCAGCGGTCGGCCATTCAGGCAGCGCTGTTGTACCTGGGTGGGGCGAAGATCCTGCCGTTCTCGCCCAACACGCTGATCGGCTTCAGTGCCGGCGGGTTTGGTGGTGGCAGTAACCTGGTACGGCCGATCTTCGGCGGATTCGGCGGTCGAGAAGACCTCGACGTGGTCGTCTACTGGACCATTCAGAACCTCGGCCTGGGGAACCTCGCGCTCATCAACCAGGCGAAGGCCAGGCTGGGAATGCGGCAATACGAACAGGTCGAAATCCTGAACATGGTCCGAGCTGAGATTGCCGAGGCCTACGCCCGAACGCACTCCCGGTACGCTCAGATCGGCTTCTATGAAGAGGCGGTTCGCTCGGGCTACCTGGCCTTCCACGAAGACCTCGACCGAACCCGCCTGATGGTCGGCCGCGAGGGAACCTCCCGGGTGCTGCCGATCGAGCTCTTGAACAGCTTCAACCTGCTGGCCGACGCGCGGCTGGATTACATCAACGCGATCATCGATTACAACGAGTCGCAGTTCTCGATGTACGTGGCACTGGGGCAGCCGCCAGCCAACGCACTGGCACGACCGGTCCCGTCCGAGGGTGTCGCGCCGGGGAACCTGCCTCCGACAGCGCCACCGCCGGGGACCATCTCGCCGCTCCCGATCCCGGCGACGCCGGAGTCGTCGCAGCAGCCGATGCGGATGCCACCGCCGCCAACGGCCACGGAAGGAGGCGGAGCGGCTCCGACAGCCTCCACGATGCCAAGAAGAGACGCGGTCCAGCCGGCCGGATATCGCCCGACGGTGCCGCCTCCTGTCAAGTTCACGGTCCCGCGCACGGGTGCGGGGCAATGAGTTCCGGGTCGCTCCCATTCACCACCAGAAAGGACGCTAACATGCGTGTCTCGCATCGAGATGCGAACGCCGGGCGTCGCCGGGGTGGCTTGCGACCCTGGGGGCTCGCGATGCCGGCCCTCCTTGTCGCGACGACGGGCTGCGTGATCCAGCATGGCCCGATGCCGATCTCCGGCGAGGATGGTCTGAAGCGGCTTGGAGCGCCGGCGCCGCCGGAGATCGCTCCGAGGCCGGCGAGTGCTCCCGCCTCAGCTTCGGTCGCGTTCCCGCCCGGCGGGCCGTTCCCGCCCGCCGACAAGCTGCCTGCCTCGGCGCTCGCCACGGCTGGTCCGCCGGCCGGGGCCATGCCCGGGGTCTACCCGCCGACTGCCCCTCCCCCGATTCCGCCCAACGGGCCGGGACCTCTCGCCGCGGCCTACCCGCCGATGCGACCGTCCGGCGGTGCGCCGGGACTGCCCGAAGACTGGTCGGGCGTCTATCCGCCCCCGCCGGCCGCGGTGGTCGCCTCGGCTCCAGATTCACACGCCGAGGACTGGGCCAGGCCATACCACGCCCCAGTCGAATCCTCTGCCACGCCGGAGTTTTCGGTGGCTGACCGGTCAGCTCAGCCTTCCGCGAACCGGTCGATGCCGAGAACGGCCTCGGCCATCCCGGTTCAGAGGGGCGTCGTGCCAACTTCAATGCCCCGCCGATCAGCCGTCGGCGGGCGATCGGGCCGTGTGGTGATCGCCGCGGCGCGGTCGTCGGAGGCCGGGCCCGCCGAAAATGAGCCGACGCTTCCCGCCGACCTGCGCGGGCCGGCCGGCGAGGAAATCCCCGCCGCACTGGTGACTCCCCCCGCGCAGGGCGTCTACCCAATCGACCTGGCGACCGCCCTTCGCCTGGCCGACATGGTCAACCCCACGATCAATCGATCGCGGACCGTCGTGCTCGACGCCCTGGCCCAGCAGCTAACCGCGAGGACGCTGCTCGTCCCCTCGATCAATTACGGCGTGAGCTACCACGGCCACAATGGGCCCCTCCAGCGGTCCTCCGGCAAAATTCTGGAGACCTCGCTCCAGTCGCTCTTCGTCGGGGCCGGTGCCTACATGGACATCGCCGGCTCACCGAGAATCCCCGGCGTGAACATCCTCACGCCCTTAACCGACGCCATCTACCAGCCGCTCGTCGCCCGCCAGCGAGTGAGCGCCTCTCGGTTCAACGTCCGTGCGACCGAGAACGACATCCTGGTCGACGTCTCTGTCCTGCAACTGGAGCTGATGCGGCACTACACGCTTCTGGAAACGCATCGGCTCTCGGAGGTCCAGGCATACCAGATCGTCCGGGCGATCGAGCAATACGCGATCACCGGCGAGGGACGACAGTCCGACTACGACCGAGCCCGAGCCGAGTGGCGGTATCGACGTGCCGACGTCATCGACGCCGAGCAAAATCTCGGAATCGCCGCGGCCCGGCTGGCCCAGCGGTTAAACCTCGACCCGTCCGTGAAGCTTCAGCCAATCGGCGGGCCGCTCTCGCCGCTCAACCTGATCGACCTGAACACACCGCCGGAGGAGCTGATCCAGGTCGCGCTCCGTCAGCGTCCCGACCTCGCCGCGCGGACCGCCGAGATCGGCCAGGCCGAATACAACGTGAAGGAGGAGATCGGTCGTCCGCTCCTGCCGACGCTCTGGCTCGGCTTCAGCGGCGGCACCTTCGGCGGCGGCAGCAACCTGACGCCTCCGCTGGTCGGCAACTTCGGCGGCCGAACCGACTTCGACGTCCGCCTCTGGTGGACGCTCATGGGCGGCGGCCTGGGGAACGTCGCCCTCATCAGAGAGCGTCAGGCGGAGATGAACGCGGCCATCGCGATGCGAGCCCGGACCATCAACCGAGCCCGAGACGAGGTTATGTCGAACCTCGGCGAGGCGAAGGCCGCTTTCCACCGAATCGAGATCGCCCGGCGCGAGCTGCTCTCCTCGCACGAGGGCTTTCACGAGGACCTCATCCGCAGTCGAGAGCACCTCGGCCGTACGATCGAGGTCATCAACAGCCTGAACCTGCTCGCCGCGGCCCGGGCCAAGCTGATCGACGCCATCGTTCAGTACGACCAGGCCCAGTTCCGCCTCTGGGTCGCTCTCGGCACGCCGCCGCCGCTGGTCGAGACCACGGCGCCCGACGAGCCGCCCGTCCCCGAGTATCTGAAGCCCTGATCGCCGATCGGGCTCAATGCGGAGGAGGCGGCGGCTGCGACGGTCCCTTCGGGGCCGGATCAGCCGCCGCCTCCTCCTTTTCTTTCGCAGGATCTCCACCCGCCTCGATCAGAAGCCGATCGGCCTCGAGCCGGTAATACCGGGCACGGGGAACCTCGGTGATCCGGCACTGCCCGGTCCGGCTGTAATCACCAACGATCCGCTCCATCAGAACCGCCCGGCGCCGGTGCTCGCGGATCGCGTCGAGCCGCTGGCGATCGTCGAGGGCCAACCGCAGCCGGGCCTCCATCGCCCGACGCGACCACGCCACGATCAGTTCCGACTGGAGCGATTCCGACCTCAGCGCCAGCAGGCGGACCCGCTCCAACTCAAGGTCCGAGACCTCCTGCGCCGCACGGGCCTGCTCCTCCAGCAGCTTCCGCGAGGCGGGCGAGAGCGCCGCCGCCCCCTCCCGCTTCTCAATCCGCCCCACTCCCTCCTGCGCCCGAGAGAGCGTCAGCCATCCGACCGTCATCGAACCGATCGCCGCCGATGCCAGCACGAGATTCCTCGACCGAAGCGGAAGCATGGGGCACCTGCCTTTCCGGAACGACACGAGTGGGCGATCCTCGACAAAAGACGACCTTCCCGCACTCTATCGCGCAAGGAAACCCACCGCAATGGGCACGCGATTCGCTTGTGGTTAGGTTGGCGCCCGCGACGAGTCGAGGCGATTCCCCGCGACGTCCCGGCGGGCGGGCTCGCGACCGCCGGCACCTCACCGAAAGGATCGCGTCCCCATGACACACGAAGAGTCCCGGCATCGCGACGACGAACCTCGGCGGTCGGACGATTCCCGCCGCGATTCCTCCGGCCCCATTACCATCACGACGACCGACCCGGTCATCGATGAGGTCGTCGAGCACCGCTCCGACTGGAAGGCTCATCCCGACACCACGCTCCAGGTCGAGACGACCCAGGTCGGCGAACCAGCCCCGCTTTATGTCTCGGGCGTGCGCACCGTCGTCATCGACGACGAACCCCGACAACCGAGCCGACGCCCCAACGAGAGGAGCCATGGCCAGAAGAACGGTCGCAATCCGACAAAAGATACCGAGGAAAGCCGTTCCCACAAGGACGACCGTGAGGACAACCGCCAGTCGCCCCAGACACAGCCATCGATGATGAAGAACCTGATGATCACAGCCGCGGTCGGGCTGGTCTGCGGCGTGGTCGGCGCAATGGCGTACTCGTACTTCTTTGGCTCGAAGGGAGAAAACGGGCCATCGCCCGACAAGAACGAGTCGGCGAAGTCGAAGCAAGCCAGCTCGGCAAAGAAGTCGGGTGGCGGCGGGTCGAGCAAGGACAGTAGCAAGAGTTCCAACGCGCAGGCGTCGACCTCCGACTCGATCCCCGGCTTCAGCGGCTCGAACGACCCGGGCACTCTGGAGAAGCAAATCAACGACCTGATGCAGCGCGTCGATCGGATGGGCGAACGCGTCGACCGGATCAGCCGCCCAAAGGACGAAACACCACCCGTCCTTCGAACAATGCAAATCAAGATGGGCGAACTGGCCCGCGAGATCGACGAGGTCGCTCAGCTTCCGGCGCGGGTCCGGCACTACGACAACCAGCTTCAGACCCTGCGCGAGGACCTCAAATCGCTCCGGGACCGAATCGAGTCGATGGGAGGCGCCTCGGCCGGCACGGGACCGAAGGGCGCCTCGACATCGGGCCTGACGCTCCCATCGCCCTCGGCCTCCTCCGGTCCAATGTCCGAGATCGAGCTGGGGCCCACCGACCCGACGATGGCGCTGGGGATCGACCTGCTGCAGCGAGGCCAGCAGGCAACCGCCCGCGAGGTCTTCCTGCGGCTCCAGGTCGCCCGTCCCGACGACGCCCGGGTCTGGTACTTCTCGGCGTTGTCCGAGGGGCTAACCAGCGGCAACTGGGACGGCGAGGCGAAGCGCCTGGCCGAGAAGGGCCTGGAATGCGAACGGGCCGGTCATCCTTCCACGGCGACGATCGACGCGGCGCTGGCCACTCGAACCCCGATCAAGGGCGAGGACTGGATCGCCTCCCTCCGCCGCCGGGTCCTCAGCGCCAGTAACGCCGGAACAGGCCACTAATAAGTCCACCAGACGCGGAAATGTTGGCGCATAAAAAAAGCCCGGCCCCCAACGAGGGGGCCGGGCACAGCCAGGGAGAACGACGCTTGCTCGTGATTCGAGGTATCTAGTATCCGCTCCCAGATCCGAGAGCCAGGTGCTTTTAAGTCTCAGGCGTCGGACAAAACTCGTTTTATGTTTGTTCTCTTCCCGCTTCGATTCGGAACGATCCCGATAGAAAGCAGAAAGCGTGCCAGAACTTGAATCATGATCGAAAATCCCAAAGCCAACGCCATTAGTCCTTCAGCAGAATAAACTTACAATCGCCTGGTTTCCTCTGACCTCCAACGATCTCCAGGGAAACGATCGCCCGCTTCCCGGGCATCGCTGTCGATTCCGATAGCAAAACGACGCCCACTCCTTCCGTCCGCCCCACTCCCCGCTCAGAACCTCGCGCTGCATCTTCTCCGCTCTCCCTTTACAATCCCCCAATCCGTCACACCCCCAGAATCGCCCAGGCCATACCCCCGCGAGTTCCACCCGCCTTCCGACCGATCCTTCCCTGATAGGAGTCACTTCCCGAATCGACTTCTTTCTGGTAGTCTGGAGAAAATAGAGATTCTGGAAAAATTGCGCAGTCGTCGAGTGATGTGGACCTAGCGGGAGGGCGGACTGGCCCGAAATTTGAAGACTCTGGGATGAGCCGCCAGTCGAGGTGAGATGGGCTGGGAGGCATGGAGGGATGGGGAGTTGAGGAAATGATACGGAGGGAGAATCCTCCGATCGAGGCCATGGAGAGGGCTCCAGAAAGGAAGACGCCGCGATGAAGGTGATGGTCCTGGGTTTGGACGGGGCGACGTGGGACGTGCTGGAGCCTTTGATTGGGGAGGGATTGCTGCCGAATCTGGAGCGGCTGCGTGAGGAGGGCTCGTGGGGGAAGTTGAGTTCGGTCTTTCCGCCGCTGAGTCCGGTGGCCTGGACCGGGGTGATGACGGGGAAGAACTCGGGGAATCACGGCGTCTTCGAGTTTGTCGAGTATGGGCATGATCCGCTGGGCGGGCGGGTGAATTCGTCGCGGTCGATTCAGTCGAAGCTCCTCTGGGAGATCGCCGCGCAGCACGGCAAGAAGACGGTGGCGGGCGGTGTGCCGATGAGCTATCCGCCTCGGCCGGCGGCCTCGCGATTTCCAGGCTTCTTCCTGGGTGACTTCCTCAGCCCGGCCTCGGCGCGGGATTTCACCACGAATCCCGACCTCTTCGCGGAACTGGAGCGTGAGGTCGGCCCGTATCGCCCCTGGGCGACCGTGATCCACGACGGAGGCCATGAGGCCGATGTCCTGGACGACCTTCAGGACTTCCTCGACCAGCATCTGCGCACCATCCACTTCCTGATGTCCCGGTGCGACTGGGATCTCTTCCTCTTCGACCTGATGGCGACCGACCGGATCCAGCACGAGCTCTGGCACGTCTGGGACCTGACCCACCGGGCCGCCCGGGGGCGTGAGAAGGAATTGGCGGCGCTTCGGCCGAGGCTCATCGAGTTCTGGCAGTCGGTCGACCGGGGTGTCGGCGAGATCGAGGCGAATCTCCCGCCGGATGCCTCGCTCCTGGTAATGAGCGACCACGGCTTCGGCCCGATCGAGCATTATGTCAATTTTAATGTCTGGCTGCTCGAACGCGGAGAGATCGCGCTGGACGACTCGTTCTACGTCCGGCAAAAGGCCTGGTGCTACCGTCGCGGGGTGACGCCCGAGTGGATCTACGGCCTGATGAGCAAGCTCGGCATGGGGAGCCACCGGGTCAGCCGGTTCCGGGGCAAGCAGGAGAGCTTTGTCGACCGGCTTGGCGAGTCGCTCTTCCTCTCGCGACGGCACATCGATTGGTCGCGCACTCGCGCCTACGCGCAGGGGAATTTCGGCCAGATCTTCCTGAACGTCCGTGGCCGGCAGCCGCAGGGGTGCGTGGCGCCCGAGGACGTCCGTCCGCTGCTCGACGACCTGAAGGCCGGCCTGGCGGCCATTCCGCATCCCGAGACCGGCGAGCCGCTGGTTGAGAAGGTCTATGAGCGCGACGAACTTTACGAGGGCCCGCACGCTCACCTGGCTCCGGACCTGACCGTCGTCCTGACCGACTGGCGATACCGGACGATCGGACTGCACGACTTCACGACCAATAAGTTGATCTCGCCAGCGTTTGGTCCGACGGGCGACCACCGGATGGACGGCATCGTCATTGCCTCTGGCCCGGGATTCCGGACTGGCGCCTCGCCCCGGGGCGCTGAACTCCTGGACATCGCGCCGACGGTCCTGCAACTGCTGGGCGTCCCGGTGCCCGAGGACATGGATGGTCGTGTCCTGACCGAGCTGCTCGATCCCTCGGCGGTCTCGCTCGACGTGCCGGTCCCGGCCACCGCGATGGCCGGCGCCGTCGCTCGATCGGCCGCCTCGGCATCTGACGAGCCGGTCTACACGGTCGAGGAAGACGCCGAGATCCAGCGCCGGCTGGAAGCGTTGGGTTACCTCTGATCGGTGATCCTCGGGTTTACGCGGTTGATGCTCTCACCAGCTCCCCATGAGCCCCGGAGCGCCCGCCGGGTCGGGCGAACGGCCGGTCGGCGTGGCACCTTCGAAAGCCGGAGGATCGCGGTGCGCCCGAAGGCCGGTCGACTGCCACGCGAGGTCAGGCGCGTTTGTTCCGCATGGCCGTGACCAACCGAAGGCCCGGCCCTCCGGCGGCGAACCGCGCGTACTCCACCGACTCGACGCCGTACAGGGCGATCCGGCCCTCGCCATCGTAATGCACTCCCCAGCCGTAGGTCTTCGGTAGCGGAGACGCCCTCATGCACGGGTACGGCTTGCCAAGGACGTGCTCCCGGATCTCGGCCGCCCGCTCCTCCGCCTCGGCCGGCGAGAGGCCCTCGCGGCGGACGTGAACGGCCAGCATCAGGTCTTCGAGCGTCAGCGTATAGGGCCGCGCTGTGAGCAGCTCGTGCTGGAGGGCGGCCACCGTCGGGCCTGAAGCCCGAGCCCTCGGCACGACCGCGGCCGACGCCGGGCAGTCGGGGGCGACGAGGACGAACGTGTCGCGGATGAAATCCATTTTGCATCCTCCACCGCTCGGGAGCAGGGCGGTATCGCTACCTCCCCGCCCCTAAGTACCGGACGTGCGTCACAAAACCCATCCGGCTCAAGCCGTCACGAACGCCCCTGGCAGGACGCAACCCATTCCGTCAGTTTCACGTTTGCTGTGGATCTGCCGATGGCAATGCGCGTGCAATAACTCCAGGTTATCGTACCGCTCATCACCTCCTCGACGGGGAAGAAAAAAGCGGGACGGAACGACTTCATGGTTCAGCCGCCGGCACGGCCGGTCAGGCTTCGCCCGCGATCAACTCCTTCAGCGGGGCCGGCAGGGTCTCCCATGTCGCCTGGTAGGATCGCTCGAGCGGTACGGGCACCCACTCCCCGGGCTCGAGGTACAGGGGCATCTCCGGCAGTCGATCGCCGACGGCGACAGGCTCGACATAGGCGCGAGTTGCCAGGCCCGACTCGTAGGCCGCCACGGTCAGGGGCTTGTCGGCCGGACGGAGGAATTCGCCACCGGCGATGTACTCCCAGATCACCCCGTGGATGCCGTCGGGATCGAATCGCCCGGGGGGTAGCAGGTCGACAATCAACAAGTGGACGCCCTGATCGAGGAACTCACCGGCCTTCCTGATGAATTGCTCGAGCGCCTGTCGGGTTGCCTTGTTCCCGGGCGAGACCACTTCCATGACGGCCACCACCCGGTGGCCGCTCACGTGCCGGATCGCCACAAGGCTCTGTTTGCGCCGGTAGTACTCCGAGTCGGCCTCGGCCACAATGCGGACCTTCGGCGGGGCCAGGAGCGTTTCTCGGGGTCCGCCGCGTGAGGATCGGCCCCCCCCATTGTCGGCGTCGCTCGCGACGACCTGCGGCCTGTGCAGGCCCAGGACATCGGGGCCCAGCCCGCCGACCACCTGTTCGGCCATCGCATAGTAGCCCGTCGGCAGGATCCCGGCGTTCAGATCGCGCTTGATCTGTATGATGAGGTCCTGATGGAAATCGTGGAAGATTCCCGCCGGGACGCGGGACCAATCATGAATCGGCATCGATCGGCTCCGGAATCTGCCCCGTCACGCGGTCGACGACCGACCGCCTCCAGCCATCATAACCGACGAGGGCGCGACGCGCGAGCGGCCGGGCATCACTCCGAGCCCGAGATCCTCCCCCGGATCTCGATGGATTGTGCGAACCGGGTCGGAGCCGGCGCAGTCAACGCCGCCCCCGGGCGAGGAGCGATCGCCGGGCTCCCTCCACGTTCCCACGATCAGGCCACCGACGGCCCATGGATCAAGGGGCCACAAAAGCACGAATGGACGAAAGCGCAAGACGAACGCGGTTGACTTTGTTCGCGATTTCGCCGTTTCTCGCTTTTGAGCTACCCGGATCCGCGGGCGAGCAGGACCCGGAGGACCGCCCGATCGAGCCCTGTCCGAGCATCCGACGATCAGACCGCCCGGAGGACCAGGCTCGGAGAAAAGGGGACAGAGATAATTATCAGGATAAATTATCTCTGTCCCCTTTTATCCGGTTTTCTCCGTCCTTGTGCCCTTTTCTCCGTCCTAGCTGCGTCCCCGTTTCTCGTCTCCTTACCCGCGACGGACACCGCCCAACCTGCCGAGGTTCGCGACGACTGCCGATGCGAGGCCCCCGCCGCCTCCAGGAACGCGATCACCCCCTGCGCCTCGTTCCAGCCGCCCAGGCTATCGATAACTCGCCCGCTCGCATCGACGACGGCCAGGATTGGTGTGCTGCTCTCGTTGATCGTCTCGACCTCCTCGTGGCCAACCGACGGCGGGGGCGCTGTCTCGTCCTGGCGTCAGGCTTTCGACGGGATCGCCTGGTACATGAACGCCGGCACGTCGCGACCTTCGCTGCGAAGAATCTCCTGGGCCTTCGGCCTCAGGTCGTTCCCGTAATCGTTGGCCGGGTCGTACGGCAGCTCGGCCTTCGCGTGGAGACCCCGCTGCACCCGGTCCTCGATCCATCGGAGGAGGTCATACACCTCCGACTGCCTCGCCTCGACCGCGGCCTCCCGATCGCGATATCGGAGGTAAAACGTCGGCTTCGCCCGCCAGTAGGCGAGCCGCACCGTCCCGAGGTCGCAGAGCGGATGTTCGAGCGCCTTCTTCAACCCGAGGAGGCCGCCGTCCCAGTCATATTCGTCGACGTAGATATGCAGCTCCTCGGGGTCCGTGACCGTCGCGAGGAACGCATCGACCCGACGGTCCTCGTCCTCGTCGCTCCACGCCATCAGCCTGTCGTCGTCAAGATCGACGAGGTCCTCGCCGACGGCGAAACCCTGTATCCACTTCCGTCGCTCCTCGGAAACGGCCATCGCGCTCGGCTCCCCGCGACTCACCCTACCGGCCCGACTTCGCGTCTACTCCCGCACGTTCGACGTGCCGAGCAGCCACGTCCCATCATAACCGTACTCGTTGCGATCGCCACCCGTTCATTGGCCCGGACGGCAACCTGACATCGGCCGAGGTCGTCCGGACTGGCCGAGAGTACGGCGAGGAAGGCGCGGGCGGCCTCGGCGGCCGTTTCGGGGTCGGCCGCGCGGACGATCAGTGAGGTCTCCCAGAGTTCCTCGACCACCCGGACGACGGCGACCGGCTCGGTCCCCCGGACGGCCAGCATCCGGATCCGAAACCCGCCGAGTTCCCCGTCGCGCCGGACGTGATCGCCCGGGAACATGGTGCGCTCGGAGACGGCCGCGAGCCGTGCAAGCACCCACGAGCCGAGCGGAGCCCCGCCGAGCTTCACCCCGGCCCCAAGATTCGCCAGCACGGCCGTCGCATCGTGCGACGCCTTCCAGCTCTTCACGGCGGGCGTCGCGAACTCCTCGGCATCGACAAACACATGATCGCCCGCGTGAAAGAACACACCGTACATTTTGAACGCCCTCCGATCGAACCCGCAATGATCGCCGTCCGAGAGAATGCCGCGAAGTTAGTGATAACATGTGCCTGATGAACGACTTGTAGCGTCTTGAGCATGGGAGGGCCTCCCGGCACCCTGGTGGTTGGAAACGGCCAGCAGAGTTACCGGAAGGAGCCCCCCATGCCACCTCGCATCGTGCCCATTCTCGACCGTCTTCGACAAGATCAGTCCGAACACCTGACCCGCCAGGCTATCGAGGAAGCCTGCCGTCAGGAGGGCTACACCTGGCGGAAACGCCTTCTCGATCCGGTCGTCACCGTCTACCTGTTCCTGCTCCAGATCCTCCACGGCAACACCGCCTGCTCCCACGTCGTCCAGTTCGGTCGCTGGACCTTCTCCGACAGCGCCTACTGCTAGGCCCGCAAGCGACTGCCGCTGCGCGTCCTCCACCGACTGCTCGAGTGGATCACCGAGGCGACGCGACGGACCACGGCCTCGGCCCCTCGCTGGTTCGGCCACCGCGTCTGGGTCATGGACGGGTCGAGCTTCTCGATGCCCGACACCCCCGAGTTGCAGGCCGCCTTCGGCCAGCCCGGCAATCAGGAGCCCGGCTGCGGCTTCCCGGTGGCCAAGTGACTGGCGCTGTTCGATGTCGGCACGGGGATGCTGCTCCGCGGCGCCCCCGCGCCGCTGCGATCCCACGAGATGGCGCGGTGCCCGGCGATCTCCGAGGGCCTGGAGCCGGGCGACATCGTGATGGGGGATCGGGGGCTCTGCTCGTACGTGCACCTCGCGATCCTCGCGGCTCGCGACCTGCACGGCCTGTTCCGCCTGCACCAGAGGCGGATCGTCGACTTCGCGGCCGGGCTCGCCCGGTCGGATATGCGAGAGTTCGACAGCCCGGCGGGCCTGCCGGGCTCGCGGTGGGCGCCGGCGAAGGCCGACCGAGATCAGATCGTCGTGTGGCACAAGCCCAAGAGTAAGCCGACGTGGATTTCGGAGGCGGATTACGAGGCGCTGCCGGAAGAGTTGACGGTGCGGGTGGTGCGCTACCGGTTGGAATCGCCGGGGTTCCGGGTCGGCGAGGTGACGGTGGTGACGACGCTGCTGGACGCGAAGTCGTACCCGGCCGAAGAGGTGGCGATGCTGTACTACCGGCGGTGGCTGGTGGAGGTCAATTTCAAGCACATCAAGATAACGATGAAGATGGATGTTTTGCGGTGCGAGACGGTCGACGGGGTGCTGAAGGAGTTGGCGATGTTCTCGCTGGTGTACAACCTGGTGCGTTCATTGACGGCGGAGTCGGCGCGGGTGCAGGAGGTGGCACCGGAGCGGATCAGCGTGGTCGACACGATCCGCTGGCTGATCGGGACGGAGGGGGATGGAGACGTGTCGGTCCTGAAGGTGAACCCGGCCCGGCCGGGTCGGTCTGAGCCGCGGGTGGTCAAGCGGAGGCCGAAGCAGTACTATCGAATGACGATGCCCCGATCGGAGCT